>JBCEBZ010000023.1:0-28963 GCA_039206675.1 Rhodococcus sp. (in: high G+C Gram-positive bacteria) | reverse complement strand
TCACACGACCACCGCGGACGAGCACCATCGAGTGCTCCTGCAGGTTGTGGCCCTCGCCCGGGATGTAAGCGGTGACCTCGACGGAGCTGGTCAAGCGCACACGCGCGACCTTACGGAGCGCCGAGTTCGGCTTCTTCGGGGTGGTGGTGTACACGCGGGTGCACACGCCACGACGCTGCGGGCTGCCCTTGAGGGCTGCCGTCTTGACCTTCGCGGTCTTGTCGCGGCGGCCCTTGCGGACCAGCTGGTTGATGGTTGGCATTTACCGGCTTTCTTCGTGTTGAACAGACTGCTCTGGACAAGCAACCTTGGCTGTTCTGAAATTAGGGATCTAGCAGTTGGGGCAAGAGAGCTGCTGCCCCTCACCCGCCCCTCGAGCTGCACCCGAGGTCGGGTGTGTCGCATACCCCCACACAGGCAGCCGGATGCTCGTTCCATGCAGAAATCTGCACGAACGCGCGCACGGCAATACCTCGCTAGGCACACAGATCGGCCCGGGCATGCCGGACACGACCCACAACGATACCCGGCGGCGCGCCGGAAGGTCAAAGTGGGCGGACAATGATAAGGGCTGACCTGCGATGTGGGGTACTGCTCGGAGCTGTCGGTACGGGCACGGGAACATCAACTACTCAGATTGAGCGTCAGATCCGCAAGCGTCGATGCCGCCTGGCACGGGTCTGCCGCCCCCGTCTGGAACTGTACCCACCAGCCGACGACCCCAGCGGAGGGCGACCCGACCGTCACTCCGCACGCCCCCGGATCGCCGGGCGGACGCATCACGACGGCCCTGCGCCCCTGGATGGTGGACGCTTCCACCGTGTAGCCGAGCTTCTCCGCGGTCGACTTCTCCGTATCGAGGGAACCCGTCTCGAACCAGTTGAACGTCACCTTCACGGGACCATTGGCCCCGACCGCGTCCCAGCGGCAGATCGCGCCGAAGAAGCCCCGTTCGATGGCGTCCGCTCCGACGGTCTGCGCGATCTGTTCGTCGGCGACCGCGTTGCACTCCTCGAGCAAGGCCGTGAACTGTTCGGTGTCCCCCGAGGAGGAAGCACCCTCCGCCCTCGGTGAGCCCTCGATCGTCGACCCGCACCCCGCGATCAGCCCGACCACGGTGGCCGCGGTCAGCACCCGCACGGCGCGCCACGTCCGACTGCTCATCACTCCCCCGCTCACTTGGCCCTCGACACGCTGAGTTCGGCGAGGTCGCGCGCCACCTTGCACGGGTCCGCCGCGGGTTGCGCGTCCGCATACATCACCGACCAGTGCACGAAGTCACCGCCGAATTCCACGCCGAGTTCACACAGAATTCCTTCAGACGATGCGATGAAGCCGGGATGTCCCTGGATGTCGATGTCGGTGGCCGGCCTGCCGATCAGCTCGGAACCCGCCCGCTCGCGCCCGATCGGACTGCCGCGGTACCAGGAGAACGTGACACTGGGACCGCCTATTCCCGCGGTTTCCCATTCGCAGCCGACGGAATTGCGCGTCACCCCGGTGAAGGGCGGCATTCCGAACGCCTTCGCCACCTCGTCGTCGGTGACCGAACCGCACTGGCCGAAGAACGGGCCCGGATCGGTGACCTGCGGAAGACTCTGCGCGGCGGGTGCGCTACCGGAATCGTCTCCGTCTCCCCCACAGCCGGCCAGACCGGCCGCGACGATGATCAGGACGAGCGCTCCCCATTTCCGGCCCATGGTCGGTGACTCTACCGATCCCCGCGATCTTTGCCCGGTCAGTCGAGAACGGCCACGTCGACGTTCCTCGGCTCGGCGGATTTACCGCACCGCGGCAGGGCAGACTTACCGCACCGCGGTAGGGCCTCGTCCAACTGCGCCGCCCATTGCCGCACGATGTCCGCGCGCCTCTTCGAGTCGTCCGTGAGCACGTCGGCCAGACCGAGTCCGCGGGCGAGATCGAGGGTGGCCTGGACGAGCCGGTGCGCCACCGGATCGGTGTCGTCGAACCCGAGGTGTTCGACGGCCGTGCGGTGCGCGACCCGGCCGAACCGTTCCTCGAGCGGCACGATGCGGGCACGGAGTTCGGGGTCGGCGGCGGCCGCCGTCCACACCTGCAGCGCCGCCTTGAACAGGGTGCCGGTGTAGTAGTCGACGAGCCGCGACACCACTGCCTCGGTGCGTCCCTCCCCGGTCGGCAGGTCGGTGGCCTCGCGCCGGGCCTGCTCCATCCGGGCGTCGAACATGACCTCGAGCGCCGCGGTGATGAGGTCTTCGCGGGTCGGGAAATGGTGCTGGGTGGCGCCGCGGGACACGCCGGCGCGCTGGGCGACGAGGCTCACCGTCGTCGCGCCCCAGCCCAGTTCGGCGAGGCAGTCGATGGTGACCTCGAGGAGGTGCCCGCGCGTGACCCGGCTACGGTCCTGCTTCGGTTCGCGGGTCATGTGTCACTTCCTCTCGTCGCGCTGCGCGCCCGTGCGTGGTTGACGAGTCCAGAGACTCGTCAACCACGCACGGGGCCGGAGGCCCATCTCGGCGGCCGCTTCTGCAGAAACGCCATCATGCCTTCCCGTGCCTCCTCGGATTCGAACAGCCTCGCCGACTGGGCGGTCAGCTCGTCGGTGTAGCGGTCGAAGTCGGCGAGAACAGCGCGCGTCGTCAACGTCTTCGATTCGGCCAGACCCTGCGGCGACGCCTGCCGCAACTGGTCCAGCAGTTCCTCGACGGTGTCCGCGGGGTCCTCGGCGGACTCACTGATCAGCCCGATCGCCTCCGCCTCGTGGGCCCCGAACTTCTCGCCCGTCAGCAGGTAGCGGCTCGCGGCGCGCGAATCGATCCGGGGCAGCACCGTCAGGGAGATGATCGACGCCGCGAGTCCGAGCCGGACCTCGGTGAGTGCGAACGTGCTGCGCGGACCGGCGACGGCGAGGTCGCACGCCCCGACGAGGCCCATCCCCCCGGCCCGGACGTGACCGTCGATCCGGGCGATCACCGGTTTCGGCAGTTCCACGATGGCCCGTAGCAGTTCGGCCATCTGCCGGGTGCGCGACCCGACGTCTCCGGACGCCTCGCTCAAGTCCGCCCCGGCGCAGAACGTGCCGCCGGTGTGGGTGAGGACGACGCCGCGGACGTCGTTGTCCGCGGCGGCGTCCCGCAATCCCTGCAGCAGTTCGTCCACGAGCCTGCCGGTGATCGCGTTCCTGTTGTGCGGCGAGTCGAGGGTGAGGGTGGCGAACCCCCGGTTCACCTCGTACCGGACGTACCGGTCGGCTTCCACATCGGTCATGGGCTGTCCGTTCGACATCAGTACGACTTCGGCAACCCCAGCGAGTGCTGGGAGACGAAGTTCAGGATCATTTCCCGGCTCACCGGGGCGACGCGGGCGATGCGCGCCGCCCCGAGCATCGCCGCGAGACCGTATTCCTTGGTCAGGCCCGCGCCGCCGTGCGTCTGCACGGCCTGGTCGAGCGCCTTGATGCTGGCCTCGGCGGCGGCGTACTTGGCCATGTTGGCGGCCTCGGCGGCACCGAAGTCGTCGCCGCTGTCGTAGAGGACCGCGGCCTTCTGCATCATCAGCTTGGCGAGTTCGAGTTCGATCTTGATCTGAGCCAGCGGATGCGAGATGCCCTGGTGCGCGCCGATCGGCTCCTTCCACACCGTGCGCTCCTTCGCGAACCGGACCGCGGCGTCCAGCGCGTACCGGCCCATGCCGATCGCCATCGCCGCACCGAGGATGCGTTCGGGATTGAGACCCGCGAACAGCTGCATCAGGGCCGCGTCGGCCTCACCGACGAGTGCGTCGGCGGGCAACCGGACGTCGTCGAGGAACAGCATGAACTGGTGGTCGGGCTCGACGATGTCCATTTCCATCGGCGTCTTCACGAAGTTCTCGGCGTCGGTGGGGACGATGAACAGCGCCGGCTTCAGCTTGCCGGTCTTCGAGTCCTCGGTCCGCGCGACGATCAGGACGGCGTCCGCCTGGTCGACCCCGGAGATGTAGATCTTGTTCCCCGACAGCAGCCAGTCCTCACCGTCCTTGCGCGCGGTGGTCGTGATCTGGTGCGAGTTCGACCCCGCGTCGGCCTCGGTGATGCCGAACGCCATGATCTTCGAACCGTCGGCGAGTCCGGGAAGCCACGTCTGCTTCTGTTCCTCGGTGCCGTACTTGCCGATGATCGTGCCGCAGATGGCGGGCGAGACGACCACCAGCAGCAGGCCGGCGCCGTGGGCGGCGAGTTCTTCCTGGACGAGGGCCAGTTCGTAGATGCCCGCGCCGCCGCCCCCGTATGCCTCGGGGAGGTTGACGCCGAGGAATCCGAGTTTGCCTGCCTCGTTCCACAATTCGGTGAGCGGTTCGCCGCGCCGCGCCCGGGGCAGCACGTAGTCGACGTAGTTGAAGCGTTCTCCGAGCCTCGACACGGAGGCACGGAGTTCCGTCTGTTCTTCGGTCTCGATGAAGCTCATGATTCTCCCTCTGAGTGCGATGCTTCGACCACTGCCAGGACGGTTCCCACGTCGACCTGCTGACCGGCGGTCACGGAAAGTTCGGTGAGGACACCGGATGCCGGCGCCTTGATCGTGTGTTCCATCTTCATCGCCTCGAGCCAGACGATCGGCTGACCGGCGGTCACCGCATCACCGGCCTCGGCCCCGACGCGGATGACCGAACCCGGCATCGGCGCGAGCAGCGACCCCTCGGCGACGACGGCGCTCGGATCGGTGAATCGCGGTGCGGCGTGCAGGGTCACCGGGCCGAGTGCGGAATCGACGAAGACGTCGTTCCCGTACCGGGACACCGCGAACGAGCGGCGCAGCCCCGCCACATCGAGCGCGACGTGCCGGGCCGTCGCCGACACGAGTGCGACGTCGTCGAAGCCCTCGGCCTTCAGCCCGTACCGGGTGTGCAGGTACCGGATCTCGAGGTCGCCGCCGGTGCCGGTGAACGTCTTGCTCTGCGGCGCGGAGGGAAGGTTCCGCCATCCGCTCGGCAGCGAGGGATTCACCGTCGCGACGTCGCGGTTGTGCGCGGCGTCGGCGAGCGCGGCGGCAAGCGCCGACAGTCGCTCGGTCTCCGCCGAGGCCAGCGGCAACGACAGCACGTCCAGGCCGTGGGTGTCGAAGAAGGCGGTGTCCGTGTCGCCGGCGAGGAATGCCGGGTGGCGGAGCACGTTGACCAGGAGGTCGCGGTTGGTGCGCAGACCGTGGATCTGCGCGCGGCCCAGCGCCGTCGCAAGCCGGGTCGCTGCCTGCGTCCTGGTGGGCGCGAACGAGATGACCTTCGCGAGCATCGGGTCGTAGTGCACGCCGACGGCCGATCCGTCGACCACTCCCGAGTCCAGCCGGATTCCCGGGGAGCGGAGGACGTCGAATTCGACCGCATTGCCCGGCAATTCGAAGTGGTGGACGGGACCGCTCTGCGGCTGCCAGTCCTGCGCGGGATCCTCCGCGTACAACCGGACCTCGATGGAGTGACCGGACACGGCGGGCGAATCGGCGTCGAGTGCCAGCCCCGACGCCACCTGCAGTTGCAGGTCCACGAGGTCGAGGCCGGTGGTGCATTCGGTGACGGGGTGCTCCACCTGCAGGCGGGTGTTCATCTCGAGGAAGTAGAAGTCGCCCGCATGGTCGGCCAGGAACTCGACCGTTCCCGCCCCCTCGTAGTCGATGGCCTTCGCGGCGAGCCGGGCGGCCTCGAACAGCCGCTCACGCATCCCGGGGACGGCCTCGACCAGTGGCGACGGCGCCTCTTCCACGACCTTCTGGTGCCGGCGCTGGATGGAGCATTCCCGCTCCCCCACCGCCCAGACGGTTCCGTGCCGGTCGGCCATCACCTGGACCTCGATGTGCCTGCCCGTCTCCAGATACCGCTCGCAGAACACGGTCGGGTCACCGAACGCCGATTGCGCTTCGCGCCGGGCGCCTTCCAGCTGCTCGGGCAGGTCCGCGAGTGCCCGCACCACGCGCATGCCGCGCCCGCCGCCGCCCGCGGACGCCTTGACGAGGACCGGCAGATCGGCTTCGGTGACGGCGTCCGGGTCGAGTTCGGCGAGCACCGGGACCCCGGCGGCCGCCATCAGCTTCTTGGACTCCACCTTGGAGCCCATCATCTCGATGGCGGGCGCGGGCGGTCCGATCCACGTCAGTCCCGCGTCGTGGACGGCACGCGCGAAAGCCGCGTTCTCGGACAGGAACCCGTAGCCGGGGTGGACGGCGTCGGCACCGGCGAGCAGCGCCGCCTCGATGACGAGGTCACCGCGCAGGTAGGTGTCACCGGGACTGTTGCCGGGCAGCCGGACCGCGGCGTCGGCCTCGGTGACGTGCGGGCCGAGTGCGTCGGCGTCCGAGAACACCGCGACGGTCCCGATGCCTGCCCGGCGGCAGGTGGCGAAGACGCGGCGGGCGATCTCACCGCGGTTGGCGACCAATACGGACTGGATCATGTCGGGCCTCACATCCGGAAGACGCCGAAGTTCGCGGCGCCTTCGATCGGGGCGTTGGCAATGGCCGACAGGCACATTCCCACCACGGTTCGGGTGTCGCGCGGGTCGATGACGCCGTCGTCGTAGAGGCGACCGGACAGGAACATCGGCACCGATTCGGCCTCGATCTGGTTCTCGATCATGGCGCGCATGCCGGCGTCGGCCTCCTCGTCGAAGGCCTGCCCGCGGGCCTCGGCGGAGGCGCGGCTGACGATGGAGATGACACCGGCCAGCTGCGCGCCGCCCATCACGGCGGACTTGGAACTGGGCCAGGCGAACAGGAAGCGGGGGTCGAACGCGCGGCCGCACATGCCGTAGTGGCCGGCGCCGTACGACGCGCCGAGCAGGATCGAGATGTGCGGGACGGTGGAGTTGGAGACGGCGTTGATCATCATCGACCCGTGCTTGATCATCCCGCCCTCCTCGTACTCCTTGCCGACCATGTAGCCGGTCGTGTTGTGCAGGAACAGCAGTGGGGTGTTCGAGCGGTTCGCCAGCTGGATGAACTGGGTGGCCTTCTGCGATTCCTCGCTGAACAGCACGCCGCGTGCATTGGCGAGGATGCCCACCGGATACCCGTGCAGCTCGGCCCAGCCGGTGACGAGGGACGATCCGTACATCGGCTTGAACTCGTCGAAGTCGGAGCCGTCGACGATGCGGGCGATCACCTCGCGCGGGTCGAACGGGATCTTGAGGTCGGCGGGAACGATGCCGAGCAGTTCCTCGGGGTCCTCGAGCGGTTCGATCACCTCGGCCCGGGGCGCCGGTCCCTGCTTCTTCCAGTTCAGGCGTTTGACGATGCTGCGCCCGATCCGGATGGCGTCCTGCTCGTCGACCGCGAAGTAGTCGGCGAGACCGGACGTGCGGGCATGCATCTCGGCGCCGCCCAGGGTCTCGTCGTCGGACTCCTCACCGGTGGCCATCTTGACCAGCGGCGGTCCGGCGAGGAACACCTTGGACCGCTCCTTGATCATGACGACGTGATCGGACATGCCGGGGATGTAGGCGCCGCCCGCCGTCGAGTTGCCGAAGACGAGCGCGATGGTCGGGATGCCCGCCGCGGACAACTGGGTGAGGTCGCGGAACATGCGACCCCCGGGAATGAACACTTCTTTCTGCGTCGGAAGGTCGGCGCCCCCGGATTCCACGAGGGAGATGACGGGAAGCCGGTTCTGCCGGGCGACGTCGTTGGCGCGGAACCCCTTCCGGAGCGTCCACGGATTGCTGGTGCCGCCCCGCACCGTCGGGTCGTTGGCGACGATCAGGCACTCGACGCCCTCGACCACCCCGATGCCCACGACGGTGCTGGCGCCGACCGGGAAGTCGCTGCCCCACGCCGCGAGCGGGCACAGTTCCAGGAACGGCGAGTCCTGATCGAGGAGCAGTTCGATGCGTTCGCGGGCGAGGAGCTTGCCGCGTTTCTTGTGCCGCTCGGTGTACTTCTCGCCGCCGCCCGCGAGCGCTTTGGCGTGCTCGGTCTCGATCTCGGCGAGCTTCTCCGTCATCGCGTTCGCGGCGGCGGTGTACTCCTCCGAGCCGGTGTCCAGAGCGGATTTCAACGTGGTCATGACTGATACCCCAATCGCTTGGCCGCGAGCCCCGTCAGGATCTCGGTGGTCCCGCCACCGATTCCGAGGATGCGCATGTCGCGGTACTGCCGTTCCACTTCGCTCTCCCGCATGTAGCCCAGACCGCCGAACAGCTGGACAGCCTGGTTGGCCACCCACTCGCCGGCCTCGACGGCGGTGTTCTTCGCGAAACAGACCTCCGCGATGAAGTCCTCGTTCGACACGAGCGAACGCTCCACCAGCGCCCTGGTGTAGACGCGGGCGACGTCCGTTCGACGAGCCATCTCGGTGACGGTGTTCTGCACCGACTGCCTGCTGATCAGTGGTCGGCCGAATGTCTCGCGGTCGCGCACCCACTGCAATGTCAGGTCGAGGCAGCGCTGCGCGCTCGAATAGGCCTGGGCGGCGAGGGCGATGCGCTCCGTGAGGAACGCCTGGGCGATCTGCGCGAATCCGCTGTTCTCCTCGCCGACCAGGTTGGCCGCGGGGACCCGTGCGTCGACGAACGACAGCTCGGCGGTATCGGACGCCCGCCAGCCCATCTTGTCGAGTTTGCGGGCAACCTCGAATCCCGGTGTGCCCTTCTCGATCACGAGGAGGGAGACCCCGGCCGCCCCGGGACCTCCGGTGCGGACGGCCGTGACCACGAAGTCGGCGCGGACGGCGGACGTGATGAACGTCTTGGCGCCGTTGACGACGAAGTGGTCGCCGTCGCGGACCGCGGTGGTCCGCAGGTGCCCGACGTCGGAACCGCCGCCGGGTTCGGTGATGGCGAGCGAGCCGATGAGCTCTCCGCGCAGCGTGGGGCGGACCCACTTCTCGATCTGCTCGGGGTTCCCGGCCGCGGCGAGGTGCGGCAGCGCGATGCCGGAGGTGAACAGGGAGGCGAACACGCCGCCCGACGCACCGGCCTGGTGGAATTCCTCGCAGATCAGCACCGCGTCGACGAGGTCGCCGCCCTCGCCGCCGACGGATTCGGGGAAGCCGGCGCCGAGCAGTCCCAGCTCGGCGGCGTCACGGTGGAGCGTGCGGGGCAGTTCGCCGTCGCGCTCCCACTCGTCCAGGTCGGGCAGTATCTGTCGTTCGACGAAGCTGCGCACCGTCTTGCGCAGCTCCTGCCGTTCCGGTGTGTCCCACACGCTCACAACGTTGTCCCTTCGGGGAGGAGTGCTGTCGGTATGTCGAGGTGCCGGGATCTCAGCCATTCGCCGAGCCCCTTGGCCTGCGGGTCGAATCGGGCCTGGGACGCGACGCCCTGCCCGAGGATTCCCTCGATCACGAAGTTGACGGCGCGCAGTTCCGGCAGCACGTACCTCGTGACGGTGAGGTCGGCAGCCTCCGGGAGGAGGCGCTTCACCTCGTCGACGGTCAGCGCGTGGGCCAGCCATCGCCACTGCTCGTCGGTGCGCACCCACACGCCGACGTTCGCGTTGCCGCCCTTGTCGCCGCTGCGCGCCCCGGCGATGGTGCCGAGCGCGACCCGGACCGTGGGTTCCGCCGCACGCGGCTCCGGGAGCGCGGGCTCGTCGACGTCCGCGAGTTCGCGGACGTCGGTGGCGGGTTCGATGTCGACGCGGGTGCCGTCCGGCAGCACCGCGACGTGCGGCACTTCCTTGGCGTACACGTAACCGGGGGTGAACACACCGTAGGGCTGCCCCTGACCGGGCGGCGCCGTCAGCGTGAAGCCCGGGTAGCTCGCGAGTGCCATTTCGACTGCGACCGAGGAGAATCCGCGACCGACGACGTTGGCGTCGGGGTCACGGACGACGCAGCGCAGCAGCGCACTGGCCGCCTCCTCGGTGTCGGCGTCCGGGTGGTCGGTGCGGGCGAGCGACCAGTCGAGCTCGGCAGGCCGGACGGGCAGCCAGCCTTCGAGTTGCCGCTTCACCAGTGCCGCCTTGGCCTCGATGTCGAGGCCGGTGAGCACGAACACGGCCTCGTTGCGGAATCCCGCGAGAGTGTTCAGCGACACCTTGAGCTGGGGCGGCGGCGCCTCCCCGGTGACGCCGCTGATCCGGACCCGGTCGGGGCCGTCCTGCGTCAGGGAGGCGGTGTCGATCCGCGCGGTCACGTCGGGTCCGGCGTACCGGCCGCCCGTGATCTCGTACAGCAACTGCGCGGTGACGGTGCCGACGGTCACGGCGCCGCCCGTGCCGGGATGCTTGGTGATGACGGACGATCCGTCCGAGTCGATCTCGGCGATCGGGAACCCGGGACGGTCGAGGTCGTCGATCTCGGTGAAGAACGCGTAGTTGCCGCCCGTCGCCTGGGTGCCGCACTCGATGACGTGCCCCGCGACCACCGCGCCGGCGAGCTGGTCGACATCGTCTCGCCGCCAGCCGAAGTGCGCGGCCGCGGGACCCACGATCACGGACGCGTCGGTGACCCGTCCCGTGACGACGACGTCGGCACCCGCGTTCAGGCATTCGGCGATGCCCCACGCCCCGAGGTAGGCGTTGGCGGTCAGTGGGCTGCCCAGCCCCAGTTCGGCTGCCCGGCCGATCAGGTCGTCGCCCTCGACGTGGGCGATTTTCGCCGACAGCCCCAGCTTGTCGTTCACCTCCCGCAACGCGTCCGCGAGCCCGGCGGGGTTGAGCCCGCCCGCGTTCGCGACGATCCGGACACCGCGGTCCAGGGCGAGCCCGAGGCAGTCCTCCGCCTGCCGGAGGAACGTCTTGGCGTAGCCGCGGTTCGGGTCCTTCATGCGGTCGCGGCCGAGAATCAGCATGGTGAGTTCGGCGAGGTAGTCGCCGGTCAGATAGTCGAGTTCGCCGCCCTCGAGCATCTCGCGCATCGCCGACAGGCGGTCACCGTAGAAGCCGGAGCAGTTGCCGATCCGCACGCTCATCGGGTTCCCGCCTCACGGCCGCCGCCCGCGGGGCCCGCGAAGGCCTGAGCGATGTTCAGCCACGCGTCGGCGTCCGCGCCGGTGGCCTCGAGGGCGAGGTCGGCCCGGTTCGCGCGCTGGGTGACGAGGAGGCAGAAGTCTTCCGCGGGACCGGTGACCTTCTGCGCGGCGTCCTCGGGACCCCACGTCCAGACGGACACTCCGTCGGGGGCGGTGAGTTCGACGCGGAATTCCTCGGTCGGTGGGGCGAGTTCGTTGACGGCGTAGGCGAAGTCGCGGGTGCGGACTCCGAGGTGGGCGATGCTCTTCAACCGCTCGGTGGGTTTGCGGGGCACCGCGAGTGCGTCGGCGACGTCCTGGCCGTGCGCCCAGGTTTCCATCAACCGGGCCGTGGCCATCGACGCCGCCTTCATCGGCGGCCCGTACCAGAGGATCTTCTGCCCCGGCGGCACCGCCAGGAGTGCCTCCGCGAGCCGGGTCCGGGCCGAACGCCACGCCGCGAGAAGTTCCGCGGGTGCGCGCCGGGCATGTTCGGCGGCGCCGGCGTCGACGAATCCTCCGGGGTTCGCGGCGGCCACCGTCAGTTGCTCGGTGAAGCCGTCGGGGTCGGTGATCGCCAACAGGGCGGCCTCGTCGGTCCACAGCAGATGTCCGATCTGGTGGGCGATGGTCCAGCCCTCGGCCGGTGTCGGATCGGCCCAGCGGGTGTCGGGAAGGTCTGCGACCAGCGCATCCAGCGAGTCACTCTCGGCGCACAAGTCATCGATGAACCTCTGCAGTTCAGCCATGCGACCAGCATCACACCGGCCCGAGAAAAAAGCAAGCACGCCTGATTGTTATTCGACCCGGGAGCTGACATCCTGGTCAGGTGATCCGACAGATGCTCACCCAGGCCGCGCTCAACCCACTCCCCACCCCGCGCACTCTGGCAGCGCGACTGGTCCCGGGAACCGGTCACACTGTCGCCGGGAAGCGGATCCTCGTCACCGGCGGTTCCTCGGGGGTCGGCGAGGCGGCCGCCCGCCGGCTCGCGACCCTCGGCGCGGAGGTCGTCCTCGTGGCCCGCGGCTCCGACGCCCTCGAGTCCGTACGCGACGACATCCTGCGATCGGGGTGTGAGGCGCACGCCGTTCCGTGCGATCTCACGGACCCGGCGTCCGTCGACGCTCTCGTCGCGCGGGTGCTCGGGGAGATCGGGCCCGTCGACGTTCTCGTCAACAACGCCGGACGGTCGATCCGGCGGACCGTCGAGGACTCGCTGGACCGGTTCCACGACTTCGAACGCACCATGGCCGTCAACTACTTCGGCTCGACGCGGCTGACCCTGAAGTTGCTCCCGTCGATGCTCGAGCGCGGCGAGGGACACGTCATCAACGTCGCGACGTGGGGTGTGCCCGCCGGCGTCATGCCCAAGTTCTCCGCCTACCACGCGTCGAAGGCGGCCGTCGGCGCGTTCGGCCGGAGCCTCGGCGCCGAACTGCGCGACCGCGGGATCTCCGTGACCACCCTCGACTTTCCCTTGGTCCGGACGCCGATGATCGCGCCCACCACGGACTACGACGCGATGGCGGCCCTGACACCCGAGCAGGCGGCGGAATGGTTCGTCACGGCCGTGCGCACCCGGCCGATCGAACTGCTCCCGAGTTACGCCGAACTGTTCCGGCTGCTCGGCACGTTCGCGCCGTCCGCCACCGACGCACTGGTGCGGCGCACCGGCATCTGAGCGAGGTGACAGACTGGGGCGGTCTCGAATCCGCGTCACACCCGAGGGAGTCGTCCATGACCGACGCCGTGCTCACCACCCGCGATGGCGACATCGTCACCTGGACGCTCAACCGCCCGGAGGCCCGCAATCCCATCTCCGAGCCGGACGTGATCGAGGCGCTCGAGAATGCGGTGGCCGACGTCAACGGCGACCCCAGCGTGCGCGCCGCGATCGTCACCGGTGCGGGATCGGCGTTCTCCTCCGGCGGCAACGTCAAACACATGCGCGACCGCGCAGGAATGTTCGGCGGCTCCCCCGCCGACCTGCGCCAGGGTTACCGGCACGGCATCCAGCGGATCCCGCTCGCCCTCTACCACTGCGAAGTGCCGACCATCGCCGCCGTCAACGGACCCGCGATCGGCGCCGGCTGCGATCTGTCGCTGATGTGCGACATGCGGATCGCCTCCACGGCCGCCGTGTTCGCCGAGAGCTTCGTCAAGGTCGGGCTCGTTCCCGGCGACGGCGGCGCCTGGTTCCTTCCGCAGGCCGTCGGGATGGCGCGGGCCAGCGAGATGGCGTTCACCGGCGACGCGGTCGATGCCGCGAAGGCCCTCGAGTGGGGACTCGTCTCACAGGTCGTCGAACCCGGGGAACTCCTCGGCGCGGCGCGGGCTCTCGCCGACCGGGTGGCGGCCAACCCGCCGCAGGTGCTGCGGATGACCAAGAAACTGCTACGCGAGGGCCGTCACCAGAACCTCGAGAGCCTCCTCGAACTGTCGGCGGCCATGCAGTCGCTCGCCCACCACACCGAGGACCATCACGAGGCGGTCGGCGCGATGCTCGACCGCCGCACCCCGAACTTCACCGGCCGCTGACAGCACCCCGGTGACAGCCGAACCCCGTAGCCAGCTCCTTCCCGTCGTCTCGGTCCTCGGATCGGTGCTGTCCGTCCAGTTCGGTGCCGCGTTCGCGAGCACCCTGTTCGACGCGGTCGGCGCCGGCGGCGCCGTCTCCCTGCGCCTGACGATCGCGGCGCTCATCCTCGGAGTGATCGTGCGGCCGCGGTGGCGACGGTGGACACGAACGCAGCGGCAGGGTGTTCTCGCACTCGGAGTGGCACTCGCCGTGATGAACTCGGCGTTCTACGAGGCCCTCGCGCGACTCCCGCTCGGCACCGCCGTCACCATCGAATTCCTGGGTCCGCTCACCCTCGCCGCCGTGCTGTCGCGGAGACTGCAGGACGGCGTGTGGGTGCTCGCGGCGCTGACCGGCGTGGTCCTGCTCGGTCTGCGCGAGAACTCGGGCGCCGAGTCCCTCGACCTCGTCGGCGTGGGGTTCGCACTCGTCGCCGGCACGGCCTGGGCCGGTTACATCGTCGCCGGATCCCACCTCGCCGCGAGGGTACCCAGCGCGGACGGCCTGGCCGGGGCGAGCATCGTCGCGGCGGCGCTGACGATTCCGCTCGGCGCGGTGTCCGGCGGCACCGCACTGTTCGACCCCCGGATCCTGGCCGTCGGCGCGGCCGTGGCCCTGCTGTCCTCGGTGATTCCGTACTCGCTCGAACTGCGGGCGCTGCGGGTGATGAGCAAGAAGGTGTTCGCCGTACTCATCGCGCTGGAACCGGCGGCCGCGACCCTCGCCGGGGTGATCGTGCTCGGGCAGGTCCTCGGACTGCAGTCGCTCGCCGCGATCGCGCTCGTCGTCGCGGCGGGCGTCGGATCCGTGCTGAGCAACCGGTAGCGCCGCGGACGACGGGCCCGGCTGGCAGGATCGACCCGTGAGCACCGCGAACCTGACCCGAGCCGAAACCGCCGAACGTTCCCGCGCGATCGAGGTTCTCGGCTATCGGGTGGAACTGGACGTCCTCGGCGCCGTCGATCCGGAGGTCGGGACGTTCGCGACCACCACCACCGTCGAGTTCACCGCGAGCACGTCCACGACCTGGCTCGACTTCCTCGGGGCCGGCGTGGACTCGGTGACCGTCAACGGCGTCGGCGTCCCCGTCGACTACGACGGCGCCCGCATCGCACTGGCCGGGCTGCGGGAATCGAACGTCGTGACCGTCGCGGCCCGGGGCGAGTACAGCCGTTCCGGTGAGGGACTGCACCGCTTCCTCGACCCGGCCGACGGCCGGACGTACCTCTACACGCAGTACGAACCGGCGGACGCGCGGCGGGTGTTCGCGTGCTTCGAGCAACCGGACCTGAAGGCGCCGTTCACGTTCGTCGTCACCGCGCCCCAGGAGTGGGAGGTCATCTCCAACCAGCAGGTCGCCGAGCGGGACGACACCGCAGGCGGGCAGGTCGTCACGTTCGCTCCGACCCTGCCGATCTCCACGTACATCACCGCGATCGTGGCCGGGCCCTACCACCGGGTGGACTCGGAGTGGGGCGGCGGCGACCTCACGATCCCACTCGGCGTCCTCTGCCGGGCATCGCTCGCGCAGTACCTCGACGCCGACACGATCTTCGAGATCACCCGGCAAGGGCTGGGGTTCTTCACCGAAGAATTCGACTACCCGTACCCGTTCGGCAAGTACGACCAGGTATTCGTCCCCGAGTACAACCTCGGCGCCATGGAGAACCCGGGCTGCGTGACGTTCACCGAGGCGTACGTATTCCGCGGCGCCGCCACCGACTCCCAGTACGAGGGCCGCGCGAACACGATCCTGCACGAGATGGCCCACATGTGGTTCGGCGACCTCGTCACGATGGTGTGGTGGGACGACCTGTGGCTCAAGGAATCGTTCGCCGACTACATGGGTGCACTGGCGAACGCGGAGGCCACCCGGTGGACCGACGCGTGGGTGGCCTTCGCCAACCGTCGCAAGGCGTGGGCGTACCTGCAGGACCAGCTGCCGACGACGCACCCGATCGTGGCGGACATCGTCGACCTCGAGGCCGCGAAACTGAACTTCGACGGCATCACGTACGCGAAGGGCGCCAGCGTCCTCAAACAACTCGTCGCGTACGCCGGGCGGGAGGCGTTCTTCGAGGGGGCGCGCCGCTACTTCCGCGCCCACGCGTTCGGGAACACCACCCTCACGGATCTGCTGACGGAACTGTCGGCGACGTCGGGCCGGGACCTGACGAGCTGGGCACGCGCCTGGTTGCAGACCACCGGCGTGTCCGCGCTGAGCCTGGAACGGGACGCCGACGGGTGCGCCGCGATCGTGCAGACCGATCCGCGGCCACATCGGCTGGGCGTGGGGCGCTACGACTTCGACGCGGCCGGCGATCTCGTGTGCGTGCAGCGGGTCGAGGTCGACCTCGCCGACACGAGCACCCCGATCGACCTCGACGACGCACCGCTCGTGGTGCTCAACGACGCCGACCTGACGTACGCGAAGGTGCGGCTCGACGACCGTTCGCTGCGCACCGCCGAGCAGTCCCTCGACCGGGTGCGGGACCCGCTGGCGCGCGGCCTGATCTGGTCGTCGCTGTGGAACTCGACCCGCGACAGCGAACTGGGCGCGCAGCGGTATCTGTCGATGGCCCAGCGGTTCTCCCCGGCGGAGTCACACCTGACGCTCCTCACCTCCGTGCTGGCCAACGTCCCGTACGCGATCGAGCACTACCTGCCCGAGTCGTCTCGCGTCGCCGCCCGCCGCGAGTGGCTCGACCACACGTGGCGTGCGTTGTGGGACGCCCCGCCGGCGTCGGGGAGCCAACTCGCCTGGGCACGTGCGGCGGCGGCCGCCGCCGAGGTGGACGAAAGTCGCGCGGAGAACATCCGGTCGCTGCTCGACACCGACGGGCAGGCACCGACGGGATTGTCGCTCGACCCGGACCTGCGGTGGGCGTTCCGGGGCGCGCTCGCCGCCACCGGGCACGCCGACGACGCGGCCCTCGACGGTGAACTGCGCCGCGACGACACCGGTTCCGGCCGCACCGCGTACCTGCGGGCGACGTTCTCGCGACCGGAACCGGACGTGAAGGCGAAGGCCTGGGAATCGATCTTCCACGACCGCACCCTGTCCAACGACCACCTCGGCGCGATCATCGCCGGGTTCCGCGCAGGCGCCCGGCACGACCTCGTCGCGGGATACGCCGCCGGCTACTTCGCGTCGATCCGCCCGGTGTGGGAGTCCCGCAGCATCGAGATCGCCCGGCGGATCGTCGTCGGGCTGTTCCCGTCCGAGACGAGTCTCGACGCCGCGGACGGATGGCTCGCCGGCAATCCCGACGCGCCCGCCGCGCTGCGCCGACTGGTGGTCGAGCAGCGCGATCACCTCGCCCGGGACCTGCGTGCGCAGGCGTTCAACAGCCGAGACGTCACCGGCTGACCGCGCGGGCACCGTTCGTCGTGGCCGTCCACCGGCCCAGGACGCCGCGCCACTCGCCCGAGGCGCTGTCGCCCGCCCACGCGATGTAGCCGTCGGGACGGACGAGCAGTGCGGGTCCGTCCGCGGTCCGGGTCACGGCGTGAACATCGCCGGGAACCGGCGCCCCGGGCTCGGCGACCAGGACGAACCCGCCCGAGCGCAGCACCTCGTACAGCCGGCCGGCGTCGGTGGGCAGATCTTCGGCGCGCCGGCCGACCAGGGCGCTCTCCCCGGCGTCGTGGCCGTAGCCGATACCGATGCCCGAGAACATCCGCGCGACCGCGTCGCCGATCGGCGGGAATCCGAGAAGCGCTGCCACTGCGCCGTTCCGGAGCTTCCGCAGAATCCACGGCCGAACGGTCATCATGCGCATCGTGGCTCCGCTCGACCGCAGCACCAGCCGCCCCACCGGGTGCCTCTCCGTGTGATAGGTGTCGAGCACCGCGTCGTCCGCGCCGCCCAGGACTGCCGCGAGTTTCCAGCCGAGATTCATCGCGTCCTGAATGCCGGTGTTCATCCCCTGACCGCCCGCCGGTGAATGCACGTGGGCCGCATCGCCTGCGAGGAACACCCGGCCCGTCCGGTACTGCGGGACCTGCCGTTCGTCGCTGTGGAATCGCGACTGCCACCGCACGTCGCCGAGGCCGTAGTCGGTGCCCATCGCGGTCCGGATGGTGGCGCGCAATTCCTCCCGGTCCACGGGGGCACTGTCGTCCACCTGATGCCCGCGGTTCCAGGCGATCACGCGAAACAGGTTGTCGCCGTACGGTGCGATGAACGCGAATCCGTCGCGGACGGCGTTGACGGTCACGAGGTTGTCCGGTGGGTTCTGGAGTTCGACGTCGGCGAGCATGATCGACCGCAGCACGGCCTTGCCCGGGAACGGTTGCCCGATCATCGTGCGCACCACGCTGTGCGCGCCGTCGGCACCGACCGCGTACGTCGCGTGGAAGGTGCCGGCACGGCCCGAGGGGTCGTGGCCGTGAACGCGGACGCCGTCGCCGTCCTGGTCCACCCCGGTGACGGTGAATCCCCGGACGAAGTCGGCGCCGCGCTCGCGGGCGTGCGCCTCGAGGAGGGCATCGACGTTCTGCTGCGGGGTGACGAGGACGTACGGGAAGCGGGTCCGCAGGCGCCCGAGGTTCAGCGCTGCGCCGCGCCACAGTTTCAGACCCGGCGAGGGGGCGCCGGTAGCCACGAGACGGTCGGCGAGTCCGCGGGCGTCGAGCAGTTCGAGAGTGCGGGCGTGGACGCCGAACGCGCGGCTGAGGGTCGACGGCGCGGCGCGTTTGTCGAGCACGGTCACGGTTCGGCCCGCCGTCGCCAACTCGGCGGCGAGCATGCATCCGGTGGGTCCCGCGCCGATCACCACCACGTCGATGTGCTTCATGACGTTGCCTCCGATCGAAAGGATCCCAGTAAGTCAACAACTGTTGACTTCGACGGTAGACGCATCCCGGCGCCAGGTCAACAGTTGTTGACTACACTTCGGGAATGCCTGAACGCCGCGCCCGCTCCGCCGTCACCACCCGCGCCGCGATCCTCGACGCGGCCCGCGCCCGGTTCGGCACCAACGGCTACGAACGCACGACGATGCGCGCCGTCGCGTCGGACGTCGGCGTCGACCCCGCACTCGTGGTCCGGTACTTCACCAACAAGGAATCGCTGTTCGCCGAGGCCGCCGAATTCGAACTGCACCTCCCTGATCTCCACGACGTTCCGGCGCAGGAACTCGCGACCGTGCTGATGCCGCGCTTCTTCGCGGTATGGGAGAACGACGGCGCGTTCCTCCCCCTGCTCCGCGCCGCGGCCAGCAGCCCGCGGGCCGCCGAGGCGATGTTGCAGGTCTTCGCCCGCCAGGTGGCGCCCGCACTCGCAGCGGTCGCGGCCGACCACGCCGACGAGCGCGCGGCCCTCGTCGGATCGCAGGTTCTCGGACTCGCCTTCTCCCGCTACGTACTCCGGGTACCGCCCCTCGCGGACATGACGCACGAACAACTGATGCGGTGGGTCGGGCCCGTGCTCGAGTACTACCTCACCACGGACCCCCGGTAGCGCCTACCGGTGATGCCTGCCGCCGTTCAGCATCCAGCGGGCGTCGAGTTCACTCGTGCCGCGCCGGTGCCGCCGGATGGTGAACGACGTGATCGGCAACCGCTCGACGACGCTCGCGTCGGCCCGCGGATCGCCCGCGATCCCCTGTTCGAGAACCGAATACGCGGTGTGGTTGACCGAATGGACGGCCAGCCGGAGGGCGTCGAGCGCCGTCGGCCTCGGCCCGAACGCGGCGAGCGTGTGACCGCCGTCCACCGCGGTCTCCACCACCGCGTAGAAATGCCAGTCCGCGCCCGAATCGCCAGTCATGTTGCGCCTCGCTCGTTGTGCTTCTGTGAGCTGTGCCATGACGGTATCGCGGGGGTACGACACGTTTCCGGCGCCGCGCCGGTCAGGCCACGGACCGGCGGCCGATCCCGAAAAGCTTCTGGGGGGCGTCGATTCCCTCGAGCCGGTGGCTGCCCGCGGGTTCGCCCCAGAACTCGTCGCTGTCCAATTCGTCGTAGAACTCACCCGTCACCACCACCTCCTGCGACGGTGCGACCGCGACGACGCGGCCGGCCGTGCCGACCGGCCTGCCGAACCAGTCGCCTGCGCTCGGTACCGCCGTGCCCCAGGCGATCCCGGCCCGCAACTGCGGAAGCCCCTCGGCGCGCGCGGCCTGCACGAGGTCGAGCGCGACGTGGGCGAGTGCGTTGGGGTCGGGCGAGACCATCATGACGGCGTCCCCGATCGTCTTCACCAGAAGCACCGGGGGCGACACCAGATCGGTGGCCACCCGGTCGAGGCGCTCGGCCACCCGGCCCAGATCGGCGGGTGCCGCCTGCTCCCCGAGCAGCGTGAATCCGACGAGGTCCGCGAAGCAGACTCCGACCTCCTGCGCTCCCCGCACCCGGAGGTTCGAGTCGCCCGCGATCCCCACCGCATCGGACCGCAATTGGTGGCGCAGCGCGGTGGCGATGAGATGAGCCAGGATCTGCGCCTCGAAATCCACGATGCGACGCATCTCCACCGCATACCGCAGGGCCACCTCGGGGTGCTCGCGCGTCGCCTCGAGCCGCTCCTGCAGAAGCGAGTCCGCGGCGCCGGCGACCGTCCAGAGGTTGCGTCCGAGAACCCGGGCGGCGGCGAAGATGGCGCTCTCGTCGAGCCCGAGGTCCCGGTACTGCTCGAGTCCGCGCGCGAGGTCGAGGTCGCCGTCGTCGTAGAACGTGCCGCCCGCGGACGCACCCCGGCCGATGGCCCGGAACCACCGGCGGGCGTCGTCGACGGTCACGCCCACCTTCCGGGCGATGTCGTCGATGCTGTACCTGCCTTTCGGTGACAGCGCGTGCTCGAGCAGCAGGTGTGCGAGGCGATCGCCCCGCGCGGCGCCGCGAAGGTCGTCGATCGACGCCCCGTCCTCGATCAGGGTGTTCAGCACCCCCATCCGCGCGGACCGGTCCGGACCGCTGAGCCTGTCGAGGAGACCGGCGCGCTCGAACTCGTGGAGTTGCGACGGCGGCGGGCCCGGGCGTCGCAGCGGGCGGGTCGGCGGGGACACCAGTCGTCCCGTCCGGGGCGTGATCCGTCGGGGCTGTCGCGGAGTGCGCACGTCCTCATCGTCCCAGGAACGACGTCGTACTTCGCCGTAATCCTCCGAACTCGCTGTCGTCGTGACCGGAACCGAACCGGCGCGCGGCGCGTGGGGTGGAACGATGAGACCATGGCTGACTCCGTCGATCGCGCATCCGTGGACAGGGCGCGTGAGCGCATCACCGGCCTGATCCGCCGGACACCCACGTTCCGCACCACCGTGCCCACCGTCCACGGCGCCGTGCCGGTGATCTTCAAACTCGAGTTCCTCCAGTACGGCGGTTCGTTCAAGGTCCGGGGCAGCCTCAACGCGCTGCTGCACGCCGAGGAGGACGGGCGGCTCGACGACGCAGGCGTCGTCATCGCGTCCGGCGGGAACGCCGCCATCGGAGCAGCCTGGGCGTCGCGGCTCAGGGGTGTGAAGTGCACGGTGGTCGTCCCGGTCACCGCACCGGACGTCAAGATCGACAAGCTGATCGCGCTCGGCGCGGACGTGCGGAAGGTCGGCGACCGGTACGCCGAGGCGGCGGACTACGCAAAGGAACTCGCCGCGTCCTCGAACGCCCTGGCCCTGCACGCCTACGATCTCCCCGACATCGTTGCCGGGGCCGGGACCATCGCACTCGAGATCCAGGACGACGTCGCCGAGCCGCTGTCCTACGTGATCGCGGCCGGCGGCGGCGGACTGCTGTCCGGGGTCATCGCCGGCAGCGGCGAGGACGACAGCATCTTCGGCGTCGAGCCGAGCGGAGCGGCGACGCTGCACTCGGCGGTCGCCGCCCGGCAACCCGCGGACATCGACATCGACAGCATCGCCGGCGACTCCCTCGGCGCCACCCGAATTGGCTCCATCGCCTGGGAGACGGTCCGCTCGCGGCCCGTCTCCAGCCTGATCGTCGACGACGACGCCCTGATCGACGCGCGAACGCTGCTGTGGGAGGAGTTCCGGATCGTCGTCGAACACGGCACCGCCGCCGCGCTCGCCGCGATCGTCACCGGACAGCTCCGCCCCACCGGCGACAAGCCGCTCTGCGTGGTGCTGTGCGGTGCCAACACATCGCTGACCAGCTACTGATCCGGTCGCCCGTCAGCTCCGCGGTTTCAGGCGGCTGTTCGGCAGTTCCGGGGCGGGCAGCGGATCGCCGTCGTAGCCCTCGACCGTGCCGAACCGGGGGTCGGCGGGCGCCGCGCCCCGGAGTTCGGACTGCCACTCGCGGCGGTAGCCGACGATGTCCTCGTGACTGCGGCCGAGGAAGTTCCACCACATGATCACCTGCTCGCCGAGCGGCTCGCCGCCGAGCACCAGCAGCCGCGCCCGGGAGCCGCCCGTGTTGCGCAGCGCCACCAGCGACTCGCCGGGCGGCTGATAGCCGAGTTCCGCCCACCGCAGCGTGGTCCCGCGCAGCTGCACCTCGCCCTCGTCGACGAGCACCCCCACCTCGAAGCCGCGCTCGATGTCGAGGGTGATGTCGGCACCCGGTTCCAGCAGGATCTCCGCACCGAGCAGCGGCGTGAACGTCCGCACCGGCGACGTGGAGCCCACCGTGCTTCCGAGGAACACTCGCACGGTCGCCCCGCCCCGGACGACCGGGTCGGGCGCGTACGTCTCGAACGCCGGTTCCGCGTCCTGCGCCGACGCCGGCAACGCCACCCACAGTTGCGCGCCGTGCAGGATGCGCGTCTGCGGTGTCGACACCTCGGAATGCGCGATCCCCCGCCCCGCGGTCATCAGGTTGACCTCGCCGGGACGCACCATCGCGTGCGAGCCGATGCTGTCGCGGTGTTCGATCTCGCCGGTGAACAGCCAGCTCACCGTCTGCAGTCCCGTGTGCGGGTGCGGCGGCACGTTCATTCCGCCCGTCTTCGCGACGTCGTCCGGACCGTAGTGGTCGGCGAAGCACCAGGCACCGATCAGCGATCGGTCGCGCTGCGGCAGGGTGCGCCGGACCGGCATCGCGCGGGGGCCTCCGAGCGGGACCTCGCGCGCGCCGAGCACCTGGATGCCGCCGCCGTCGGGGTGCGACTCGCACCGCTCTTCCACCGTGTTCGTCTCCAGATTGCTCACTGCTCCATCGTGCCTTTCGTCAGTCCTGTGCGTCGCGCAGTTTCGCGCAGAGTTCGGTCAGCGTGTCGAGTTCGTCCTCGGACAGTGCCGGGCCGACGTGCCGCCGGATGCTCGCCGCGTGCCTGCGTCCGACGGACTTCTGCACCCGCGCACCCTCCACGGTCAGCACGACGACGGTCCCGCGGCGGTCGCCGGGATCGTCCTCCCTGGTGACGTACCCGGAGCCGGCCAGCCGCTCGACGAGCCTGCTCAGCGACGGCTGGCTGAGCAGGATCTCCCGATTGAGGTCGTGCAGGCGCAGTCTGCGCCCGGGTGCCCGGCCGAGGGTGAACAGCACGTCGTACTCGCGCATGCTCAGCTCGTCCCACACGTCGTCGGCTGCGAGGTTCCGCATCACCGCGACCTGTGCGCGGAACAGCGACTCCCACGCTTCGGCGGCCCGTTCGGTCCTACTGACGGGCGGCATCGACCGGCTCGCGATCGGCCTTCGTCGACGCGTGCGTCGGCGGGTTGTCCGGCACCCCGGCGGGCCTGCGGGCGGCGAACTCCTTGCGCAGCACGGGCACGACCTCGCCGCCGAGCAGGTCCAGCTGCTCGAGCACCGTTTTCAGGGGGAGTCCGGCGTGGTCGACGAGGAACAACTGCCGCTGGTAGTCGCCGAAGAAGTCGGCGAACGTCAGGGTCTTCTCGATCACCTGCTCCGGTGTGCCGACGGTCAACGGGGTCTGGTCGGTGAAGTCCTCGAGGCTCGGCCCGTGGCCGTAGACCGGGGCGTTGTCGAAGTAGGGCCGGAACTCGTCGACGGCGTCCTTGGCGTTGCGGCGCATGAACACCTGCCCGCCCAGACCGACGATCGCCTGGTCCGCGCGGCCGTGACCGTAGTGCTCGTACCGTTCGCGGTAGAGGTTGATCAGGGCGATGTAGTGCTCCTTGGGCCAGAAGATGTTGTTGGCGAAGAAGCCGTCGCCGTGGAACGCCGCGATCTCGGCGATCTCCGGGCTTCGGATCGACCCGTGCCAGACGAACGGCGGGATGCCGTCGAGCGGGCGTGGCGTGGAGGTGAACCCCTGCAGCGGGGTGCGGAACTGCCCCTGCCAGTCCACGACGTCCTCGTCCCACAGCCGGCGCAGCAGCCGGTAGTGCTCGAGCGCCAGCGGGATGCCCTGCCGGATGTCCTGACCGAACCACGGGTAGACGGGGGCCGTGTTTCCGCGGCCCATCATCAGATCCACCCGGCCGTCCGCGAGGTGCTGCAGCATCGCATAGTCCTCGGCGATCTTCACCGGGTCGTTGGTGGTGATCAGCGTCGTGGATGTGGACAGGATGATCTTCTCGGTCTGCGCGGCGAGGTAGCCCAACATGGTGGTGGGTGACGAAGGCACGAACGGCGGGTTGTGATGCTCGCCGGTGGCGAACACGTCGAGCCCGACGTCCTCGGCGTGCTTGGCGATGGTCGTCATCGCCTTGATGCGCTCGTGCTCGGTGGGGGTGCGGCCGGTGGTGGGATCGGCCGTGACGTCGCCGACGGTGAAGATTCCGAACTGCATAGCTGTTCCTCTCGCGTCAGAACTCCATGCATTTGCATGAACCTATTACAACATTCAACCACTTCGACGTATTCCGGAAACGACCGAGGGCGGCAAGCGCAGTGCGCTTGCCGCCCTCGGCGACGTTCGGACCGGACGAACCCGATCAGTGCATCATGACCGTCGGGGCGCCTTCGGCCTCCAGGTGCGGGTTGACCGACTTCTTCCGCGGCAGCAGGAACGCCGGGATGAACGTCAACGCGATCAGCACGGCGGCGACCAGGAACGTGTTGCCGAAGGCATCGGCGGCCTGACTCAGGACCTGGTCCACCATGCCGGGAGGCTCCTGTGCGGCGACCTCGGGCACGTGCTGCATCGCGACGGTCTGGCTGTCGAGACCACGATCGAGCAGCTGGTTGGTGAGGACCACCGACATGACGGCGGTACCGATCGAGCCTGCGGTCTGCTGGACGATGTTCATCAGGGTCGAACCACGCGCAACCTGATCGTTGGAGAGCGTCACGATCGCCGCGGTCATCAGCGGCATCATCGTGCAGCCCATGCCCATGCCCATCACGAACAGGGCACCCATCAGCAGCCACGTCGGCGAGTCCGACGCCACCTGGGTGAAGACGCCGATGCCGATCAGGATCAGCGGCAGACCCGTCAGCACGATCTTGCCCGGGCCCATCTTGTCGACGAGACGTCCGGCCACGGGCATGGTCAGCATCGCACCGATTCCCTGCGGAGCCATCAGCAGACCGGCCGCGAGCGTGGTGTGCCCGCCGACCTGGATGAAGTAGCTCGGGAACAGCAGACCGGCGCCCATGAACGCGACGATGAACAGCGAAGTCGTGATGACCGCGACCGACAGCTGGCGGTTCTTGAACAGGTGCAGGTCGATCAGCGGGTGGTCCTTACGCAGCGCGTGGAAGATGAACGCGACGATCAGGACCAGGCCGATCGCACCGGGCACCAGCACGCGGGCCGAGGCGACGGTGCCCACCTCCGGGATGGACGACACACCGAACAGGAACAGCGCCAGACCCGGCGAGAGCAGCAGCATGCCGAGGAAGTCGAAGGACTCGGACGGCGAGGCGTTGTCGGACGGCAGGATGATGAACGCGGCCGCGAGGGCGATGATGCCGATGGGCAGGTTGATCAGGAAGATCCAGTGCCAGCTCGCCGCCTCGATCAGCCAGCCGCCGAGGATCGGGCCGCCGATGGGACCGAGCAGCATGGGGATACCGAGAACCGCCATGACCCGGCCGACGCGGTCGGGGCCTGCCGCCTTCGTCATGATCGTCATGCCGAGCGGCATCAACATGCCGCCGCCCAGCCCCTGCAGGACGCGGAAGCCGATCAGCGACGTGATGTCCCACGCGAAACTACACAACACCGAGCCGAGGACGAACAGCACGAGGGCCGTCATGTAGAGGCGTTTGGTGCCGAAGCGGTCGGCCGCCCACCCGGTGACGGGAATGACCGTCGCCAGGGCGAGGGTGTACGCGGTCATCGTCCATGCGACGGTGGCGTAGGTGGTGTCGAACTCGGTGGCGAACGTCGGCAGCGCGACGCTGACGACGGTCACGTCGAGGATCGACATGATGGCACCGAGCACCACCACGGACGCGATCTTGAGGACCGTGCCGTCGAGCTTGTCGGGCGCCGCGTCCGCGGCGGTCGGCGAAGTCATCCGAATATCTCCTGGTTGAGTTCTCGCAGGGACTCCCCCGGGAGGATCGGTTGTAGTGCCTCGATCAGCCGAGTCCGCTCACTCTCCGGAACCCGCCATGCGAACCGTCGCAACTGATCACGCTTGCATTCGATGTGCTGGTTGGTGACCTTATGTCCGGCCTCCGACAGGGACACCCGTTTGACCCGCCGGTCGCGCTCGTCCTCCCGGCGGACGACCAGACCCAGCTTCACGAGTTGATCGACGTTTCGACCGGCCGCGGCAACCGAGAGCCGCAGCCGCTCGGCCACTTCGTTGATCGGAAGTGGCTCACCGTGCTGACCCAGCGCGAAGAGCATGCGCACCTGCGAAAACGTGAGGTCCAGCTCGATGAGGTTGTCCATCGACTCCGACTCCCCCGCACTCAACAGTTGGGTGAAGAAATCGTTGAGTAGTTCGAAGAGAAGATCAGGAGAATTGTCGGGCACCCTCGAATGCTAGCGCTCATGCAACTATTGCCCAATAGCAACTAAGGCGCAACCGAATAAATGGTGTCAGGTATCACAGTCGCCGGCAGTGATACCCGACAACTCAACGAGTGAACAGCCGCTTCCGCCTGCGGGCGACGGTCACCAGCTCGACCGTGTCGGTCATCTTCACGCGAGGCCGGGCCGACCCCGCCGCGCGTGCGGTCTCCGCCTTGTCGATGGCGCGCCACCCGGAGAAGCCGATCTGTTCCGGCTGTCGCCGCTCGACGAGCTTCTTCACGTCCTTGCGGGTGCCGACCGTGCCGAGGAGTTTGCCCGCCTCGAAATCCGCGAGCAGCGCGGACACGGTCTCCTTGGCACACGCCTTGTTGGTGCCGATGACGCCGCTGGGGCCCCGCTTGATCCACCCGGTGACGTACACCCGGTCGGCGACCCGGCCGTGCTCGTTGGGAATCACACCGCGCTTGTCGTCGAAGGCGACACCGCCGACGGGATTGCCGCGGTACCCGATGGAACGCAGCACGAGCGAGGTGTCCAGCGAGCCCTCCTCGCCGCGGGCGCGGGCGGACAGCGCGCCCGAGTCGTCGGCCACGAGTTCATTGCGCCCGTAGCGCAGGGCCTCGGCCTTGCCGGTACCGGCGACCTCGATCGGGGACGTCAGGTAGCGGAACACGATGCGCTTGTGTCCGGGGCGGGGCGCGCGCTGCGCAAACTCCCGCGCCAGCCGGACCTTCATCGCGACGGCAGGATCGTCGAGCAGCGCCGCACTGGCCGGGTCGAGGTCCAGGTCGGCGTCGTCGATGACCACATCGACGTTCTCGAGATCGCCGAGCGCCAGGAACTCGGGGTTGCTGTAGGCGGCCTGCGCCGGTCCCCGACGGCCGAGGAGCACGACCTCCTCGATGTTGCTGCGCCGCAGCGCGGCGAGGGCGTGATCGGCGATGTCCGTCCGCTCCAGTTCCTCGACGTTCATCGTGAGGATTCGGGCCACGTCGAGCGCGACGTTGCCGTTGCCGACGATCACCGCACGCTTCCCGGACAGGTCGAACGTGCGCCCCGCGTAGTCCGGGTGGCCGTTGTACCAGGCCACGAACTCCGTGGCGGCATGCACTCCGGGGAGGTCCTCGCCCGGGATTCCCAGCCGCCGGTCGCTCGACGCCCCGACGGCGTAGATGACGGCGTGGTGATTCTCCAGCAGTTCGTCGTGGGTGATGTGCGTGCCGACGTCGACGTTGAGGTGGAACTCGAAGTTCGGCCGGTCGAGGCTCCATTCGAACATCCGGGTCACCTCCTTGGTGCCGGGATGATCGGGCGCGACACCCGCGCGGACGAGTCCCCACGGGGTCGGCAGCTTCTCGAACATCTCGACCTCGACGTCCGAACGTTCGAGCAGTTCACCCGCGGCGTAGCAAGCGGCCGGGCCTGCGCCGACGACGGCGACCCGCAGCGTGCCCAGGTCGCGCCGCGGTGGGGTCGCGGGCGTGAGGGGGATCCACCCGGTCGGCATGGGGTTGGTCGTGTAGTACTCGGCGTTGATGTCCTTGTAGCGGGCGAGCGAACCGACGAGCTTGTCCTCGGGGAAGATCGCGTCGACCGGACAGGCATCGACGCAGGCCCCGCAGTCGATGCAGGTTTCCGGGTCGATGTGCAGCATCTCGGTCTGCGCGAATTCCCGCTCCTCCGGCGTCGGATGGATGCAGTTCACGGGGCATGCGGAGACGCAGCTCGCGTCGTTGCAGCACGCCTGGGTGATGACATATGCCATTGCGGTTTCCTCACACCTGTCCGGACCGTCGACTTCTTTGTGTTACACGTAGTAACAGTTATATGAACTGTACTGAGAATCGCGTCCGCAAACAAGCACCGGCGCCGGATGGGAGAATCAGGGCCCGTCCACGAGCGAAGGAACCGCATCTTGGCACTCGACCGACCCCTCGCCGCTCCGCCCTCACGCGGCCGCTTCTTCGAGACGTCCTGGCCGGTCCGCACCGGCGACATCGACGCCGCCAAACGACTCCGCCTCGACGGCATCGCGCGCTATCTCCAGGACGCCGGCCTGGACAACCTCGACGCGGTCGACGCCGCCGACAGCCACCCGCTGTGGATCGTCCGGCGCACCGTCATCGACGTCCTGCGGCCCGCGGTGTGGCCCGAACGCGTGCACCTCCGTCGCTGGTGTTCGGCACTGTCGACCCGCTGGACGAACATGCGCGTGCAGATCCGGGGCGAAGCGGGCGCGCTGATCGAGACCGAAGGGTTCTGGATCCACATCAGCGGCGAGACGGGCATGCCCACCCGCATCGACGACGGGTTCATCGAACGCCTCGGGGAGTCCGCGGAGGAACACCGGCTGAAGTGGAAACGGTGGCTCGTCGAGAACGCGCCCGCCGCCGACGAGGACGGGATCGAGGACAGCGAGTTCGTCCTGCGCCGCACCGACATCGACCCCTTCGACCACGTCAACAACGCGGTCTACTGGCAGGCGGTCGAGGAACTGCTCGCCGACCACGAGCATCCCGGCGGCGGACGGCTCGTCGACAATCCCCACCGCGCGGTGCTCGAATACCTCGCACCCATCGTGTCGACCGACAAGATCGTCCTGCGCAGGCGCCGCGACGACACGTCGCTGACCGTGTGGTTCCTGGTCGACGACGCGCTGCGGGCGGTGGCCCACGTCGGGCCGCTCACCACCTGA
>JBCEBZ010000022.1:0-28967 GCA_039206675.1 Rhodococcus sp. (in: high G+C Gram-positive bacteria) | reverse complement strand
AGCATGTCGACGCGTTCGATCGAGCGGCCGAGCAGCAGGAATCGGTACCCGTCGTCGCGGCTCATGGTCGAGTCGGCCAGACCCGCGAACATCGCCGCGCGTTCCTCCACGTACCGGAAGAACTCGTGCGGGCCGAGACGCTTGGACGCCCGCTCCCGCTCGGCGAGGCCGTTGTACGTGGTGTTGAGGCACTCCCACATCTCGCTGGACGTGACCTCGCGGGCGCCGCGCGCGTTCTCACGGGCGCTCGCGAGGGAGTCGATGATCGAGCCCACCTGGTTGCGGCTGAACGCCACCAGTTCGGTCACCGACCGGACGTCGAGCTCGGTGTCGGGTGCTTCGATGCCGAGCACCCGCAGCAGCAACCGGGACGTGCGGTCCGGGTCCACCGACGCGTCGTCGAGGAGCTGGTGCACGGCGACGTCGAGAATGCGGGCCATGTCGTCGGCCCGCTCGACGTACCGGCCGATCCAATACAGCGATTCGGCGTTCCTGGCCAGCATCAGCGATCACCTCCGCGGCCGTGCTGTTGCTGTTGCTGTTGTTGCTGCTGAAGTTGGGTCGTGCTGAGTTCAGGCCCCTGCTCGGCCTCGGCGGACTGCGCCGGTGCGGCCACGAGCTCCTCGCCCGCCAGTTCCCGCTCCTCGTCGGAGCTCCTGCTCGCGAGCACCCACGTGTCCTTGCTGCCGCCGCCCTGGCTGGAGTTCACGACGAGCGATCCCTCGGGCAGGGCAACACGGGTGAGGCCGCCCGGCAGCACCCAGACGTCGTCGCCGTCGTTGACGGCGAAGGGGCGCAGATCGACGTGCCGGGGAACCAGTTCGTCCCCGACCTTCGTCGGCACGGTGGACAGCTGGACCACGGGCTGCGCGATCCAGCCGCGGGGGTCCGCCTTGATCTTCCTCGTGATCGTGTTCAGCTCCTTCGGTGACGCGTCGGGGCCGAAGACGATGCCGTAGCCACCGGATCCCTCCACCGGTTTGATCACCAGTTCGTCGACCCGGTCCAGCACCTCCTCGCGTTCCTCGTCGAGCCAGCAGCGGAACGTGTCGACGTTCGCGAGCAGCGGCTTCTCCCCGAGGTAGTAGTCGATGATCTGCGGGACGTAGGTGTAGACGAGTTTGTCGTCGCCCACACCGTTCCCGACGGCGCTCGAGATGACGACGTTGCCCGCGCGGGCCGCGTTCAGCACGCCCGCCACCCCGAGCACCGAGTCCGGCCGGAAGTGCATGGGGTCGAGGTAGTCGTCGTCGATGCGGCGGTAGATGACGTCGACCTGGCGTTCGCCCTCGGTCGTGCGCATGTAGACCATGTTGTCGCGGCAGAAGAGGTCGCGGCCCTCGACGAGTTCGACCCCCATCTGGCGCGCGAGCAGCGAGTGCTCGAAGTACGCGGAGTTCGCGACGCCCGGTGTCAGGACGACGACGGTGGGGTCGGCCTCGTTGAGGGCGGCGGACGCCCGCAGCGCCCGCAGCAGGTGCGAGGCGTAGTCCCCGACGGACCGCACGCGGTGCGACATGAACAGGTCGGGGAACACCCGCGCCATCGTGCGGCGGTTCTCCATGACGTAGGACACTCCCGACGGCGAACGCAGGTTGTCCTCGAGCACGCGGAAGACCCCGTTCTCGTCGCGGACGAGGTCGATTCCGGCGACGTGGATCCGCACCCCGTTCGGCGGGACGATCCCCGAGGCCTCCCGGTGGAAGTGCTCGCACGAGGTGACCAACCGCTTCGGCAGCACGTGGTCCCGCAGGATGCGCTGTTCCCCGTACACGTCGTCGAGGAACATCTCGAGCGCCTGCACCCGCTGCTTGATGCCCTTCTCGAGACGCGTCCACTCCGCCGCCGCAATGACGCGGGGCACCAGATCGAGAGGGAACGGCCGTTCCTGACCGGACAGCGAGAACGTCACACCCTGGTCGATGAACGCCCTGCCGAGCGCGTCGGATCGGGCGGCGAGGTCCGCCCGGTCCGCGGGCTCGAGCGCCTTGAAGACGCCCTTGTACGGCGGGCGGACGGTGCCGTCGCGGTCGAACATCTCGTCGAACGCCAGCCCGTAGCGGCCGATGTCGGTGTACCCGTCGAACACGTGGGCGGGTTCGGCAGGCCCCCGCGGCCGGGCGGTCACCCGCGTCCGCGGCGGGGTTCCCGCCGCCTTCGCACCCGCCTGTGCGCTGCCCCCCGATTTTCGGCCGGGGGCTTTCGAGGTTGCCGACGACTTCGTTATTGTTGACGACTTCGATGCTGGGGGCGTCATCCCAGACATGCTGCTACATGTACACCCGTTCAGCAGCACAGCCGCAGGATTTGTCGGCGCGTCCGGCGCCGGTTTGAGATCGGACACCGATCACTGGTAATCTCGCCTGTCGGTGCATATGTGTGCGCCCAGAGCTTTCTCGACCGTAACCAGCTTAAGACGACAGGATTTTACGCGTGGCCAACATCAAGTCCCAGGTGAAGCGGATCCGTACCAACGAGGCGGCCCGACTCCGTAACCAGTCGGTGAAGTCCTCGCTGCGCACGGCGATCCGCTCGTTCCGCGAGGCTGCGGCGGCCGGTGACAAGGACAAGGCCAGCGAGCTCCTCGTCGCCACCAGCCGCAAGCTCGACAAGGCAGCCAGCAAGGGCGTCATCCACGCCAACCAGGCTGCCAACAAGAAGTCTGCTCTCGCGCAGGCTGTCAACAAGATCTGACGGTTCTTCCGTCGTAGGCTCTCCAACAGCCGCCCGGTCCTCGGACCGGGCGGCTGTTGTCGTGTCTGCGTTCCTTCTGGGTTTCCGTTCCTTCTGGGTCGCCGTCAGATCTGACGTAGCCGGGAGACGCGTCCCACGGCACTCTCGACGGCGTAGTCCGCGTCGGCCGCTGCGCCCTTGACGTCGGCGTTCAGGGCGGCGACGATGCGCAGTGCCTCCCCCACCGACGTGGGTGTCCATCCCTTCGCGAGGGCCTGCGCCTTCTTGATCTTCCAGGGCGGCATGCCCAGTTCCGACGCCATCCGGAACGGGTCGCCGCGCCCGGCCGGGGCGACCCGGGCGATCGAGTGCACCGCGTCGGCCAGTGCGTCCGCGAGCAGCACATGGGGCACGCCGCGCAGCATCGCCCAGCGCAGCGCCTCGATCGCGCCCGCGGTGTCGCCGGCGACGGCCTTGTCCGCGACGTCGAATCCGCTCACCTCGGCCTTGCCCGAGTAGTACCGCTGCACGGCCGCGACGTCGATCTTTCCGCCGGTGTCCGCTGTGAGCTGCGAGCACGCGGCGGACAGTTCGCGCAGATTCGAGCCGACTCCCTCGAACACGCTCTGCACCACGTCCGGCGACACCCGGACCCCGAGGGTGCGGAACTCGCCGCGGATGAATCCGATGAGCTCGCCGGACTTCAGTTTGGCGCACGGGTGGACCACGGCCCCGAGCTTCTCGAGCGCCCCGGTCATCGCTTTCGCACGGCCACCGCCCGAGTGCAGGACCACCAGGACGACGCCCGGAGGCGGGTCGCCCGCGGCGTCGAGGACCAGTGCCACCGCGTCCTTGCCTGCCTCTGCGGCGGCCTCGAGCACCACCACGCGATCCTCGGCGAACAGGGACGGGCTGAGCAGTTCGGCGAGTTCGGCCGCCCCCGCGTCGCCCGCTCGCAGCCGGTTGACGGGAAGCTCGGCGCCGGCGGCGACGTTCGCGCTCGCGCGGACCTGGCCGACGACCTGTGCCACCGCGCGTTCGACGAGGAATTCCTCGTCACCGAGGACCAGATGGAGCTGTTCGAGCTGAGTTGGAGTGCTCACGCGAAGATCGTGCCACGTGGGGCGGACACGTTCGCCGACACCCCGAGTCGGGACGGAGCACGGCGAACACCGGCGATCACCACGCAACGACGGCGTCGGCGGTGGACACTCGATGATATGACCGCGGAATCCGAGGTGGACGGCGTCACGCGCGAGGGCTTCGCGCACACGATCGACCTCGACGACGACCGCGCGGCAGGGCAACGGTACGAACTGAGTTTCCGGTACACCTGCCGCGACGGGCTGCTTCTGCGGTGGTCGGTGCAACTGGTGGCCCGCTGCTCGGTCTCCGGGCACGCCGAGGCCGTGTTCGCCGGTGGTCGATCCGCCCTCGAGCCGGTCCTCGGAGCGGGCACGGCGAACGGCGCCGACGACGACTTCGACGCCGCGTGCGCCGTGTACGAGAACCAGTGGCGGTCGCTGCTCGACCCGTCGGGCGGCAGCCCGCGAGGTGAAGGCGAGCAGCGTCACCTGTCCGACGCGCTCGCCCTGTACGGGCGCACGTGGCGCAGCGTCTCCGGCCGTGCGGTCGCCGACCGCCTCGCGTCGTTCGCGAATGTCACCGTGCTCGCACTGGGCACCGATCCCGCATTCCAGGTGATGCGCCGCACCGCCGCCCACTACCCCGAACCGGTCGTCCTCGCGGTGTATCAGCCCGACGGGCAGCGCATCGACCTCAGCCTCGCCGACACCGCGACCGTGGAGGCGCTGATCGACGATCCCGGTCCGCTGCGCACCGGACCGGATTCCAGCGCGGGCACCCTGCTCGCGGGCCCCGCATCCACCGGGCTGCTGCACCCCGGCTACCTCGGCTCCACCACCGCGGCCGGTCCCACCGAGCTGACTCCGCCGCCGGCGCTCAGCTGACCACTTCGCGTGTCAGCAGGGCGACCACCGCCGCCAGCGTGCCGACGCGCGCGAATTCCGTTCGTTGCTTCTCGGCGCCGGTGCCGTCCCGCAGCACGGTGTCGAGTCCCGACTCGAGGAACGCCCGGTCGCCGGCGCCGAGTCCCGGGGCCACACACTCGTTCAGCAGTTCCAGGTGCCTGCGGATCGGCAGGGACCTGTCCGCGGCCGGACTCGTGCATTCCCCGTCGAGTCCGTCCCGGGCCGCCCGCCACAACTGCGCCCGCAGCAACTCGACGCGCAGCCACGGCACCGTGTCGCCGTCCGCCACCGACCGCAGCGCCCACCCGACGAGGCCCTTCACCACCACCGCGTAGAACGCCGCGTGCGCCGCGGTCATGGCCACGTCCGCGATCCGGACCTCGATGGTCGGCTGCTTGTCGGAGAGCCGGACGTGCCAGTAGATCATTCCCCGGTCCATGGCGGCACCGGTCCCGATCATGGCGCCGACCGACGACTCGTACTCGTCCGCGGAATCGAAGTGCGGCGGCGGTCCCGCCGACGGCCACCGCGACCACATGATGTGCCGCCAGCTGTGGTAACCGGTGTCGTGCCCGCTGTGGAACGGCGAGTTCGCGGCGAGCGCGAGCAGCACGGGAAGCCAGCTTCGTAGCTGGTTGCTCACCAGCACCCCCACGTCGCGGCTCGGGATCCCCACGTGCACGTGACAGCCGCACGTGGTCACCGTGTCCACGATCGACCCGAAGTGGCGGGCCATCTCCTCGTACCGCGGGCTCGGGGTGATCGCCGGAGGCAATCCCTCGGCGATCAGGGAGGTTCCGCTGGGCACCAGCAACAGGTCGCGGCCCCCGGCGGCCTTCACCAGCCGGCGTCGCAGGCTGCGCAACTCCTCGTGCAGTTCCTCCCCCGTGTGGCACACGCCCGTCGCCGTCTCGATCTGACACCGGGCGAGTTCACGCTGGAGCCCGTGAATGTCGTGGCCGGCCTCCGCGACCACGTCGGGTCCCGCGGAGGAGAGATGGCCGGATTCGTCCACGAGGAAGAACTCCTCCTCCACCCCCACGCTGAGGTCGCGATCCGATTCCGTTGCTGCAGCGCTCATTCAGCAGGTATCCCCGACTTCCGCGGAGACGAAACCGGGCCCCGGCTCAGCTGAAGCCGATGACCTCCTCGCCCCACGCCCGGCGCAGTTCCCGGTCCGGATCCTGGGCGACCACGTCGGATCGGCCGATCAGCAGGGTCGCGCGGTCGCCTTCGTCGTACCGCGGCCAGCCGATCTCCGCCTCGGTTCCGTCCGGGGCGCCCTCGGTGGCGAAGGACAGCCACCGTCGCTGGATCCGCTCCGACACGTGACCGGCGGTCCGGTGCCCACCGAGCTTGAACGTGGGGTCGTGCGGGACGACGCCGAAGTTGCCGAAGACGTAGGGCACCTCGGTGCCGTGCGTGGCACCGATCCGTGCGGCGCGCAGGAAGGGTGTGGCGTAGTCGAAGCGGTACAGCCAGGTGGGTGCGACGCGGCTGTGCGCCTCCGCGATCCACAGCGTCGGCATCCGGAACGCGGCGTCCCGCGAGATCTCCATCGCCGAGCGTTTCTTCGGGTAGTCGGGATACGCCGCGGCCACCTCCTGTTCCTCGTCGGCGGGGAGGTCGGGATGGTCGGCGGCGATCGCCACGAACATCTGATGCACCGCGTCCGGGGTGATCGGCATCAGGGGCGATTTCATCAGCCGGAACATCGAGGCCTCGTCCTTGTTCGTCCCGATCAGCAGCGGAATTCGATGCGCGAGGCCCTTCCGGAAGGCCGCCACCGGGTAGTGCGGGACCACGTCCCCGTCGACGGTCGGGGCAACCGCCAGGGTGCCGGGGACCCGCGCGGGCACCTGCTGGACGAGTTCGATGCATGCCTTCGTCAGTACGTCGACGGGAAGGTCGCGCAGACGGCCTGCGTCGGCGGGCGCGATGTCGAGCAGTTCGAGGAACGATTCGGCGATGCTCTCGGCTCGCGCACTGCCGTACACGGACGTCGCCGGCGAGCTCTCGGCGATCGCGCGGTGGAACAGCCCCTCCGCCTGCGGCGACGTCATCAGTGTGGTGACCGAGCCGCCCCCGGCGGACTCCCCGAACAGGGTGACATCGGCCGGGTCGCCGCCGAACGCCGCGATGTTGTCCCGGACCCACGTCAGGGCCGCGATCTGATCGCGCAGGCCGAGGTTCGTGTCGAACGGGTGCTGGTCGGTCGAGAACGCGGAGAAGTCCAGGAACCCGAGCGCACCGAGCCGGTAGTTGATCGTCACCACCACGACGTCGCCGCGTTCGACGAGCCGAGCCGGATCGAACATGCGCTGCCCGGACGAACCGAGGTAGTACGCCCCGCCGTGGATCCACACCATCACCGGCCGTGGTCGCCCGGCATCCGCCGCCGGCGCGAAGACGTTCAGGGTGAGGCAGTCCTCGTCGATGGTCAGGCCGGGATCGATGGGCAGCGGCCCGTGCTCGTTCTGCGGCGCGATCGGACCGAACCGGGAGCAGTCGCGCACGCCGTCGAAAGGTTCGGGCCCGCGCGGCGCGCGGAGCCGCCACTCGCCGATCGGCGGCGCCGCGTAGGGAATCCCCTTCCACGACAGGACGCCGCCCGCGTGGACGCCCCGCAGCATGCCCTGGCCGACGGCCACGAGTGGGTTCTCGGTGTGCGAAACCATGACGTCATCTTCGCCCGGGCAGCCCTGCCCCGGAGTCCGTTCGCGAATTCTTCCGGCTCGGAGCGGCGGCGGCCGCCCGCTCTGGCAGACTAAAATCAGTGAGCCGGGCCCGTGCCCGCACGCTGGAGGAACGGATGCGAGAGACAGTGCCCGATACGACGCGCTCGCAGGCTGTCGGCAAGTCTGCCGTGACGTTCGCGACCCTCGCCGACCTTCTCTACGCGGGCCAGGATTTCGGGCAGGTCCACCAAGCCATCTGCGACGCCGCACCGCTCCTCGTCGAGGGCTGTCAGCACGCGAGCCTGATGCTCCGGCAGGGGACCCGCTACGTGACGGTGGCCGCCAGCGACGACATCGCCGCCCGCGTCGACGAGCTCGAGCGCGTCGAGAACGAGGGGCCGTGCGTCGACGCCATCGTCAGCGACACCCCCCAGTTCGAAACGGACCTGTCCACGTCGACGCAATGGCCGCGGCTCTCACAGCGGGTGCTGGCCGAGACGCCGGTGCGCGGGGCGGCCGGTTTCCGCCTCGTCATCCTGGGACGCAAGGTCGGCGCCCTCGATCTGTTCTCGGACACGCCGGGGGCCCTGACCACCACATCCGTGGAGCAGGGCATCATGCTCGCCTCGTTCGCGGCGGTGGCGATGGCGGCGGTGCACGAGCACCTCGAGGCCGAGACGCTGCGGGCGGGCCTCGTGAGCAACCGTGAAATCGGGAAGGCGGTGGGTCTGCTGATGGCGTTCCACAACATTTCCGAGACTCAGGCGATGGAGATTCTCCGCACCACCTCGCAGGACATGAACGTCAAATTGGCGACGGTGGCGCGGGAGATCGTCGCGCACCATCACCGGAAGATGACCTGACCGCGGTCAGTCCGACTCCGGCGAATCGGGGTTACCGGCGATACCGAGCATGGACAGCAGCATGCGGCAGTCTGCGGCGTCGAGCGACTGAGCAGCGACGACTCGCTGCGCTCTCCACACCTGTCCGGCGTCGAGTTCGTCGTCCACATCGAGATCCGTTCGCTCCGATTCCGACATCTCGCCCTCCAACGCGGGTGTGTTCCAAGACCGTTCGCCCTCGACTTCTGCCACCGGATGGTAGTCGGTGTTCGGGTGTCTCATACGCACATCGGGAATCGAAGTCGAAACGATACAGACGTGGTTCCACCGCCGTCGCGCCGAGCCTGCCGGGCGGCGCACTCCGGAGACGAAAGTGACAGTGGCACAGCAGATATCAGGACGCTACCAGCGCCTCCCGTTCTTCGACGGCTTCCCGGATTCGGGCGCGTTCACACGAGGCGACCGAGCGACGACGGCCAGATCGGCCCCCACAACACCAGCACCCCGACCACGATTCCCGTGAGCACCAGCCGGGTTCCGCGACTGCGCAGCGCCGCACCGATCGCCAGCACGGCAGCGAGAACGACGACCGCGCCGGCGGGCCCCGAGGGCACCGGAACGGAGGCCCCGGGGATCCGCGCGCCCCGCTCGGCCACGGTCACCAGCCACCACAGCGGCCACTGCGTCAGGCGCACCACGACCTCCGCGGCGGGAACACTGATGCCCGCGACCAGCGCGGTGATCGCGCCCGTCACGGTGATCACGCCGATCACGGGGGCGACCAGGATGTTCGCGCAGATGGACACGAGACTCACGGTTCCGGCCATCGCGGCCACGATCGGCGCGGTCACGGCGAAGGCGGCGGCGGACACCGCCACCGTCTCCGCCACCGCCCGCGGCCACCCTCTGCCCACCAGCGCGTCGACCCACACGGGCGCGATCAGGATCAACCCGGCGGTGGCGGTCGCCGACAGAACGAAGCCGAAGTCCACCGCCAGTTCCGGCGCCCACACCAGCAGTGCGATCACACCCGCCGCCAGCGCGGGCATCGCCTGTTTCCGCCGTCCCGTGACGAGCGCCAGCAGGGCGACCGAGCCCATCGCGGCGGCGCGCAGCACGCTGGGTGACGGCCGCGCGACCACCACGAACGCGATCAATGCGGCGGCGGCCAGCGCCGCGCCTGCCCGCGGACCCAGCCCCACCCCTCGGACCACGAGCAGCACCGCCCCCAGCAGGATGCTGACGTTCGCCCCCGACACCGCCGTGAGGTGCGTCAGTCCGGTCGCGGTGAAGTCGTCCTTCACGTCCCGGGGCAGCGCCGACGTGTCGCCCACCACCAGCCCGGGCAGCAGTCCCGCCTCAGCGGCGGGCAGGACGGCGGCGGCCGCGGCGAACCGAGTTCGCAGGGCGCCGGCCCACCGCTGGTGCGCGGGCGTGGGACCGACCTCCACCGGCGGTCCGGACACCCGGACCATCGCCAGGCCGAGGTCCCGGTGCCGCGGTGGGCTCAGCTGCCCGCGCAGCACCACGTCCTGTCCCGGCAGGAGCCCGAGCCAGCCGTCCGCCGGGGCGAGGAGGACCACCGCGCCGCCCGCGTGGATCGTCTCCCCGGCCCGGCGGATCTCGACGACGTCCGCGTTCACGAGGACGTGCCGTCCGAAGCCGGCGATCTCCCGGGGATCGTCGACCGGGGTGACGACGAGGGTCACCCACGTCTCGTTCCGGGCGAGTTCGGCCATCGGGTGCCGTTCCACGGCCTGGACGCGCCAGGCCACCCCCGCAGCGCAACACGACCCGAAGAGCAGTAGCGCGAGCGTCCCGGCCGTCCATCGCCCCGGTGACCGCAGCGCGCACCCGGCGGCGAGGAGGACGGCCGTCCCCGACAGGGTCGCCAGGAGCATCCATGCCGCGCGGGAGCCCCCGAGGATGCCGATCAGCGTTGCCGCCCAGCAGATGCCGGCGAACGGGAGCAGCCGGAGGTCGAGGACCCGCGGCTCGCTCTCGGGCATCAGAGGGTGACCTGGGCGCGGAGCTTCTCGAGCCGCACCGGCCCGATTCCGTCCACCTCCCCCAATTGTGAGATGTCGGTGAACTTTCCGTTCGTCGTGCGCCACGCCACGATCGCGGCCGCCGTGACGGGTCCGACACCGGGAAGGGCGTCGAGTTCCGTCTCCGTCGCCGTATTGAGGTTCACCAGTCCACCGGCCGCCGGGGTCGCCGCACCCGCGGGTCCCGGCGATCCCGCGGAGGTGCCGCCCACCGCGCTCGGCGGCGGCTGGGTGGTCGCGACGCCCACGAGCACCTGATCGCCGTCCGAAAGCCGTTGCGCCAGGTTCAATCCGAGGGTGTCACCGCCGGCGCGCACTCCTCCCGCCGCGGCGAGCGCGTCCGCGACCCGGGCGCCCGGTGGCAGCCGGACGAGGCCTGCCGACGCCACGAGGCCCACCACGCTGACGACGATCTCCTCCTCCCGCGCGGGTGCCGGCGCCGCTGCGGCCGCAGTCTCCGGTTCCGGCGCCGGACTCAGGGAATGCACGCCCGCGGCGGGCAGCGACGGAACCGCCTGCGTGGCCGGCCGATCGCTGCGCACCGCCAGCACGGTCGCGGTCGCGACGACGATTCCCACCACGACGAGCGCGATCGCCCCGTACCGCCCGGGGTCGAATCGTGCGTCCCGCCACCGGTCGGGCAGTGCGAAGCCGCCTCGGCGGCGGGCGGCGGACCATGTGTCCTCGCCGTCGAGGCCCTGCTCGTCCGGCTCGGCCAGCCACTCCGGCGCCGCCGGAGTGGCCGGCGGCAGCACGTCGCGTTCCCCCGACGTCAGGAACGCGAGCCGGGTCCGGCCTCTCGAACGTTCTTCCCTGATGCCCATGCACGCGACGCTAGAGTGCGCCGCCCCCAGGGTCTCCGCGCCGACCCGGCATTCGAATCGGCCTGTGGATCAGTGCGAAGTTGTGGATGAATCGTGCTATTTGTCGGGCGGAGCGGGTTCCGGGCACAGCACGATACCGATGGCGCCGGCCCCGACGTGGGCACCGATCACCGAACTGAAATCGGTGACGACCAGATCGCTGACCTGCGGAATCCGGTCTTTCAGCTGATGCGCCACCGCTTCGGCGCGTCGCTGGGCGTGCATGTGATGCACAGCGACGGCCGTCCTGTCCAGACCTGCCTGCTCGACCGCGACGTCGACCATCCTGGCCATGGCCTTGGTCGAGGTCCGCGTCTTCTCCTTCAGCACCAGCCTGCCGTCCACCAGATGCAGCACCGGCTTCATCGCCAGTGCGGTGCCGAGCAGTGCGGCGGCAGTGCCGATCCGCCCTCCGCGACGCAACTGGTCGAGTCGGTCGACGACGATCAGGCAACGCCCGCGGCTCGCGACGTCGACCGCCCGCCGGTACACCGTCTCGAGGTTCGCGCCGGCCTGCGCGACACGCGCAGCCTCGAGAACCGGGAATCCCAATCCCATTCCGGCGGACTGGGAGTCGACGATCCGCACACGGCCGTCGAACTCCTGCGCCGCCTGACGGCCCGCCTCCCAGGTGCCGGACAGCTGCCGCGAGATGTGGACCGCGAGAACGCCTGCGCCCTCACTGAGCTCGAGCGCTTCGGCGTAGGCCTCGGACAGCTCGCTCGGGGATGCGCCCGACGTGGTGACGCCCGCGAGGTCCTCGGGGAGCTCGTCGATTCCCTCCCGGAAGTCCCGGCCGCCGCTGAGGACGTGGAGCGGGACCACCCGGATCCCGTACTGCTCGACGTGTTCGGGCAGAATCGATGCCGAAGAATCGGTGACGACGACGACGGGCATCGGACTACTCGGCTCCGCTCGACACCGGGTCGGCCGGAACCGCGCCCGCGGCGGAGTCCGGCACGACACCCGCCGCGCGGATCGCGGTCAGCATCGCCGCGGCCACCTCGGTGTGCCCGTCCCAGCCCCAGTGGATGCCGTCCGGGTTGCCCTGATCACTGAAGACGTTGGCGCGCACCGCCTCCGCGAGGTCGACGAGGGGCACGTTCTTCTCCTCCGACCACGAGGTGATGGCGGCGACGGCACCGGGGCGCCCCGCGTGGACCTTGCCGTAGGCCTCGCTGCGATGCACGGACGGCAGGGTCGCGATGACGGGCAATTCGGGGCGCATGTACTCGAGCGCCGCCCGGGAACTCTCCAGGTACTCGACGCTCAACCGCGGAGGCAACGCCACCGGCCAGCCCAGCGGCGCCAGCCTGGGCTGAAGCCACTGGTAGCCGGTCCGCACGACGCGGCGCAGCGCCGGCGGCCGGACGTAGCGCAATTGCTCCCGCAACGCCGTCGGGAGCGGGGACGGCAGCGAATCCATGCCGCCGACGGCGAACACCACGGCGCCGGCGCGGGGAACCGCGGACCACACCCGTGGGTCCTGGGTCAGCGCCCACCACACGTCGCGGCTGGTCCAGCCGATCCGCGCCACCAACTCGACATCCCAGCCGAGTTGACGGGCAACGAGATTGGGCCAGATATCGGGGTGGTCGGACGGAAGACCGCCCTTCGGTCCGTAGTACGACAGCGAATCGGCGAGCACGAGCAGGACGGGGCGTTCCCCGGAACCGGCACCCACCTCAGAGGACGTCACTGGCCACACTCGCGGAAGCGTTCCACACGTCGAGGCGCCAGCTGAGCGAATCGGGGTTCCCGTACGCACTCAGCTGCACCCAGCTGGTGTTGCCCAGCCCGCCCAGCACCGGCCAGCGGTCGACGGGCAGATCCAGCAGGGCGGCGGTCAGCGCGGCGATCAAACCGCCGTGGGCGACCAGGACCACCGGCTTCTCGGCCCAGTCCTCGTGCTTCTCGACCAGTTCGGCGACCACCGGCTTGCTGCGGCGGGCGACGTCGATGCGGCTCTCGCCGCCGGGCGGTGCCCACGTCGCGTCCCCGCGCCACGCGGCGCGGGCTCCGGGTGCGCGCGCGTCGACGTCGAGGTGCGTGAGTCCCTGCCAGTCGCCGAGATGCGTCTCACGGAGGCGTTCGTCGATCTGCACCGGCAGTCCGGCGTTGTCGCCGACCTCCACGGCGGTGTCGTAGGCCCGCCGCAGATCGGAGGACACGATGGAGATCGGTCGGCGACCGACGAGCGCGGTCGCGGCGGCGCGGGCCTGCGACCGTCCCAGCTCCGACAGTTCGGTGTCGAGCTGGCCCTGCATGCGGTTGTCGGCGTTGTACTCGGTCTGTCCGTGGCGGAGCAGTATCAGCCGCCGCGGGGCACGGGGAGCATCCGTCACAGCTCGGACCCCTCATTCTCGGCGGCGCCCGCACCGGTGTTCCCGGCGGCGCCCGCACCGTTCGCGCCGGCCGGGCCGTGCTGACCGATGCCCTCGACCGCTACGGCCGGGCAGTCCTTCCACAGCCGGTCGAGAGCGTAGAAGTTGCGTTCCTCGTTGTGCTGGACGTGGATGACGACGTCCACGAAATCGAGCAGTGCCCAACGGCCTTCGCGGGTGCCCTCGCGCCGCACCGGCTTGTGACCTGCCTCACGCAGCCGATCCTCGATGTTCTCGACGATCGCGTTCACCTGACGCTCGTTGGGGGCGGACGCGATGACGAAGCAGTCGGTGATGACCAGCTGCTCGGAAACATCGAGCACCACCACATCGGAGGCCAGCTTCTCGTCGGCAGCCACTGCCGCGATGCGTGCCATCTCGATGGCTTCGGTCGTTGCGCTCACGCGATGTTCTCCCAGTTCGTTCGGAAAGTGCTGTCTAACTCTTGGTCTTGTCCGGGGCCGGTTCGGACATCGTCGTCGCGCCGTCGAGGCGCTCGGAGTCCGGCGGCCGGTACAGGTTCCGTTTGGAGATGTACTGGACCACACCGTCCGGCACGAGGTACCACACAGGACGATGGCGACTGGCGCGCCGCCGACATTCCGTCGAGGAGATCGCCAGAGCCGGGATCTCGATCAGCGTGACCGCGTCCTCCGGCAGCGCATCCAGGTGCCCGGCCAGATGTTCGGTGTTGAGATCGAATCCCGGACGCGACACCCCGACGAACTTCGCCAGCGAGAACAGTTCCTCCCAGTCCTGCCAGGACAGGATACTCGCCAGGGCGTCCGCACCGGTAATGAAGTACAGCTCGGCGTTCGGGTGGTAGCTGCGCAGATCCCGCAGGGTGTCGACGGTGTAGGTGACCTTCTCGCGGTCGACGTCCACCCGGCTGACGGAGAAACGCGGGTTCGACGCGGTGGCGATCACCGTCATCAGGTACCGGTCCTCGGCCGGGCTGACGCCCTTGCCCTGCTTCTGCCACGGCCTGCCGGTGGGCACGAAGACCACCTCGTCGAGGCTGAATCGGTCGGCCACCTCGCTGGCGGCCACCAGGTGACCGTGATGAATGGGGTCGAAGGTGCCGCCCATGACTCCCAGGCGGCGCCGACGCGTGCCCGTTGCTCCCTGTTCCACGAGTGTCGAGCTTACGTGTTCACACCGGCAGCAACCCGGCGACCACCGACGCCAACTGCTGAGCGGATCTGCATTCGTGCATGCTGATGACCTCGTTGTAGACCTTGGCCGCCGAGTCGCCCGATCCCCACTGACCGCGGGGCTCCGGGTTGAGCCAGTGCGCGTGCTTCGCCACGGACACGAGTCGGGCCAGGGCCTCCAGATTCGGGTCGCGGTAGTTGTTGCGGCCGTCGCCGAGCACCAGCAGCGACGTGCGGGACGTGATGCTCTGGGTGAACCGCTCGGCGAACACCCCGAACGCGTTGCCGTAGTCGGAGTGCCCGTCGTAGCCGACCAGGTCGGCTTCCCGGATCATCCGCGACATGGCGCTGCCGAGGTCGGCTCCCGCGTCGAAGAACCGGGTGACCTCGTCGGTGGTGTCGATGAACGCGAACACCCGCACCCGGGAGAACTGTTCGCGCAGCGCGTGGACGAGTAGCAGGGTGAAGTGGCTGAAACCGGCGACCGAGCCCGACACGTCGCACATCACGACGAGTTCGGGCCGCGCGCGCCGGGGTTTGCGCTGGACGAGGTCGATGGGCACGCCGCCGGTGGACATCGATTTGCGCAGGGTGCGGCGCAGGTCGATCGAACCGGCACTCGCCCGGCTGCGCCGCACGGCCAGCCGGCTGGCGAGCAGCCGGGCCAGCGGGGTGACGTTGCGTTTCAGCGCGGTCAGCTCGGCGTCCGAGGCGCGCAGGAAGTCGACTTCCTCGGCCAGCCGGGGGACGCCGTACGACGCCACCCGTTCCTTGCCGAGGTTCTCGGCCGATCGGCGCCGCGTCTCCTTCTCGATCATCTTGCGGAAGTCGGCGATCCGCTGGGCGGCGGTGCGCTTGGCCACCTCGGATTCGTAGCTTTCCGTCGTCCGCGCCCCGGTGTCCTGCTGATTGCCCAGGAGTCCGTCGAGGATCTTCTTCAGCAGGGTTTCCGGTGCGACGTCCCGCAGCGCCTGGTACGCGGAGAACGACGGGCCGTTCGCCGACTGGTACTGCCCCAGTTCCTCGACCATCTGCGCGGTCAGCAACTCGGTGAGCTCGATCGCCTCCGGCGAGCCGTCGGTGAGAAGGTCGACGATCAGCTCGCGCAGCGCCTCGTAGTCGATGTCACCCTTCGCGTTCCGCGGCAGGCTCGTGTCGATCGCCCCGGCCGCCCGGTTCCCGACCGCCGCCGGGAACCACAGTTCGAACAACGCGTCGAAGGTCGGCCGGTGGGTGGGTCGCCGCAGCAACGCGCACGCCAGACCCTCCCGCAGCGATTCGCGGTCCAGCAGGTCGAGGACCGACATCACCTGGCCGGCGTCGACTGTCTCGGACGGTCCGACCGTGATCCCGCGCCGCCGCAGCGCCTCGACGAAGTCGACGAGGTGCCCCGGCAGCCCGTGTGGCGCCGCGGGACCGCCCGGCTTCGACCGGGACGCGAGGGGACCACCAGCAGCCATGGGGAGTCCTTCAGTTCAGTCGCAGCTCGGCAGCGGCCCGCAGCTGGTCGGATTGGTGTTTGAGGACGACACCCAGCGTCGCGCGCACGGCGTCGTCGTCGAGGGTGTCGAGCCCGAGCGCCAGCAGCGTGCGACCCCAGTCGATGGTCTCGGCCACCGACGGCAGCTTCTTGAGCTGCATGCCGCGCAGCACGCGGATGGTCTTGACCAGCTGCTCGGCCACCGCCTCGGGCAGTTCCGGCACCCGGCTCGCGAGGATCCTCCGCTCGAGTTCGGCGTCGGGGAAGTCGAGGTGCAGGAACAGGCAGCGGCGCTTGAGCGCCTCCGACAGTTCACGGGTGGCGTTCGAGGTGAGGACGACGAACGGCTTGCGCGTGGCGGTGATGGTGCCCAGTTCGGGGACGGTGACCGCGAAATCGCTGAGCACCTCGAGGAGCAGGCCCTCGATCTCGACGTCGGCCTTGTCGGTCTCGTCGATCAGCAGCACCGTCGGGTCCTCGCGCCGGATGGCGGTCAGCAGCGGCCGCGACAGCAGGAACTCCTCCGAGAAGACGTCCGCCTTGGTGGCGTCCCAGCTGTGGTCGCTGCCCGCCTGGATGCGCAGGATCTGCTTCGCGTGATTCCACTCGTACAGGGCACGGGCCTCGTCGACGCCCTCGTAGCACTGCAACCGCACCAGTTCGGCGCCGGTGGTCTCGGCGACGGCGCGGGCCAGCTCGGTCTTGCCGACTCCGGCGGGACCCTCGATGAGCAGGGGTTTTCCGAGCCGGTCGGCGAGGAACACCGCGGTTGCGGTGCCCTTGTCGGAGAGGTAACCGGTTTCGGCGAGCCGAGCGATGACGTCGTCCACGCTGGCGAAGAACGGCTTCGTGGTGGGCAGTGCGCGGTCCACGCTCGCTCCTTTCATGAGGGGGTTACGGCGAAGGGGCCTGACGACAGGGATCCGGCCTGGGTCTAGACCGGGCGGGTGTGCCCGTCTCCCCACACGATCCACTTGGTGGAGGTCAGTTCGGGCAGACCCATGGGGCCGCGGGCGTGCAGTTTCTGCGTGGAGATCCCGATCTCGGCGCCGAATCCGAACTGCTCACCGTCGGTGAAGGCGGTGGAGGCGTTGACCATGACGGCGGCGGCGTCGACCCGGGCGGTGAACTCGCGGGCGGCCGCGAGGTCGGACGTCACGATGGCCTCGGTGTGGCCGGTGCCGTATCGGTCGATGTGCTCGACCGCGGCGTTCAGGTCGTCGACCACCTTGAGCGCCACGTCGAGGGTGAGATACTCCTCCGACCAGTCCGACTCCGTCGCGGGCACCAGCCCGGGCAGGTCACCGTGGACGGTCACGCTGTGCGTCTGGAGCGCCTGCAGCAGCTTCGGCACCGCCGTCTCGGCGATGGCGGCGTCGATCAGCACGGTCTCCGCGGTGTTGCAGACACTCGGCCGCCGCGTCTTGGAATTGAGCAGGATCCGCTCTGCCATCTCCAGGTCGGCCGCCTCGTGGACGTAGACGTGGCAGTTGCCGACGCCCGTCTCGATGGTCGGGACGGTCGCGTCTCGCACCACGGCGCTGATCAGGCCGGCCCCGCCGCGGGGAATCACGACGTCCACCAGTCCGCGGGCCTGGATGAGGTGCGTCACGCTGGAGCGGTCCTCGCTCGGCAGCAACTGCACGGCGTCCTCCGGCAGCTGCTGCGCCGCCAGCGCCGCCCGCAGCGCCACGACCAGCGCCGCATTCGACTTCGCCGCGGACGAGGAGCCGCGCAGCAGGGCCGCGTTGCCGGACTTCAGGGCGAGCCCGAACGCGTCGACGGTGACGTTGGGCCTGGCCTCGTAGACCATGCCCACCACGCCGAGCGGAACCCGCAGCTGACGTAGTTCGAGGCCGTTCGGGAGCGTGGAGCCGCGCACCACCTCACCGACCGGGTCGGGCAGACCGGCCACCTGACGCAGACCGGACGCGATGCCCTCGATCCGCTCGGCGGTCAGCCGCAGCCGGTCGAGCAGGGAATCCTCGGTGCCCGACGCCCTGGCCGCCTCGATGTCGGCGGCGTTGGCGGCGAGGATGTCGGTGGAGGCGGCGAGGACGGCGTCGGCGGCCGCGTGGAGCGCCGCGTCCTTCTGCGCGGTGGTGAGCAGCGCGAGGACCCGCGACGCGGTGCGGGCGCGACGGGCCGCTGCGTGGACGGCTTCACGGGTATCCACCGTGGCACCGGCCGACGAGGTGGAGGTCACTGCAGTCATGAAGACAGCCTATATACCGGGTTCGATACCCCGCGGAGCGGGAAGGGCCCGAACGATCGGGAATGATTTCGTCACCCGCGCGGGTTGCGACTGGTCGAGACCATCAGAGGCAGGAGTGCTGCAGTGAGCGTGTTGTTCGAACCCGTCACCTTCCGTGGAGTCACCGTCCCGAATCGAGTGTGGATGGCGCCGATGTGCCAGTACTCGGCCGACGTGACCGGCAGCGACGTGGGGGTGCCGGGCGACTGGCACCGGACGCACCTGGTGACGCGGGCCATCGGCGGCGCCGGCCTGATCCTCACCGAGGCGACGGCCGTCAGTCCGGAGGGTCGCATCAGCCCGGCCGACCTCGGCATCTGGAACGACACCCAGACGGAGGCCTTCGCGCGGATCAACGCGCAGCTCGAGCACTTCGGCGCGGTGCCGGGCATCCAGCTCGGTCACGCCGGGCGCAAGGGATCCGCGCACGTCCCGTGGCGCGGCGGGGGCAGCCTCGACGGCGACGATCGGTTGTCGTGGCGGACGGTGGCGCCGAGTGCGATCGGTTTCGGCGACCACACCCCGCCCGCGGCGGCGACGGACGAGGACATCCGGAAGGTGGTCGCCGATTTCGCCGCCGCCGCAGAGCGGGCGTCGCGCGCCGGCTTCAAGGTCGTGGAAATTCATGCGGCACACGGCTATCTGCTGCACCAGTTCCTGTCCCCGGTCAGCAATCACCGCACCGACGAGTACGGCGGCAGCTTCGCCGGACGCATTCGGCTCCTTCTGGAGGTCGTCGAGGCGGTGCGCGGCGTGTGGCCGGCCGAACTGCCGGTCTTCGTCCGGGTCTCGGCAACCGACTGGCTGTCCGAGGAACCCGGGCTCGACGCGGACAGCTGGACGCCGGACCAGACCGTCGCCCTCGTGCAGGCGCTCGCCGATCTGGGCGTCGACCTCGTCGACGTGTCCAGCGGAGGCGTCGCGTCCGCGCAGATCCCGGTCGGTCCCGGCTACCAGGTTCCGTTCGCCCGCCGCATCCAGAGCGAAACCCTGCTCCCGGCCGCCGCGGTCGGGCTCATCACCGAGCCGGAGCAGGCCGAGCGGATCGTGGAGTCGGGAGAGGCCGTCGCCGTGTTCCTCGGACGTGAACTGCTGCGCGACCCGTACTGGCCTCGAAAAGCGGCCCGCACATTGAATGCGCAGGTGACACCGCAGATTCCGGCGCAGTACGCCCGCGCGTTCTGAGGCTCGAGCCGACAGGCCGCCGCATCCTTTGCTACGGTAATCGCTCTTACAGCTGGTAGTCCCGCACCCCGGACGGTGGAGCGGGACCGACCCACGAGCCAGAGCCGATCGGCGGGGGCCGCATCGCGCCGAAGGGCCGTGGGTTGCCGAACCCGACCAGCAATCGCCGTGCGGGCGACGAAAAGATGCGTGCATCAGGTACGTGCCCCGTGCGGGTGATAACTGCGCTGGGGAGCGCACGACATGAATGCACCAGATCACTCGATCACGTCGGCCGAGGTGGCCGAATCACCTGATGTCACGGTCACCGACGAGGCCTCCGTCAAACGCGCCGTCAAGGCCACCATGCTCGGTAACGCCATGGAGTGGTTCGACTTCGGCGTGTACGCCTACCTGGCGACCACGATCGGCAAGGTCTTCTTTCCCGAGGCCAGCGGCACCGCACAGCTGCTGTCGACGTTCGCGATCTTCGCCGCGGCCTTCGTCGTCCGCCCCCTCGGTGGACTGTTCTTCGGTCCGCTCGGCGACCGGATCGGCCGCAAGAAGGTGCTCGCCACCACGATCATCCTGATGGCGGGCAGCACGTTCGCCATCGGCCTGATCCCGAGTTACGAGTCCATCGGGCTCGTGGCACCGATCCTGCTGGTCCTGTTCCGGCTCGTGCAGGGATTCTCCACGGGCGGCGAGTACGGCGGCGCCAGCACGTTCGTCGCCGAGTACGCACCGGACAAGCGCCGCGGGTTCTTCGCGAGCTTCCTCGAATTCGGCACCCTCGCCGGGTATGTCGCGGCTGCGGGACTGGTCACCATCATCAGCTCTGTGGTCAGCGCCGACGCCCTGGTCGACTGGGCGTGGCGGATTCCGTTCCTGCTCGCCGGGCCGCTGGGCCTGATCGGCCTGTACCTGCGGTTGCGGCTCGAGGAAACGCCCGCGTTCCAGCAGATGGAGCAGGCCGAAGAGCGTTCGCTCGCAGACGAATCCACGGGACGCAAACTGCGCGAGACGCTGGTGGAGAACTGGCGTCCGCTGGTGCTGTGCGTGATCCTGGTCGCCACCTACAACATCGCGCACTACGGCCTGCTCAGCTACATGCCGACGTACCTGTCGAACACGCTCGGCTACGACGAATCGCACGGTCTCGTCCTCATGATCATCGTGATGCTCATCATGATGGTGGGGATCAGCTTCGTCGGAAAGCTGTCCGACCGGGTCGGTCGTAAACCGTTGCTGCTGGCCGGTTTCGTCGGGTTCTTCGCGCTGTCGCTGCCTGCCTACCTGCTGATCGGGGTCGGCCACTACTTCACCGTGTTCCTCGGCCTCGCGATCCTCGGCGGCCTGCTGCTGCTGTTCGTCGGCGTGTTCCCGTCGGTTCTTCCCGCGCTGTTCCCCACCGGGATCCGCTACGGCGGCCTGGCGATCGGATACAACCTCGCGGTGTCGATCTTCGGTGGCACCACTCCCCTGGTGCTCACGGCGCTGCAGGACGCGACGGGCAGCGACCTCGTCGCGCCGATGTACATGATGGCCGCGGCCGTCGTCGGCGGGATCGCGGTGCTGCTCATCTCGGAGACCGCCCGCAAGCCCCTCGAGGGTTCGCCGCCCGCCGTGTCCACGGACGCCGAGGCCCGGCGCATCCTGAAGCGCCTCCGCCGCAAGGGCGCGGCATCCGCTGCGCCCGCACAGGAGACGGCGGCCGCCGACGCGGGCTAGTCTCGGGATATGTCCGCTCCCAGGGTCGCCGTGGTCGGCAGCGTCAACATGGATCTGCTGACGGCGACCGAGCGATTGCCCGGGCCCGGAGAGACGATCCTGGGCAGCGCCTTCGCCGCCACCCCTGGCGGCAAGGGCGCCAACCAGGCGATCGCCGCGGCGCGGGCGGGCGGGGCCGTGACGTTCATCGGCGCGGTCGGCTCCGACGTGTTCGCCCTCGACCTGCGGCAGGCCCTCGTCGACGCCGAGGTCGACACCCGGTACCTGCGGGAGGTCGACGGGCCGAGCGGGATCGCGGCGATCACCGTCGACGCCGCCGGCGAGAACAGCATCGTCGTGGTCCCGGGCGCCAACAGCACCGTGGTGGACCTGACATCCGCCGAACTCGCGGCGGTCGCGGACGCCGACGTCCTGCTCTGCCAACTCGAGATACCACTGGGCACCGTGGTGGCCGCGGCGACGCACGCCGCGGCCCACGGCACCGTCGTGATGGTGAATCCGTCACCGGCGCAGCCACTTCCACCCGAGCTCGTGGAGCTGATCGACGTGCTGCTGGTGAACCAGACCGAGGCCGCGCAACTCGGCGCCGAGGTCACCGGCGCCGTCTCCCACGTCGTCACCACACTGGGGTCGTCGGGCGCGGACTACGCGGGCCGCGACGGCGCCGCGCTCCACGCCGACTCCCCGGCGGTCGAGGTGGTCGACACGACCGGCGCGGGCGACGCCTTCGCGGGCGCCCTCAGCGTGTCGTGGCGCGGCGGCCCCGGAACCGCCGTCCCGTTCGCATGCACGGCGGGCGCACTCGCGACCACCCGCCGCGGCGCGTCCACGTCCTCTCCCACCCTCGCCGAGATCGAGGCGGCCCTGCCCGGCTGAGCGCCCCGGGCACTCGCCTGGATCGTCCGTGTCACCCCGGTCGTGCACCATGGGGGCATGACGACCGCCACCGAACCCGTACTCCGTGACGAGGCCGAACGGCTGCTCCGCGAGCTGGCAGGCGAGCACGCCACCCTCCGCGACGATCAGTGGACGGCGATCGAGGCGCTCGTGGTGGGCCGCAGACGGGCGCTGGTCGTCCAGCGCACGGGCTGGGGCAAGTCGGCGGTCTACTTCATCGCGGCGAAGCTGCTGCGCGCGCACGGGCACGGTCCCACGGTCATCGTGTCGCCGCTCCTGGCGCTCATGCGGAACCAGGTGGCCTCCGCCGAGCGCGCCGGTGTGCGCGCCGCCACCATCAATTCCGGGAACGTCACCGAATGGGACGACATCCACTCGCGGGTCGCGGACAACGAACTCGACGTGCTGCTCGTCAGCCCCGAGCGTCTCAACAACCCCGACTTCCGCGACCAGGTCCTGCCCTCCCTCGCCGCCGACGCCGGCCTCGTCGTGGTCGACGAGGCGCACTGCGTGTCCGACTGGGGCCACGACTTCCGCCCCGACTACCGGCGGATCCGCACGCTGATCGCCGAGCTGGGCGAAGGCATCCCTGTACTGGCCACGACGGCCACCGCGAACGACCGCGTCGTCTCGGACGTCTCCACGCAGCTCGGCGTGGGCGGCGCGGAAACCCTCGTCCTGCGCGGCGGCCTCGAACGCGAGTCGCTGCACCTGTCGGTCGTGCAGATTCCGGAGGCCACCGCCCGGGCCGCGTGGCTGGCCAGGAAGCTCGACAGCCTGCCCGGTTCGGGCATCATCTACGCGCTCACCGTGTCGGCGGCCCGGGACCTGGCGAGCCTGCTGTCCGAGCAGGGGCACACGGTCGCCGCGTACACCGGGCAGACCGACGCCGCCGAGCGCGAGACTCTCGAGCAGGACCTGCTCGGCAACCGCGTGAAGGCGCTCGTGGCCACGTCCGCGCTGGGAATGGGGTTCGACAAGCCCGACCTGGGGTTCGTCGTGCACCTCGGTGCGCCGTCGTCGCCCATTTCCTATTACCAGCAGGTCGGGCGCGCGGGCCGGTCCACCGACCGCGCCGAGGTGATCCTGCTGCCCGGATCCGAGGACAAGCAGATCTGGAGCTATTTCGCGTCCGTGGCGTTCCCCCGCGAGCACGTGGTGCGCCGGGTGATCGAGGTCCTCGACACCGACCGGCCGCAGTCCACGCAGGCGCTCGAACCCCTCGTGGAGCTCGGCCGCACCCGGCTGGAGATGGTGCTCAAGGTCCTCGACGTGGACGGCGCCGTGCGCCGGGTCCGGGGCGGCTGGGTGGGCACCGGGGAGCCCTGGACCTATGACGCCGACCGGTACGAGCGTCTCGAGCAGGCCCGCGAATCCGAGCAGCAGGCGATGATCGACTACCAGCGGATCTCCACGTGCCGGATGGCGTTCCTGCGCGAGCAGCTCGACGACCCGGGGCTCGCGGCGGGCGCGTCCGACTGCGGCCGGTGCGACAACTGCACCGGAGAGCGCCACGACGCCACCGTCGACGCCGAGGCGGTGCAACAGACCAGAGCGCGCCTCGAGCGCCCAGGCGTGGATCTGGCGCCCCGCAAACAGTGGCCCACGGGACTGGCGAAGCTCGGCGTGACGCTGTCCGGGAAGATCTCCGACGGCCCCGAACCGGGGCGCATCCTGGGCCGGCTGTCCGATCTGGGCTGGGGTCAGCGGCTCCGCTCCCTCCTCGACGAACCGGACGGACCGGCCCCCGACGCCGTCCTGAAGGCCTGCATCCAGGTGCTGGCCTCGTGGGACTGGGCCGAGCGGCCCACGGCGGTGATGGCGGTCGAATCCGCCACCCACCCGCTCCTGTCGGCGTCGGTCGCGCGGCAGCTGGCCGCGGTCGGCCGGCTCACCGACCTGGGGGTTCTGCGGCTGCGCCCCGAGCACCCGCCCGTGTCGGCGGCCAACTCCGCCTACCGGGTCGCCGGGCTCGTCGACGCCTGGGAGGCTCCCGGCCTCCCCGAGGGCACCGGTCCGGTGCTGCTCGTCGACACCCTCACCGACACCGGCTGGACCCTCACGATGGCCGCCAGAACGGTTCTCGCGGCGGGTGCCACGTCCGTCCTCCCCTTCGCGCTCGCGAGTCTCAAATAGGCGAAGTGTGTCGCTTGCGGTTTACCCAAAAGTTACATAATGTGATGAGCATCACTTTGCACGTCTCACCTGCAAAGCTCTGCCGCCTGAACTGTCCAATTTCGCGAGGCACGTGAAATCGAGGGGGATGGTTGTTAGGTTCGAATTTCCAATGACGCCTGTTCAGAAGAGTGCCATCCCGACCACCGCGCCGGACGCGGTGTTGTTCAGAAGTCCAGAGATCACTGACGGAGTCCGGCTCTGGGAGATCGCCAGGAACACGGAAGTGCTCGATCTCAATTCGAGCTACGCATACCTGTTGTGGTGTAGAGATTTCAGCCGATCGTCGGTCGTCGCAGTCGTCGACGAGCGCGTCGTAGGGTTCGTATCGGGTTTCATTCGCCCGGAATCCCCTGCAACGCTGTTCGTCTGGCAGGTTGCCGTAGACGCCGACCAGCGCGGCAAGGGAATTGCAGGTCGCATGCTGAGCGCACTGCTCGATCGACTTGCACCCGAAGGGATTACCCATCTCGAAACGACGATCAGCCCCGACAACGAGGCTTCGATCGCGCTGTTCACAGCATTGGCGCGTCGCCGAGATACGGCGATCAACAAGCAGGAACTGTTCTCCCCTAACGATTTTCCCGATGGACACGAAGCCGAAGATCTGTACACGATCGGCTAAGAGCATGCCCCGGAGGAATGCAGCAACATGACTACTTTTGATACGAACATCTTCGAGAGCCTCGAGTCCGAGGTTCGCAGCTACAGCCGCGGCTGGCCCGCAGTCTTCGAGTCGGCGTCCGGATCGTGGATCCGCGACGAGAACGGCCGCGACTACCTCGACTTCTTCGCCGGCGCCGGCTCGCTGAACTACGGCCACAACAACCCGGTCCTGAAGTCGGCACTCGTCGACTACATCGTCGGTGACGGCATCACGCACGGACTCGACATGTCGACCGTGGCCAAACGCGACCTGCTCGAGACCTTCCAGGACAAGATCTTGAAACCGCGAGGTCTCGACTACAAGGTCCAGTTCCCCGGACCCACCGGCACCAACACGGTCGAGGCCGCACTGAAACTGGCGCGCAAGGTGACGGGTCGCTCGTCGATCATCAACTTCACCAACGCCTTCCACGGCATGACGCTCGGCGCCCTGTCGGTCACCGGTAACTCGATGAAACGCGCCGGCGCCGGAGTCCCGCTGGTGCACGCCACCCCGATGCCGTTCGACAACTACTTCGACGGAGTCACCGAGGACTTCCACTGGTTCTCCCGCGTGCTCGACGACTCGGGCAGTGGCCTGAACCGCCCGGCCGCCGTGATCGTCGAGACGGTGCAGGGTGAGGGCGGCGTCAACGTCGCCCGCCCCGAGTGGCTGCGCGCCCTCGCGGACCTGTGCGCCGAGCGCGACATCCTGCTGATCGTCGACGACGTCCAGATGGGCTGCGGACGCACCGGGCCGTTCTTCTCCTTCGAGATCGCCGGCATCACCCCGGACATCGTCTGCCTGTCGAAGTCCATCGGCGGGTACGGCCTCCCGATGGCGCTGACCCTGTTCAAGCGTGAGCTGGACGTGTGGGGCCCGGGCGAGCACAACGGCACGTTCCGTGGCAACAACCCGTCGTTCGTCACGTCGAAGGTCGCCCTGGACCACTACTGGTCCGACGACACCCTGCACAAGTCGACGCTGGCCAAGGGCGAGAAGATCCACCAGGCGTTCACCGAGCTGGCGAACCAGTTCGAGGGTTCCGTCTCCACCCGCGGCCGCGGCCTCGTCCAGGGCCTCGTGTTCGACGAGCCGGAGAACGCGGGCAAGGTCTGCGCACTCGCCTTCGACGAGGGCCTGCTCGCGGAGACGTCCGGACCGTCGGACGAGGTGGTCAAGCTCCTGCCGGCGCTCACCATCACCGACGAGGAACTGGACCACGGCCTGGCGATTCTCGCCGACGCCACCGGCAAGGTCTGCAGCTAGAGAGAGGACTCACACACATGATCGTTCGCACCACCGCAGAAATCACCGACACCGAGCGCGACATCACCAGCGAGGACGGCAACTGGCGCAGCAAGCGCATCATCCTCGGCGGCGACAAAGTGGGTTTCTCGTTCCACGAGACCACGATCAAAGCGGGTTCGGTCAACGAGTTCCACTACGCCAACCACGTCGAGGCCGTCTGGCTCGTCGAAGGAACCGGCAAATTGATCGACCTCGACAACGACGAGGTCTACGAACTCGGTCCCGGTTCGATGTACCTGCTCAACGGACACGAGCGGCACCGTGTCGAGCCCGAGACCGAAATGCGCATGTTGTGCGTGTTCAACCCGCCCGTCACCGGCCGTGAGGTCCACGACGAAAACGGTGTCTACCCCTTGATCGAGGTTCCCGCGTAAGTTCGACCCATGGCCGACGACGCTGCTGTTCCAGCTATAGCCATCGGACCCGCCCCGGACCCGCTCCTCGAGGACGCGGTGCGCCGGGGCGGTGCCCGTGTGGCACCCCTCGAGTCCGCGGACGCCCTGGTCTGGACCACGGGTCCGATCGGGTTCCCGGATCCGCTTCCCGAGAACATCCGCTGGGTGCAGTTGAACTCCGCGGGTGTCGAGGAGTGGTTCGCCGCGAAGGTGATCAGACCCGACTCCACCGTGCTGTGGACGTCGGCGGCGGGCGCGTTCGCCGCGACCGTCGCCGAGCACGCGCTGACGCTGCTGCTGGCCGGGGTGCGGGCGCTGCCCGAGCACCTCGAGGCGAAGACCTGGCGCCAGCAGGAGTTCTTCTCGAAGGTCGGCACCCTGCGCGGCACCACAGTCGCGATCGTGGGCGCCGGCGGCATCGGCAAGGCGCTGATCCCGATGCTCGCGGGGGTCGGGGCCGACGTGATCGCCGTCAATCGTTCCGGAAGCCCGGTGCCGGGTGCGATCGAGACGCTGCCCACCACCCGGCTGGGCGAGGTGTGGGCCCGCGCGGACCACTTCGTGCTCGGGGCGCCCGCCACGGACGCCACCCATCATCTGGTCGGTGCGGCCGAGTTCGCGCAGATGAAACCGACCGCGTGGGTGATCAACGTCGCGCGCGGCTCACTCGTCCACACCAATGCGTTGGTGAAAGCGCTGCGGGACAACACGATCGGCGGAGCGGGACTCGATGTCACCGATCCCGAGCCGCTCCCCGACGGTCACCCGCTGTGGAATCTGCCGAACGTGATCATCACCCCGCACGATTCCAATCCGCCTGCGGTCCGTCCCCCGGCGTTCGCCGAGCACGTGGCGCTGAACGTCACCCGCTTCGTCGCAGGTGAGAATCTCACCGCTCTGATCGATCCCGTCGTCGGGTACTGAACCGGCGCTATTCTGGAGGGCGTGTTCGCCCCACTGATCGACGTACTCGGGGGCCGGCGCCTGTGTGTGATCACCGGCGCCGGCATCTCGACGGACTCCGGGATCCCCGATTACCGCGGTCCGGATTCACCCCCGCGCAATCCCATGACGTATCAGCAGTTCACCGGTGACCCCGATTTCCGCCGTCACTACTGGGCGCGGAACCACCTCGGGTGGCGGCACATGGACGCCGCCCGGCCCAACTCCGGCCACCGCGCCCTCGCCGGACTCGAACGGGCCGGTGTCGCGAGTGCGGTCGTCACCCAGAACGTCGACCTCCTCCACACCAAGGCGGGCAGTCGCCGGGTGATCGACCTGCACGGCACGTACGCCCAGGTCCGGTGCCTGACGTGCAACGCTCTGATCTCGCGGGCGACACTCGCCGACCGGCTCGAGCGCGCGAACCCGGGTTTCGCCGAAACCGTCGCCGCCGCACAGGGAGTGGAGATCGCACCGGACGCCGACGCGGTGATCACCAGCACCGAGCACTTCCGGATGGTCGACTGCGAGGCGTGCGGCGGCATGCTCAAACCCGACATCGTGTACTTCGGCGAGTCCGTCCCGAAACCGCGGGTCGCGGCCGCCTACGACGTGGTCGACGAGGCCGAGGCACTGCTGGTGGCCGGTTCGTCGCTCACCGTCATGTCGGGGCTGCGGTTCGTCCGGCACGCCGCCAAACGCGGAATCCCCATCGCGATCGTCAACCGCGGGGCGACGCGCGGCGACGAGTTCGCCACCCTCACCGTGCACGCCGGCTGCTCGGAAGCCCTCACCGCACTGCTCGACGCGTCGTCCGCGCTGCCCGCGTGACCGTCAGAGCGGTACCAGGTCGTCCGCGTGGACCACGGGGCGCTGCATCTCGGCAGGCAGTTCCTGCGTCGACTTGCCGAGGATGTCGCTGATCTCGGCCGAGTCGTAGGCCACCACTCCCCTGGCCACGGGACGTTCCTCGGGACCGAGAAGTGACACGACGTCGCCACCGTAGAACCGTCCCGACACCGCCGTGATGCCCGCGGGCAGCAGCGACCGCCGGCGGGTGACGACGGCACGGACCGCCCCCTCGTCGATGTGCAGGATCCCCTGCTCGTCCGCGGCGTGCCGCACCCAGAACTTGCGCGCCGACAACCGGGACGGCCGGGCCGCGAACGCGGTCCCCACACTGGCGTCCCGCAGCGCCGCGCCGGCGTCCGAGGCGGCGGCGAGCAGCACGGGCACCCCGGCGTGGGGCGCGCCCCGGGCCGGCCCCAGGGTTGTCCCCCCAAACCCCGGGGCCCGGGGCACCCCCCCGCCCCCGCCCCCCCCCCCGCGGGCCCCGCGG
>JBCEBZ010000021.1:0-7736 GCA_039206675.1 Rhodococcus sp. (in: high G+C Gram-positive bacteria) | reverse complement strand
CACCGATCCTCGCGGAGGAGCACGCCGACGAGATGCTGACGCTCCCTCGCGAACTCGTCGGCTCCGGCACCGTGTTCGGGCTGCGGGTGCGCGGCGAGTCGATGATCGACGCCGCGATCTGCGACGGCGACGTCGTCGTGGTGCGCCGCCAGGACGAGGCCCATTCCGGCGAGATCGTCGCCGCGATGATCGACGGCGAGGCCACGGTGAAAGTGCTCCGGCGCCGCGACGGCCACGTCTTCCTCGAGCCCCGGAACCCCGCCTACACCGTCCTCGACGGCGACGACGCGGTCGTTCTGGGCAAGGTGGTCTCCGTGATGCGGCGGATCTGATCCGTCGACAATGTTGCCGGCCTCGTGTAAACAAAGGTCGACGGCGCAGGTACATAATGGGAAGATGAGCGAATGGCACCGCCTATGACGACGCCACCGGCGGAGGATGTCCTGGTCGAGGCGCTTCGGGCCGCGGACTCCCGCACGGCCGGTGCGGCGCAAGCGGTGGTCGCTCGCCTCATCCGGGAGGGCTCGCTGGTGCCGGGAACCCGGCTGCCGACGATCCGGGACCTGGCGCAACGGTCGGGGCTGAGCACCCGTGCCGTGGTGGCTGCGTGGAGCGGTCTGCGCAGCGACGGCCTGATCGAGACCAACCGGCGCGGCGGCACCGTGATTGCGCAGCTCGAGTCCCTGCGCGGCGGCGCGGTGTCGTGGTCGGATCGCGACCTGCTCACCAGCAGCCCCGACTACGCACTCCAGCCGGACCTGGCCACCGCGATGCTGGCGGGGCTGCAGACCGATCAGATCAATCGGCCCGGGCGGGCGTACATCACCGACCGGCTGCGGGAGGTGGTCGTGGACGGGTGGCCCTTCGCGGCGGAGGCGTTCGCCGCGGCAGGCGGCGGTTCGGAGGGCTTGCTGCTCGCCGTGGAGGCGGCCGCGCCGGCGGGAGCCCTGATCGCCGTCGAGGAACCGGTGATGCCCGGCTTCCTCGACACCCTGACCGAGGTCGGCTATTCGGTCGTCGGAGTCGCATCCGACGAGCACGGCGCAATCGCCGAATCCCTTGCCGCGGCGCTCGCCCGAGAGCCCGCCGTCGTCGTGTTGCAACCGGAAGGGGCGTATTCGGCGGCCGGAACGCTGACCTCCGACCGCGCGCGGGAACTCGCCGGGACGCTCGACGCCGCTGCCTACGTCGGGTGGATCGTCGAGGACGACGCGGTCGGCCCCCTCGCCCGCGCGCAGGCTCCGTCGCTGGGCAGCTACTTCCCCGAGCGTACCGTCCGGGTGCGCAGTTACTGCAAGGCATTCGGCATGGACATCAAGACGTGCGTGATCGGTGGCAGCGCCGAACTGGTCGACCGGGCGATCAACACCCGGGTGCACGGCATCTCGGCCAACAGCCGGATTCTGCAGGACGCGCTGGCTCATCTGGTCACGGACCCCGACGCCGCCGCGCTCGTCGACACCGCCCGCGCGTGCTACGAGTGGCGGCGCACCGGACTGGTCTCGGCGCTGGCGGAGCGTGGCGCGGTGGCACATTCGGGCCCGAACAGCCTGGTCGTCTGGGTCGAGGTCAAGAACGAGACGGGAACGTTGATCGAGTTGGCCCGCAAGGGAATCGTCGTCGGGGCCGGAAGCAAATCCCATGTGGCCCCGAAGCGGAGCGGACTGTTACGGGTCGCGGTCCCGCAGCTGCCGGACGATCGCGGCCTCCTCGGCGAACTCGCGGACGCGCTCGCCGAAGAGGCCGGGTCGACGCATCGGGAGAGGTTGGAGTGATCGACCCGGGGTCCGGTTGACCGCTCGCTACGAGGCGGCGACCGGAACCAACCGGGGTGCGATCTCGTCCGAGATACGCTGCAGGCATTCGAGATAGCGAGGGTGTTCGAGCGCCAGCGGGACGTGGAACAAGACCTCGGTCGCCGACCGGACCCGGGCGTCGGCACTCAACTCCGTCACCACGTCGTCGCTCGATCCGGCGAGGATGCCCCGATCCGCGAGATAGCGGTGGTGATCGCCGTCGTCCAGGCTGCCCGTGTAGTAGCGCGGGCTCAGCGACACATCGGTGGTGAACAGGCCGAGGGCGTCACGGTGGGAGTCGCCCGGCAGGACGGCGACCGTCGACCCGATCCGGGGGCCGCCCTCGCCGGCGTACTCGCTGCGGTAGGCGTCGATCAGGTCGCGAAGTCCGGCCCCGCCCCGGGCCTCGGAGTTTCCGTGCGGCAGTAGACCGTCGCCCGCACGAGCGGCCAGTCGCGCGGTCTCGATGTTGCCGGTGGACTGCCAGACCCGGCGGCGGAGATCGCCCGGCGGCGGATAGAGCCCGATCTCCTCCGAGACGCGGCCGGTCTCGAGAATGGTGTGCAGGGCGGCCGCGCGCTCGGTGTACAGCCGCTCCCGATCGTTCTGGTCGAGGGTGAAACCGGTGTAGGAGCTTGCGGACAGGCCGAAGCCCAGCCCCTTCCCGATGCCGAGTTCGAGGCGCCCACCGGCCAGCTGATCGGTGACCACGGCGTCCTCGGCGAGACGGACCGGATTCTCGAACGGCAGCGCGACGACCCCGGTGCCCAACCGGATTCGGGTGGTGCGGGCCGCGGCGGCACCGAGGAACGGGAACACCGACGGCAGCGCCGCATGGTGGGCCTCGAAGTGCCGGGTCGCAAACCAGATCGTGCCGAAGCCGAGTCGCTCGGCCTCGACGGCGACGGCGATGGCACGGTCGTAGACCAGCGCGGCCCCCGGACCGCTGCGCAGCTGAACGAAGAGCGACCACGTGGGGTCCGGTGTGATCGTCATAGGCCGTAATGTCCTCGCAGGGTGGTGGAACGGTATTCGGTGCGCAGCAGTCCGCGGCGCTGCAGGAGTGGGACCACGTGGTCGACGAACGCGTCGAGGCCCGAGGGCAGCTCGTCCATCATGATGTTGAAACCGTCGCACGATCCCGAACGGAACCAGGCTTCGATGAAGTCCGCGACCTGTTCCGGGGAGCCCACGATCTTGGCGTGGCCGCTGCCGGCGGCGAGCAGACGCGCGGCACCACGGGTGTCGAGGGCCCGGGTGCGCACGTACTCGAGGAACACCGACAACTGGCCGCGTGCACCGGATGCCGCCTCCTCGGGGGGAACCAGGTGCCAGGGAAACGGTGCGTCGAGTGCGAGTTCCCCGGCATCGACGCCGAGCCGGGCCCCGAGGTTGTAGGCCTGAACCTCGTCGGGAATGAGGTCGGTCAGCTCCTCTTCCCGTTGCAGCGCTCTGGTTTCGGTGTCGGCGAGCACCACGATCAGCCCGGGGAGCAGCTTGATCGAGTTCGGGTTCCGGCCCGCGGACGCGGCCTGGTCCCGCAGTTCCTGTCGCCGGGCCCGCGCCGACTCCGCCGTGGAGTGGGCGCTGTACACGGCGTCGGCGTAGCGCGCTCCCAGCTCGACACCGTGGGTGGAGGCACCGGCCTGGATCAGGATCGGGCGGCCGTCGGTCAGCGGGGGCGCCTTCAGCGGGCCCGCCACCCGAAAGGTGTCGCCCACATGGTCGATCGCGGTGATCTTCGTCGAATCCAGGTAGCTGCCCGTGGTCTTGTCGGCGTGCAGGGCGTCGGGCGACCAGGAGTCCCACAGCGCGGCCACCACGTCGAGGAACTCCGCCGCACGGGCGTACCGCGCCGGCTTCGGGAGCGCCTCGCTCAACGAGTAGTTCCGGGCCGCGGCATCGCCTCCCGTGACCACGAAGTTCCAGCCGGCCCGCCCCTTCGACACGGCCGAGAGGCTGGCGAACTGCCGGGCCAGGTTGTACGGGTCGTTGTAGGACGTCGTCGCGGTGGCGATCAACCCGATGTGTTCGGTGTGCGCGGAGATCACCGCCTGTGCGACGAGCGGATCGAGGAGGCGGCTGGGAGAGTTCCAGTCCTTCGTCTGCAGATCCGGGGAGTCGGCCAGGAACACCGCGTCGAGGAATCCGCGCTCGGCAGCGCGCGCGACGTCGACGTAGTGGTCGATTCCCACGAAGTGCTCACCGGGCTGCGACGCGCGTCGCCACGGGCTGCCGATCGTGCCGCCGGGTATGAGGTTGGCATTGAGAATCACGTGCTCGGGTGACGAGACCATGGCTGTCCTTCGTTCATGCGGTCGGGGAAGAGGGGACGGCGCCGGTACCGCGGGCGACGGCGCGCTGCGGATCCGACGTCCACGCCGAATACGAGCCGACGTAGAGCGAGGCCTCGACGCCGAGTGTCGCGAGCACGAACACCTGGAACGCGGCGGCAACGGCACTGCCGCAGTACGTGGCCGCCGGTGTGGTGCCGTCGAGGCGCAGTGCGCCGTATCGGGCGCGGAGTTCGTGCTCGGTCCGCAGCCTGCCGGCGTCGTCGAGGTCCGCGAACACCGGCGCGCCCACGGCGTCGGGGATGTGGCCGGCGTCGTGCAGATCGGCGGGGCGGGCGTCGAGGAGCAGACCGCCTCGGGCGAGATGCGGGATCTGGTCCGTCGTCACCACCGGGAGGTGGCCGGGCGAGGCGATCGCGGTGCCGCGCTGCGGGCGGCGCGCATCGCCGGTGTCCAGGGCGCCGCCCGCGCTGCGCCAGGCCGCCAGCCCGCCGTCGAGGATGCGCACGTTCGTCAGCCCGGCCCACCGGAGGATCCACCACGCGCGCCCGGCCGGGGCGGACCGGGAATCGTCGTAGACGACAACGGGGCTCGCCGGAGAGATGCCCCATTCCCGGACCGCGTCGGTGAGCTGGCCGGCGTCGGGCAGCGGGCGATCCCCGGACAGCGGGGTCCTCGGACCCGACAGGTCGGCGTCGAGGTCGACGAACACCGCCCCGGGAAGGTGTCCCCGCAGGTAGGCGTCTCGATCGGAGCGGCCGTCGGTACCTGCCCGGACGTCCAGGACGACCACCCGGCCGGGAGGTGTGGCGAGCAGTGTCTCCGCGGAGACGAGGTGGTGTGCGCGGGGGCTGGTCAAGGGTGCCATCGACTTTCGGTTGGAGGACTTCGCCGACCTAGTTTATGTTTACAGAAAACTGATTACATAATTCGATTCGCCGAGATCTTATGTATCCAAAAACCGCGGAGCCCGCGCTATCGTCCCATGCCGTGGACCCCGTCGGGGGCGCAAAGTAACAGGAGTGACGTGAAAACAACCAGATTCGTCGACGTCGAATGGCTGTCGGCGCACCTCGCCGATCCGTCGACGGTCGTGATCGAACTGACCGACGACCCCGCCCACGACGGGGGTCCCGGAACCATCCCCGGTGCCCGCACCGTGTACTGGAAGAGTCTGCTGTGGCATCGGGACCGCCGCGAACTGGCCTCGGCGGACACCCTCGTCGACCGCCTCCACGAACTCGGGGCCTACTCGTCGTCGACCGTGGTCTTCGCGGGGGAACCACCACAGTTCGCCGCCTACGCCCTGTGGGTTTCCGCAGCACAGGGAGTGGGAGGTGCGCTGAAGTACCTCGACGGAGGCGTCAACGCCTGGCGCCTCGCGGAACCGGGAACAACCGCCGGAACCGGGACCGCGGCTGCCGGCGCGCGACTGCCGATCGTCGCGCCGCGCTATCGGGACGTGGTCGTGGGGCGCGAGGACGTGCTCGCCGCGATCGATTCGGAGAACCCGATCGTGGACCTGAGATCGCCGGAGGAGTATGCGGGACAGCGTGTCTCGCCGGTCGGTGAGCCGATCGACCACGGCGCGCAACGGCACGGCCGGATCCCGGGGGCCCGAAGCCTGCACATCCGCACACTCCTCGACGAACACGAGCGCGTCCTCCCGGTGCATCAACTGCGCGACCGCATCGAGGAACTCGGCCTCGCCGACGCCGGCGAACTGATCTTCTACTGCAGGCTGTCACACCGGGCATCGCTGGGCTGGTTGGTGTTCGAAGACCTGCTCGACGACTCCCGGGTCCGCGTCTACGACGGATCCTGGACGGAATGGGGCAGCATCGTCGGCGCCCCGGTGGAGCGGTGAACCGATGACACCGCAACAGCACCTCGTGGTCCGGCACATCGCTGCGGTGGTGCTGTCGGCGATCGCACTGATGTCGGCGGCGGTGACGCTCGCGTTCCTCGCCGTACACGTCAGTGCCGGTGACCCGGTCACCGCGATCCTCGGCGAATCGAGCGACCCCGCACTGCGTGCGCAGGTCGAGCGCGACTGGGGTCTGGACCGGCCGCTCGTGGAGCAGTACCTGAGCTACCTCGGCAGGCTGGTGCACGGCGACCTCGGCTACTCCTACGTCCGGGGAGAGCCGGTCGCGCAGATCCTGTTCGGCGAACAGTTGACCACCAGCGCCCAGCTGGCGGGCTTCGTGCTGGTGGCCACCGCGGTGCTCGCGCCGACCCTCGCCGTCCTCACGGCGGGCCGGCGCCACGTCCTCGCCCGTCTGCTCGGCACCGTGGAACTGGCACTGGCATCGGCCCCCACCTTCTGGATCGGGCTGATCCTCATCGCGGTGTTCGCGTTCGGTCTCCGCATCTTCCCCGTGACGTCGGGGAACGAACTGCAGCGCCTGATCCTGCCCGGACTCACCCTCACCCTGCCGATTTCCGCGGTGCTCTCCCAGGTGATCAGGGAGGGCATCGAACGCGCCCTCGAACAGCCTCATGCGCTGACGGCGCGAGCCCGCGGCACCGGCGAGATCGGGATCCGCCTCAAACACGGACTCCGGCACGCGATGATCCCCGCGGCCACTCTCGCGGGGTGGGCGGTCAGCAGCCTGATCACCGGAACCGTTGTCGTAGAAGAGGTATTCGGTCGAGCCGGCATCGGCCGGGCCACCGTCGAGGCGGTCACCTACAAGGATCTGCCGGTCGTCCTCGCCGTCGCCCTGTTCGCAGCCGCCATCTACCTGACAGTCTCGGTGCTGGTGGACATCGCCTACCTGTGGATCGACCCACGCCTGCGAGAGGTGACCCGGTGACCGCTCCCGCCCTTGCCCGCCACGTCCGCAGCACCCTCACCGCACAGGTTCCGGCCGGTGGGCGGCTCGTCGCGTCCGCCTTCATGGTCTTGTGCGTCGTCGTCGTTCTGTGGCCCACGCTCGTTGCCCCCGGGGACCCGCTGCGCACCGACCTGGCACTCGCCCACTCCGCGCCGTCGCTCCAGCACCTCTTCGGCACCGATCAACTCGGCCGCGACGTCTTCACCCGCGTGGTGCACGGTGCGCGACTGTCGCTGCTCATCGGGACCGCGGCCACACTGCTGGCGGTGCTCATCGGAATCGTCCTCGGGTTGGCCGCGGGACTCGGAAACCGGGTCGCAGACACGGTGCTGTCCCGCGTCGTCGACCTCATGGGCGCGTTTCCCGAAATCCTGCTCGCCCTCGTCCTCATCACCCTCCTCGACAAGGGGACCACGAACTTGATCTTCGCCATCGGCATCGCGACGGCACCGCGCTACGCCCGGGTGGTTCGCGCGGAGGCGCGCCGAGTCGACCAGAGCGAGTACGTCGCCCAGGCAGGCCTCCTCAGCAGCTCCCGCGCACGTATCGTGTTGCGTCACATACTTCCCAACGCACTCGGCCCGCTGCCGCTGCTGATCACCCTCGGCATCGGGACGAGCATCCTCGGGGCCGCGGCGCTGAGCTTCATCGGTCTCGGACCCCAACCCCCGTCCCCGGAATGGGGAGCGATGCTCTCCGAGGCGCGTGACGATCTGCGGATCGCCTGGTGGTCGGTGGCCTTTCCCGGGCTGGCGATCACGGCGACGGTCATCGCCACCACGGTGCTCGGTCGCGCCGGCCAGCAC
>JBCEBZ010000020.1:0-7775 GCA_039206675.1 Rhodococcus sp. (in: high G+C Gram-positive bacteria) | reverse complement strand
GATCAACTTCTGACCCGAACACCGAGAGGGCCCGCACAGACTCTGTGCGGGCCCTCGTCGTGTCCGGTCGGATCGGTTCCGCGATCCGATGGCGAACTGCCCGCCGCGATGGCATCGTGGGGAAGATGACCATGCCGGACAGCACGCCAGAAGGATCCGAGGGCGAGTACAGCCTGGACGAAGAGGACCAGTTGCAGCCGGAGGACACGCTGGTCGACCGAGGCGTGGACGACGTTCTCGACGAGGGGTATTCGCCTCCGGAGCGGCCGCTCGGGCTCGACGCGTTCGGAACGACGGCCGCCGAGCAGCGCGAAGGGGAGACCCTCGATCAGCGGCTCGCGGAGGAGGAACCGGATCCGGCGTTCGAGGAGGACGAGGACGCCGAGATCCTCGACGACAACGAGGTCGGACGGCGGCGTTCGGGCCGGCTTCTCGCCGAGGACGAGGGTTCCGGGGCGGACGAGGAGAAGGATCTCGTCGCGTTCGACATCGGGATCGACGGGGGAGCGGCGTCGGCCGAGGAGGCCGCGGTCCACATCGTCGACGACGAGTCGGAGTTCGACGAACTCAGCTGACGCGATCGGCGTCGTACTTTTCCTGCGCTGCCCGGACGTCGGGTACGCGCGATTCGACCAGTTCGATCAGCTCGATCAGGCGTGAGCCGACCTCGGCGCCGAGCGGCGTGAGGCTGTATTCGACTTTCGGGGGGATGGCCTCGAGCACCTCGCGGACTACGAGGCCGTCTCGTTCGAGTGCCTGCAGTGTCTGCGACAGCATGCGTTCGCTGACGCCGTCGACGCGTCGGCGGAGGGCGCTGAATCGATAGTTGCCCTCGGTCAGTGCCGCGAGCGCGAGCACACCCCAGCGGCCGGTGACGGTCTGCAGGGTCTCGCGCGACGCGCAGTTGCGTGCGAACACGTCTGCTTCGAGGGTGCGGTCGTCACTGTCCTGTGCTGGGTGCGCGGGCTTGGACATGCGCCCAGTGTATCCCACGAACAGGAAGCACTTACTGAAGCATTTGCACTTACGAAAAATTAGTGCATGATGGAAAGTGAGCTTGAACAGTCAACTCGCACCACTACGCGCTAGGAGTTCGTCATGACCATCGCCGTCACAGGAGCAACCGGACACCTCGGCAGGCTCGTCGTCGAGGCACTGCTCGACAAGGGCGCAGCCGCCGCCGACATCGTCGCTGTGGTCCGCACCCCTGCCAAGGCCGCAGACCTCGCGGGCAAGGGGGTCGAGATCCGGCAGGCCGACTACAGCGACCGCGCCGCACTCGAGACCGCATTCGCCGGCGTCGACAAGCTGCTGCTCGTCTCCGGCAGCGAGGTCGGACAGCGGATCGCCCAGCACGCCAACGTGATCGATGCCGCAAAGGCCGCCGGGGTCGGCTTCGTCGCGTACACCAGCGTTCTCGACGCACAGAACTCCCCGCTCGGACTGGCCGTGGAACACCGCGCCACCGAGGATCGGCTGGCGCAGTCCGGGATCGACTTCGCCCTGCTCCGCAACGGCTGGTACTGGGAGAACTACCTCGGCAGCATTTCCGCGGCGGGCGAGACCGGTGCGCTGTTCGGCAGTGCCGGAACGGGTGTCGTCGCCGCCGCGGCCCGCAAGGACTACGCCGAAGCGGCCGCCGCCGTTCTGCTCGCCGACGACCAGGCGGGCAAGGTCTACGAACTCGGCGGCGACGAGCGCCTGACGTACAGCGAACTGGCGGACGTCATTTCCTCCGTTCTCGGAAAGCCGGTGTCGTACAAAGACCTTCCGCAGTCCGAGTACGCCGCGGTGCTCGAGGGTGCCGGACTGCCCGCCCCGATCGCGAGCATGCTCGCCGATTCCGATGCGGGAGTCGCCGCCGGCGCCCTCGACACCGAGAGCGGCGACCTGCAGACGCTGATCGGCCGCAACTCGACCCCCGCCGTGAGTGCCTTCGGCCTGTGAGTACTTATCAACCGCCCGACGTTAATAAGTACTCACGGGTGTAGGCAATCCAGCTGCCGAACTCGGTGATGTCCGCGGCCCCGTCGACCGCGTCGTGGGTGCAGCTGAAGCCGACCACGGCGCGGCCGTCGGACAATTCGACGCTCGTCAGTGCCATCGGGGCCGGCAGCGCCGCGAGGAAACTGCCCAGCCCCGCGGCGGACACCCGGAACAACTCGCCGGCGATCTCCGAACCCGCACCGGGACCGCGGCGGACGAGGCCGGGCTTGGGTGGGGTGGTGGCGAGCGCGGTGAGCCGGTACGCGTCCGTGGTGGTGACGGTGCCGACGAACCGTGCGCCGATGTCCTCGAGCTGGAAGTGCAGGGGCTGCCCGCGCAGGTGCGCGCCGAACACCGCCAGCTCGACCCCCTCGTCGACGAGGGCGGGCGCGGGCGCGCCGACGAGACGGGCAGCCAGGTCGACGGCCACCTGATCGGCGAACGCCGGGACCACGAACATGACGCCGAACGGTTCGCCGGCGGCGGTCGGGGCGCCCGGCACCGCGACCGCCGCCATGTCGAGCAGGTTGCAGAAGTTCGTGTAGGTGCCCATCCGCCGGTTGATGCCGATCGGATCGGCCTGCACGGCAGCGATGGTCGGGTGTTCGGTGGTGGTGGGCAGCAGGAGCCCGTCGAAGCCGGCCAGGAGGCACCGTGCCTGCGCCTTGACGCGGGTGAGCGTGTCGAGGTCGGCGGCGAACTCGTGGCCCGCCGGCTTCCGCGCCGACTCGACGATGGCGGTGACCACCGGATCGGCGCCGGCCGGTGCCGTGCCCAGGAATCGCCCGACGGCGGTGTACCGCTCGGCGACGACGGCGCCGTCGTACAGCAGCCGGGCGGCGTCCAGTAGCGGGGAGATGTCGACCGCCTCGACGGAGAACCCGCGGTCCGTCATCGACGCCACCGTGTCGGCGAACGCCGCGCGGTACTCCGGCGTCAGCTGGGCGAGGTTCGCGTCCGCGGGAATCGCGACGCGGGCGTGCGCGGGGGCGGCGAGCCTGACGTCGGACGGCCACGCGCGGCTGCGCGGGTCCGCGGTCGCGGGACCGGACATGATGCGGGCGGCAGTCACCGCGGTGTCGAGTTCGGTGGCGAACACGGTGACGCAGTCGTAGTCGACGCACGCGGGGACGACGCCGTCGGCGGGGATGACGCCGAGTGTCGCCTTGATCCCGACGAGACCGTTGAATGCCGCCGGCACCCGGCCGGATCCTGCTGTGTCGGTGCCGATTCCGATGTCGGCGATGCCGAGGGCGACGGCGACGGCGGAACCCGAACTGGATCCGCCCGACACCCGTTCGGGGTCCCACGAGCACCGGACGGCGCCGTAGGGACTGCGTGTCCCGACCAGTCCGGTCGCGAACTGGTCGAGGTTCGTCTTCCCGAGTACGACGGCGCCCTGTTCGACCAGGCGGCGCACGGAACTCGCGGTGACGTCGGGGGAGTAGGCGAACTCGGGGCACGCGGCCGACGTCGGGAGGCCGGCGACGTCGATGTTGTCCTTGACCGCGACGACCTTCCCGGCCAGGGGCAGGTGCTCGCCGGCGTCGAGACGGGCCTGCACGGCGGCGGCATCGGCGCGGACGTCCTCGGCGGGCCGGAGGGTGATCCACACCTCGGGGCGGTCCACCTCGGCGATGCGCCGGAACGCGTCGTCGACGCGGGCAGTGGGGGAGAGGGTGGTCTGTCCGGGGTGTACGGCATCGACAGTCATCAGTTTTCTGCTCCAATCACGACGAGAGGGGTGCCCGGTTCGACGATTGCGCCCGGTGACACGAGGACTTCGAGCACGGTGCCCGGTGAGGTGAACGCGACGGGCATCTCGAGTTTCATGGCCTCGAGCACCACCGCGTTCTGGCCCGATTCGACGCGTTGCCCGGCCTCGACCTCGACGCGCCACACGCTTCCGACCATCGGCGCCTCGACGACGACGGCGCCGGGCGGGAGGTCACGCCGCGCGGACCGCTCGGGTGCGGGCGCCTGTTCGACACGGTCGAATTCGCCCGACGCATGCCACGCCGCCTTCTCGGTGTCGAACGCCGCGGACTGGCGGGCGTCGAACTCGGCGATGGATTCGGCGTTGTCCTGCAGGAACTTCAGGTGGTCGGCGAACGCGAACGTGCCGTCGGAGATCTCCGCGTCGAACCGCCCGGCCGCGGCCTGCGCACGGTACTCGAGCAACTGCTCCGGGGTGACGGGTTCCCACACGATGCGGTCGAAGAACCGGAACATCCACGGTTTGCCGTCGTCGAACGGGCGGTGCTGCCGGTAGCCTGACCAGATCGGGACGGTGCGGCCGATCAACTGGTAGCCGCCCGGCGACTCCATCCCGTACACACACAGGTACTTGCCGCCGATCCCCACGGCGTCGGACGGAGTCCACGTGCGGGCCGGGTTGTACTTGGTGGTGACCAGGCGGTGCCGCGGGTCGAGGGGCACGGCCAGGGGTGCGCCGAGGTAGACGTCGCCGAGCCCCAGCACCAGGTATTCGGCGTCGAACACGGCGTCGCGGACGTCGTCGACGCTGTCCAATCCGTTGATCCGCCGGATGAACTCGGTGTTCGACGGCAGCCACGGCGCCTCGTCGCGGACACCGCTGCGGTAGCGGTCGATGGCCTCGGCGATGGACGGGTCGTCGAACGACAACGGCAACCGGACCGTGCGACTCGGAACCACCAGATCGTGCGTCGCCGGCAGCAGTTCCTCGATGTCCTGGAGGATGTCGAGCAGTCTCCCGGCGGGGAGGCGGTCGGCGTCGAAGTGCAGGTGCAGCGACCGGACACCCGGCGTGATGTCGATGATGCCCGGCACCCGCCGCCGCACGAGTGCCTCCGACAACGCGTGGACGCGCATGCGGAGTCCGAGATCCAGTTCCCGGTCCCCGTACTCGACGAGGAGGTTGTCGTCGCCGGCACGCAGATACACGACCTCCGGTCGGTCCAGTATCGGCGCGATGCGGTGCAGTACCCCGCCGTCGCTGCTCGCCGACCGGGTCGCCGCGGGCGGAACATCCAGTCTGCGAGACGAATCCGAGGCCCGCAGCGAGTGCGCACCGTCGTCGGAGACCGCGAGGAACCGCACGCTGTCGCCGGGCCGGATCTGCCCGAGCTTCCACCGGTGGGCCTTGGCCACGGTGAGCGGGCACGCGAAACCGCCGAGGCTCGGGCCGTCGGGGCCGAGCAGAATCGGAGTGTCGCCGGAGACGTTGAGGGCTCCGACGCTGTACGGGTTGTCGTGCAGGTTCGACGGGTGCAGTCCGGCGTCGCCGCCGTCGGTCCTCGACCACACCGGCTTGGGGCCGTCGAGTCGGAGTCCGGTCCGGTTGGCGTGGGTCTGGACCTTCCAGGTGGTGTCGTAGAACTGCGCCATGTCGGAGTCGGTGAAGTAGGCGGGCGCCGGCTGCGGCCCCTCGGTGACGGCGAGATGCCACACGTGCGTGAACTCCGGGCGCGAGTCCTCCGGGACGGGGTGCGGTGCGCCGAGACCCGTGGTGTTCTCGAACAGCGAGTCGTCGAAGAGCCCCAGTACGTCGCCGGTGGCAACGGCCTTGCCGGTGATGCCGCCGAACCCGCCGAGCGTGAACGTGGCTGCGCTGCCGTGATACAGCGGGGCGTCGATCCCGCCCCGGAACGCGACGTACGTACGCAGGCCCGTGTCGGCGGGAGTGCCGACGTCGAGGACGGACCCGGCCTGCGCCTCCACCGGGCGCCACAGCGGGATCGGCTCGCCGTCGAGCGTGACCGGGGCGTCGGCGCCGCCCACGCAGATCACGGTGGCGTCGGAGAACAGGAGGCGCGGCCCCTGCAGGGTGCATTCGAGCCCCGGTGCGCCGGCCGGATTGCCGACCGCCGTGTTGACCAGCTGGAACGACAGGTCGTCCATCGGCCCGGACGGGGGAATGCCGACCTCCCACAGCCCGATTCGGCCGGGGTGGTCCTGCACGGTGGTCATCGTTCCCGCGCGGAGGACGTCGACGCGGCGGCCGGTGGCCCGCAGATCGGCCAGCGACTGCGTGGTGTGCTCGGCGTCCAGTACGGTGTCCGCGACGCAGATCCGCCGCAGCTGGGGAAGGTTGGTCTGGATCCCGTAGATGTGGGTGTCGGCGAGCGCCTCCGCGAGGGCCGCGAACGCCGCCGTGCGCCGGTGGCCGCGGGTGATCACCTTCGCGAGCATCGGGTCGTAGAAGGCGCTCACCTCGGTGCCCGTGTCGACCCACGTCTCCACCCGCGTGTGGGCCGGGAACTCCACCCCCGTGAGGCGTCCGGCGCTGGGACGATAGTCGTGGCCGGGGTCCTCGGCGTAGATGCGGGCCTCGACGGCGGTCCCGCTGATCTCGGGTCCGGAGTCGGGCAGCCCGTCCAGCATGGATCCGTCGCCGCGGGCGAGCCTGAGCATCCACTCGACGAGATCCACCCCGGTGACCTCCTCGGTCACCGGGTGCTCGACCTGCAGTCGGGTGTTCATCTCGAGGAACGACGCCTCACCGCGGTCGACGTCGTAGACGAACTCGACGGTTCCCGCGGACCGGTAGTTCACCGACGACGCCAGACCGCGGGACGCGGCCAGGAGTTGTTCGACGAGTTCGTCCGACAGTCCGGGCGCCGGCGCCTCCTCGACCACCTTCTGGTTGCGGCGCTGCAGCGAGCAGTCGCGGGTGCCGAGGCTGAGGGTGCGGCCCCGGCCGTCGCCGAACACCTGCACCTCGATGTGGCGGGCGCGGGCCACGAAACGTTCCAGGAACACCCCCGACGAGGAGAAGTTGGCCTGGGCGAGGCGCTGGACGCGGTCGTAGGCTTCGCGGAGTTCCGCGGCGTCGAAGCAGGCCTGCATCCCGATTCCGCCACCGCCGCCGACCGCCTTGATCATCACCGGATAGCCGATGTCGGAGGCCGCGGACAGCGCGGCGTCGGCGGAGTCGAGGAGCCCGCTGCCCGCGACGAGCGGGACGCCGACGGCGCGGGCGGCCTCGCGTGCGGTGTGCTTGTTCCCGAAGGTGCGCAACTGTTCGGGCGTGGGACCGACGAACGCGATGCCCGCGGATTCCGCCGCCGCGGCGAACGCGTCGTTCTCCGACAGGAACCCGTATCCGGGATGTATCGCGCCGGCTCCCGTGGCCAGTGCGGCCTCCACGACGGCGTCGGCCCGCAGATACGACTCGGGGGCGGGAGCCGGGCCCAGCCGGACGGCGACGTCGGCCATCTCGACGTGTGCGGCCGCGGAATCGGCGTCGGAGTACACCGCGACCGTCTTCAATCCGAGAAGGTGCGCGGTTCGCATGATGCGGCAGGCGATTTCGCCCCGGTTCGCGACGAGCAGGGTGTCGAAGGAGTACTCGATCGGCGGCGTATTCATCCCTGTGGACATGGTTGTATACGCTAAGGACGGGGTGTTTCACCGAGATTTCTCGAAGTAAAGCGTGGGTTAGTAACACCTCTCACGGTGTCGAGGGCTGCACCGGGGGAACGAAGTCGAACGTCGTGCCGAGCAGCCACACCAGCAGCAGGACCACCGGAAGGTGGAACATGAACTGCAGGAACGTGAATCCCACCAGATCGCGCGCCCGGAGCCCCAGCACCGCGAGCAGGGGCAGCATGAAGAACGGGTTGATCAGGTTCGGCAGCGCCTCGGCGACGTTGTACACCTGGACCGTCCAGCCCAGGTTCATCCCGACGTCGGTGGCCGACTGCATGACATAGGGCGCCTCGACCAGCCACTTTCCGCCACCGGACGGCACGAACAGGCCCAGCACGACGGTGTAGAGGGCGATGACGACGGTGAACACTCCGCCG
>JBCEBZ010000019.1:0-7796 GCA_039206675.1 Rhodococcus sp. (in: high G+C Gram-positive bacteria) | reverse complement strand
AGGAACGGGCGCAGCTCGAGCCATTCGTGGATCGGCTTCCCACCCGCACCCGGCGCCGCGGACAGCTCGCCGGCCAGCTCGAGCGCCCGCTCGTGGGTCTCGACGTCGATCACCATCCAGCCCGCGATCAGGTCCTTCGTCTCCGCGAACGGGCCGTCGGTGACCGGTGGCCGTCCCTCGCCGTCGTAGCGGACGAACGTGCCCTCCGGAGACAGTGCCTGACCGTCGACGAACTCGCCGGTCCCCTCGAGCTTGGTCGCGAAATCCTGCATGTACTGCACGTGCGCCGAGATCTCCTCCGGCGTCCACTCGGCCATCGGCACGTCGTTGACCGCCGCCGGCGCGCCGCGGTAATGCTTGAGCAGAAGGTACTTGGCCATCGTGTTCTCCTCGGTACTGGTGCGACCCATTCTGGCCGCATTCACCACGGGGACGAAGCCGATCCCGGGTTCTCGACATCGCCCCCGAAACTAATTCCGATCGAGGCGATCGAGCCAGTCGGCGAACAGCGCGGCGAGCAGTCCGGGCCGCTCGTGCATCAGCGCATGACCGGCATCCTCGACGACCGCCAGGGCGGCGTGCGGATAACTCCCCAGCAATTCGCACGCATCGGCGTACCCGGCGACCGAATCGCGCCGGCCTGCCACGATCACCGTCGGCCCCGGGAACACACTCGACCCGACATCGACCGCCCACCCGGCGAAGATGCGTCCGAGCGCATCCTCGTCGACGAGCGTCGTACCCGGCACCACGTGGTCGCGGTAGCGGCGAGCGGTGGCCCCGGTGCGGACGACGAAGTACTCGTCGAACCCCGCCCACTGCGCACGCGCGAGTACGTCGTAGGCGTCGGCGTCCCGGCGAACCACGGTGTGGTTCGGCACGTTCCGCGACCGCTCGGCCACCGGACACACCAACGCCAGACCGAGCACCGCGCCTGGTCGCTGCGCGGCCACACCACGAGCAAGATAGGCGCCGTACGAATGCCCCACCAGAATCACCGGGCCCGCCCCGAGGCCGTCGATGAAGTCGCCGAGCAGCGTCACCACGTCGTCGTTGCAGGTCAGCCCGGCCGCCGTCGACAGTCCCATCCCCGGCAGGTCCGGGTAGATCCGCCGGTACCCCGTGCCCGGAACGACGGCCTCGATCGCCGCCTCGATCTCACGATGATCCACGCCGGCGCCGTGCAGGGCGACGAGCGGCACGCCACTGCCGTGCTCGACCCAATGGACCACGGCTTCGCCGATCCGGCGCTCCATGGCAACACCCTAACGATCCACGCCGACCACACGCGTCGCGCGGGAACCGCGGATCGAGAACCCGCTAGCCGGTGACCGGTACGCGTGCGCCGAGTGTGGTGGCGGCGCGGCGGACCTCGGGGATCAGATGGGCGATCTGGGCGTCGTCGAGGGCGTCGGTGGGTCCGGTGACGCCGAGGACTGCGACGAGGGTGCCGTCGGCGGCCTTGACGGGGGCGGTGACGGAGGCGATGCCGAAGAGGCGTTCGCTGACGGAGACCGCGAATCCGTCGCTGCGGATCTTGTCGAGCTGGGCGGGCAGTTCGTCTTTCCTCAGTGTGCCGCCGCTGGCGAGGGGGGTGTCGCCGATGCCGGCGAGGATCGTCTCGAGTTCCTCGGCGCCGAGGTGGGCGAGGATGGTCTTGCCGGCGCCGCCGAGGTAGAGCGGGAGGCGCTCGCCGACGGGAAGTATGTAGCTGAGCGGATGTTCGCTTTCGACTCGGGCGATCAGGACTCGCGAATTTTCGACCCGCACGTACATCGACGCGGTGAAGCCGGTGTTGGCGGCGAGTTGCTGCAGTGTGGGTTGGGCGAGGACGCTGAGCGGGTTGGTGACCATGAATGCGTGGGCGACGGCGAGCGCGGCGGGGCCGGCGGTGTAGGTGTCGCCGATCCGGGCCGCGTATCCGCGGTCGAGGAGCACCCCGAGGATGCGCTGGACGGTGGCGACGTGCAGGGAGGCATGCCGGGCGACTTCACTCAATCGCAGTGGTTGCTTGGCCTCCTGCAGGACGCCGAGGACGTCGAACGCGCGGTCCAGGGAACGCATGTTGTTGGTCGGCGCCGCCATAAGTCCTCCTCGATGAACCCACTTTCGATCGAACTTATCATTGTGCGAGAACAGTCAGCGGATGGCGGTCGCGTTACACGGTGAACCGACTCCACCGACGAAGTTCAGGGGTTTGACGGTGACCAGGGCGTCCCAAGTCCCGGTGCGGCGGCTGTCCTCGACGAGGGCGGTGAGGTTCCACAGTTCGCCGAGTGGGACGCCGAGTTTGCCGATCAGTTCCTGGTGCATCATGCCTGCGTCCTCGGGGGCGGACTCGGCGAAGGGACTGCCGGGGAGAACGGGCAGGACTTCGACGGCGAAGGTGTCGGTGCCGAAGAGGGCAATCTTGTTCTCCCACAACCATCGTGCGAGTTCGCGGCTCTGCGCGAATCCGGTGGAGCGGCGACCGGCACGGACGTCGTTGCGTTGGTCGTCGGTGGCGGTCAGGTACCAGTGCGCCCAGCCGGTGTGGACGAGGATCAGATCTCCGTCCTGGATCCGGGTGTTCTGGCGGTCGAGGGCGGCGTCGAGGTCGGCGACCTCGACCGCCGGTCCGCGAACGTGATCGAGCGGTGTGCCCCGGTCCGCGAACAACCCCTCGAGGTCGAGGAGCAGTCCGCGGCCGGCGATCGGGCTCTGTGACCAGGCCTGGATCCCGAGAGGCGGGGTGCCCTCGGCGATCTCTTCATCGGATACCCCGTTGTAGAAGCCGTGTCCGGACACCCGTCGGTGGCGCAACCCGTCGAGGTGGCTACTGGCCTGCAGGTAGAAGCCGTCGAGAAGGTCGTCGCGGGATTCGGCGTGCGCGGAGACGATGGTGTGCTTCGGCGCCGTGCGCGACCGTGCCATCGGCGGATCGAACGCCCCGAGAGGATGGTCGAGGGCGAACACGGCTCCGCGGCGGACGAGTTGCGCGGCGGCGCGGACCTGGTCGGGGCCGGCGAAATTGGCGGTTCCCCGGTCGGGGTCGTCGAAGATGCCCCAGCTGGAGCCTGCCGGGGCCCCGTCGGTGCGGGCGCACAGGTCGGCATAGGTGGAGTCGGTACCGATCGTGTTCACGGGTGTGGTCATCCGACGTGTTCGGTGGTGCGGGCGGGAGAGTCCTCGTTTCCGAGGGCGTCCTCCTCTCCGCCGTGGTGGAAGTACGACAGCACGAAGGCGAGCAGTCCTGCGATCCCGGCGGCTCCGTAGGCGTAGGGGGCGAGCAGTTCCTCGACGTGGGTGACGACGTGGCCGTCACCGAGGATGAGGCCGACGGACTGGCCGAGCACGATTGCGAGTCCGCCGAGCAGGAACGCGACGACGCTGATGCGGAAGAGGGTGGAGAAGCTTTTCTGGAACATGACGTGTCCTGTCGCGGGGTCAGACGGGGAGGAGGCCGAGGGCGATGAGCACTCCGATGCCGAGGATGGGAACGCAGTAGTACTTCAGCAGTGGCATGAAGATCTTCGACGGGTCGATCCGGGCGATTCCGGAGGCGACGTAGATCGGGGCGCCCGACGGCGGGGAGGCGCCCTCGGTGGACGCGAAGACCAGGACGGCGGCCGCGGCCACGGGGGCGGCGATGCCGGTGCCGACCAGTGCGGCGACGGCGACGGGGCCGACCGAGGCCATGGTGGCCGAGGCTGTCAGCGGGATCGCGATGACGACGATGATGATGCCGACGAGGATCGCCATCAACCAGGATGGTGCGCTGAGGCTTTCGAGCATCGCGGTGAGCTGCTGAGGCAGCTTCAGCTTGGCCAGCACCGCCGAGGCGGAGAACGCGGCGACGATGGTGATGCCGATGACGCCGAACTGGGGTGCGGCATCGCCGAGGACTTTCCACCAGCCGGTGGTGGTCTTGGGCAGGTGCCGGCGACCGAGGAAGAGCACCAGCAGGATCATCAGGACCGGGATCCAGGTGATCAGGCTCAGGGCACTCGACATCACCAGGTCGGTGTAGTGCGCGATGGGGGCGGCGATCGGCCCGCGGGTGAGCAGCAGTGGGATCAGGATCGGGACGAACAGCAACAGTGAGGTCCAGCCGACGCGCAGGCTCCGTTTGACCGGGATGCGGTCCTCGGGGGCGATCGGCTGCAGGCCGTTCTTGCGGACCAGGTAGTAGCTCAGCACGAGCCGGTAACCGAGGCACCAGAGGCCGGCGATCGCGAGCGGGACGATGATGTCGTCGGCGGCCATCATGCCGGTGACGGTGCTGGATCCGACCAGGATGAACATGGTGGCACTGAACGGGAACGTCACACCCATGCCGGCGCAGCCGGCGACGACGGTGGCGGACAATTCGCCGCTGACGCCGGAGCGCTTCATCCACGGCACGGTGACCGAGCCGACCGCGGCGGTGACCGAGGCACCGACGTGGGCGATGGCACCGAACATGCCGCCGGCGACGGTGGAGGTGTAGATCGGTCCGCCGCGCAGGCGTCCGAGGAACGAGTTGAGGATGTCGATGAGCCGGTCCAGCACCGGTGTCTTCGCGAGGATGAAGCTCATGAAGATGAACGCCAGACCGGCGAACGTCACTTCCTCCTGCATCGACTTGACGAAGCCCTCCCACATGTATTTCGGGGCATCGCGGCCGGCGAACGCGCCGACGACGACGAATCCGACGATCATCGCCTCGCCGATGTTGCGTTTGAGGACCGCGTTCCAGATGACGATGGAGGCGATGAACGCCAGCAGCGCCCAGATGGCGATCATGACGCGACCTTGCGGGCGGCGATGATCGCGGCGCGGCGCTGCGCCTCGTCGGCTTCGACCGCGCGGCCACCGGCGAGGCTGGTGAAGGCCTCGGCGGCCGGGACGATGATGACGCCGTCGTCGTCGGCGACGACCAGGTCACCGGGAGCGCAGACGACACCGCCGACCGCGACCGGGACGTCGATCTTGCCGGGGCCGTCCTTGTAGGGGCCGGCCGGGTTGACCGCACGGGCCCAGACGCCGAACCCGATTTCCTGCAGAACGTCGATGTCGCGGGCGGCGCCGTCGATCACCATGCCGACGCAGCCGCGAGAGCGGGCGCGTTCGGCGATCAGCTCACCCATCAAGGCCCGATTCTGGTCGCCCTGTCCGTTGATGACGATCACCTCACCCGGCTGCACCTTCGCCAGCGCCTCGTGCAGCGCCTTGTTGTCCCCGGCGCGGGTCCACACCGTGCGGGCGCGACCGACGATACGTGCACCCTTCCACATTGCGTGGATACCCGAATCGACCATTCCCATGCGCTGGCGGGCGTCGCCGATGTTCGCGACCGGGAGCCCGGCGTAGGCGTCGAGCAGTTCGTCGGCGGCGCGGCCGTTCGCATCGGCCAGGGCCGCGTGCACCCGCGCGATCGCAGACGCGAGGACCGGGCGGACGCCGAGAGTGTCGAGAAGCTCCACCGAGGCGGCCGCCTCCACCGACCGGCGCGCGGCGTGCTTGCGGGTGCCGTCCCGCAACCGGTCGAGCGAGGAGAAACTGCCGGACAGCTCGTTCGCGATCTGCGCACGCACCCACTGCTCGGCGTCCGCGGCGATCCCCGCATCGACCGATTCGACGATCAACGCGCCGAGACCCTTCATGAACGTGCTGCGCAGCAGCTTGCGGTTCGCCGCATCCCCGGGTGCACCGGCGATGTCCTCGACCGAAGCGCCGAGCGCCTCGAAATGCGCAGCCGCGGAGGCGGATCCGCTGCCGCTGATCACCAGCGCGGTGCGCGCCCCGTGCGCGGGCACCGACCCGACCACCGCGACGTCGGCGAACGACGCCCCGGCCGCGGTGATCACCTCCGCGACCTGCGCCTTGACCGCCGCCGCCGCCGAATTCATGTCGGCGTAGCACACCCCGTCCGACAGATGCGGGGCCGCGTCGGTGGCGGCGCGCACCGCCACCTTCGCACTGGTCAGGCTGAGCACGAGATCCGCACCCCGGACGGCGTCGGCGACGGCGTCGAAGCGCAGCACCCCCGCGGGCGTGGCGGTGTCGGCCGGGTCGAACCCGGTCACCTCCCAGCCCTGCGCGAGGAATCCCGACGAGTACAGACTTCCGGCTTCACCGAGCCCGAGAACAGCGACCTTCATGATTTCCTCTCATACTGTGATAACGTCTATCACGTGATGTAGTAATGGTGGTCACAGAGGGCGGCGGTTGTCAAGGCGCCGCAGCTCCGGAGAATTCGCACGACAGCAGGCGCGGGCACCACCGGCCACGCGCCATTTCGGCATGCCACCGGCAGCGGCCGGAAAAATGGTTGGCAGGCGGGACGCCCGCACTGCTAGCGTTCGCAGGACCGTGACGTCATACGAGGAGGTGGGACCCATGAACGCTGTAACCCTGTGGGTGCTCCCCCTCTTCACGGCCGGGCGATCGACGTAGGTGTCGCCGGGAGCGCCTCGACAACAAGGCAATCCCGAAAGGCAACACCATGCACTTCACCTCTGAGACATCGTCGAACGGTGTCATCGAACGAACCTTCACCCTGGGCGAGATCACCGGCGTACTCTGGTCACCCGCATCCGGAACCGTCGGCGCGCCGCTCCTGCTGTCGGGACACAGCGGCGGCATGCACAAGAAGGCGCCGGGCCTGGTCGCCGGTGCACTCCACTGCGCGACCACCCACGGCTACACCGTCGCCGCCATCGACGCGCCCGGACACGGTGACCGGCCGCGAAATGCTCAGGATCAACGGTGGGCCGACGCGATCCATCAGGCCCGGGCGGCGGGCGAGCCGATCGCTCCGATCGTCGTCGACTACAACGCATCGCTGGCGGAGCGTGCGGTGCCGGAATGGCAGGCCACCCTCGACGCCCTGCAGGCACTGCCCGAGATCGGCGCCGAAGCACCGATCGGCTACGGCGGCATGACGTTGGGTGTCGCGACCGGGCTGAAGTTGGCGGCGGTCGAACCCCGGATCGCTGCCCTGAGTTTCGGTGCGGTCTTCGTGGACGACGCTCTGATCGAGACGGCACGAACGATCACCGTCCCGGTCGAGTACCGGATTCCGTGGGACGACGAATACATCGACCGCCGAGCCGGTCTCGCGCTGTTCGACGCGTTCGGCTCGAAGGAGAAGACACTGCACGCCCACCCGGGCGGGTACAACCAGGTGCCCGACTACGAGCGCGACAGCTCGGCCCGGTTCTTCGCCCGCCACCTCCGCCCGGCCGGCGTGACACCGGCCTGACGTGACCGGTATCGGCGGCCGGACACGAGTCGGCCGCCGATACCGCGTGGTCGGGACCGAAGAGCTCTAGAATCGGGCCGTGGGAAGGACCGATCGCGTCACCCGGGTGATCTCGGCATCACCGACGACCGTGTACGACGCACTGGTCGATCGGGAATCCGTCGAGGCCTGGTTGCCACCGGAAGGCATGCGAGGTCGGATCGAGCAGTGGGACCCTCGGCCCGGTGGCGGGTTCCGGATGGTCCTCACCTACCTCGACCCCGCCGACAACCCCGGCAAGAGTTCGGCAGCGACGGATGTCGTCGACGTCGCGTTCGCCGCACTGGTGCCGGCGGAGCGGGTGGTGCAGCAGGCGGTGTTCGAGGCCGACGACCCGTCGTACGCGGGCACCATGACGATGACCTGGCAACTCACTGTCGTGGGTGGCGGAACCGAGGTGACCGTCACCGCCACGGACGTGCCACCCGGCATCGACCAAGCGGACCACGAGGCCGGCATCGCGTCCTCGCTGGCCAACCTGGCGTCATACGTCGAGGTCTCCGGCTGACCTTTCCCGCCGTCTCGCGAACCG
>JBCEBZ010000018.1:0-29204 GCA_039206675.1 Rhodococcus sp. (in: high G+C Gram-positive bacteria) | reverse complement strand
CGGTTCAGTCGGATTGGACCGATGTGACATCGGGCGACGCGGTGGGACGGAACTGCGGTGGGACGGAACTGCGGTGGGACGGAACTCAGCGGATCAGGTACGGGGAGACCGAACTCTGGTGCTCGCTGATGTCGAGTTGCTTGCCGAGCGGCGGGAAGGCGCGCTGCGGGCAGTTGACGCGCTCGCACACCCGGCAGCCGGCGCCGATGGGGGTGCCCGGATTGGAATCGTCGAGGTCCAGACCGTCGCCGTACACGAGCCGGTGCGCGTGCCGGATCTCGCAGCCGAGCCCGATCGCGAAGATCTTGGCGGGCTGACCGTAGCGCTGGGCGCGGCGTTCGACGGTACGGGCGATCCACAGGTACCGGCGGCCGTCCGGCATCTGCGCGATCTGGTTCATGATCTTGCCGGGGTACGCGAACGTCTCGTACACGTTCCACAGCGGGCACGTGCCGCCGCTGGTGGAGAAATGGAACCCGGTGGCGGACTGCCGCTTCGACATGTTGCCTGCCCGGTCGACGCGCACGAACATGAACGGGACGCCGCGCAGCTTCGGGCGTTGCAGCGTCGAGAGGCGGTGACAGATCGTCTCGTAGCTCACCGAGTAGAAGGCCGACAGGCGTTCGATGTCGTACCGGAAGTCCTCGGCGACGTCGTGGAACTGGCCGTAGGGGAGGACCGTGGCCGCGGCGAAGTAGTTGGCCAGCCCGAGCCGGGCGAGCGCGACCGACTCGTCGCTCGTGAAGCCGCCCTCCGCCACCAGCTTGTCCAGCAGGTCGCCGTATTCGAGAAACGCCAGTTCTGTCGCGAACTTGAACACCTGCTGCCCACCCGACAGGTGCGGCGAGATCTCCAGTAGCCGCGACTCGGGGTCGTACCGGTGCAGGACGTTCTCGCCGAGGTCGATGCGTTTGACGATCTGCACGTCGTGCACGGTCTGCAACCGGCGGGCGATCTCGCCGCCGACGTCGCCGCGGTGGAACCGCATCCGCGCCGTCAGCTCCTCCGCGGCCGTGTCGAGTTCGTGCAGATAGTTCTGCCGCTGGTAGAAGTAGTCGCGGACCTCCTCGTGCGGCATCGTGATCGAGCCGCTGCCACTGCCGTCGCTGTAGCGGTCCTCCGTCGCGAGCGCCAGCTGGGCCGTGGTGTTGCGGAAGCGGCGATGCATGTTGACCATGGCCTTCGCCAGGCCCGGATGCGACGCGACCATCTCCGCGATCTCCTGGGCGTCCGCGTCGATCCCCATCTCCTGGTCCAGCGCGACCTCGCGCATCTCCGCGATCAGGCGCGTGTCGTCCTGGGAGGAGAAGAACGTGGTGTCGACGCCGAAGACCTCGGCGATCCGCAGCAGCACCGGCACCGTCAGCGGCCGGACGTCGTGCTCGATCTGGTTGAGGTAGCTGGCCGAGATCTCCAGCGTCTTCGCCAGCGCCGCCTGGCTCAGGCCACGCTCGGTCCGGAGCTGACGCAACCGGGTACCGACGAAGGTCTTGGACATACGGCAATGGTACCGGTGCAGGTCAGGTGTGCGAACGGAACCTTCGCAAGATTTGCTCGCGCGGGTCGGGCCGGCAGCGCCGGGGTGAACGTACCGTTCGGCGCACCGGAGGCGCCGAACGGTACATTCGCCCGGCGATCAGGCCTTGTTCTCCGAGCGCGGGGCGCCGGCGCCCGGGTCGATGCGGAACGGGCCCGACGCAGACGGTGCGACGGGGAAGTCGAACATCGCGGTCGGCAGATACACGGTCGAGCAGGAGTTCGGGATGTCCACGACCCCGGAGAGTCTGCCCTCGATCGGTGCGGCGCCGAGCAGGAGATACGCCTGCTCGGGGCTGTACCCGAACTTGGTGAGGTAGTCGATCGCGTGGAGGCACGCGCGCTGGTACGACAGGTGCGAGTCGAGATACTTCTGTTCCCCGTCCAGGGTGACGGACGTCCCGGAGAACGCGAGCCATTCCGAATACTGCGGATCCGTGTTGCCGGGCATGAAGATCGCGTTCTCGGACACGCCGTACGTGTCCATCCCGCCGGGGATGATGTCGACGCGCAGGTCGATGAAGCCGCCCATCTCGATGGCGCCGCAGAACGTGATCTCGCCGTCGCCCTGTGAGAAGTGCAGATCGCCGACGGACAGGTTCGCGCCGTCGACGAACACCGGGTAGAAGACGCGGCTGCCCTTGGTGAGGTTCTTGATGTCCTGGTTGCCGCCGTTCTCCCGCGGGGGAGCGGTGCGGGCCGCCTCACCGGCGACGCGGTCGAAGTCCGCGTCCGGCAGGGACCCGAGGACGGCGTCCTGCGGTTCGGGCGGCAGGGCGAGTGGCGGCACCCGGCCCGGGTCGGTGGCGATGAGCGCGCCCTCCCTGGCGTTCCACTTCGACAGGAGGGCGGCCGACGGCGCCGTGCCCATCAGCCCGGGGTGCACGATGCCGGTGAACGAGACGTGCGGGACGTGCCGGGACGTGGCGGTCTGGCCGGCGAAGTCCCAGACGGCCTTGTAGGCGTCGGGGAACTGCTCGGTGAGGAATCCGCCGCCGTTGTGGCGGGAGAAGATGCCCGTGTAGCCCCAGCCCTGGCCTGCCAGCGGGCCGGAATCCTCCTGGGGGATGGGCCCGACGTCGAGGATGTCGACGATCAGCAGGTCGCCGGGCTTCGCGCCCTCCACGGCGAAAGGTCCGGACAAGGTGTGGACGGTGGTGAGTGGTGCGTTCAGGATGTCGTCGGCGGAGTCGTCGTTGTGGATGGCGCCGTCGAACCATTCGCGGCAGTGCACGCGGAAGGAGTCTCCCGGTTTCACCGTGACCGCGGCCGGGATGTCGGGGTGCCAGCGGTTGTGGCCGACGATCGCCTGGTCGGTGAACTTCTTCGAGGAATCGAGCGGAAACAGCAGTTCGGGCATGTGCGCTCCTTCGGTGGCCGGTCAGGGACGAGGAAGTCGGCGGTGCAGCGGATTGTTCGTGACGGGTGAACGCCCTGATGCGGCCCGCGGCGGCGGTCCGGCGACGACGGCCGGTTCGTGCGCCGATCTCTTCGTTGCGTCGAGAAGCGTCATCGCGGATGACGAACCGTGTCCGAGGCGCGGGGAGGACACGAGCCGGGTGGCGTCGCCTTCGCATCCGGGGCAGGAGACCGATCGGGGCACGTCGGCCATGGGGAACGACCGCTCGAACGGGCCGCAGTCGGCGGCGCATCGGAATTCGTACAGCGGCATCGTGGTGCCCTTCGCCCGGAGGAGACCATTCGAGGTCACGGTAGCCGACCCGATCGGTGATTGCAGTCACATCGAGCGCGTCCGACGCCACTGCGCAGGCGGTGAACTGCACGTCGGCGCGAGCAATTATCTGTGTACGGCGGGTTGCGTGCATGTGGTTCGTCACCTGCGAGTATTTGCTACTGGCGAGTATTTTTCCTCCCCGATCGGGCAGGTTTGACGCTGAACTTTATTAACAGTCTTTGCAAAGCGGTGTGAAAAGCTAGCCAAGATTGGCAGTAGCAACAGGTAGACGCCACTTTTTGCTTATGTCATTCTCGGTGAGTACATACGAAGGGCCTGGCAAGGGTGTGAAGCAGTACATCCGTACCGGACCAGAAGTCGAAGAGAGTGGAGTCTTGATGTCGACCACCGGCACCCCGAAGACCGCAGCTGAAATCCAGCAGGATTGGGACACCAACCCGCGCTGGAAGGGAGTAACCCGCAACTACACGGCGGAGCAGGTCACCAAGCTCCAGGGCACCGTTGTCGAAGAGGCGACCCTCGCACGCCGTGGATCCGAGATCCTCTGGGACCTCGTGAACAACGAGGACTACATCAACTCGCTGGGCGCGCTGACCGGTAACCAGGCAGTTCAGCAGGTCCGTGCTGGCCTCAAGGCCATCTACCTGTCCGGCTGGCAGGTCGCCGGTGACGCGAACCTGTCCGGACACACCTACCCCGACCAGAGCCTCTACCCGGCCAACTCGGTCCCGCAGGTCGTGCGCCGCATCAACAACGCGCTGCTGCGCGCCGACGAGATCGCCAAGGTCGAGGGCGACACCTCCGTCGACAACTGGCTCGCCCCGATCGTCGCCGACGGTGAAGCCGGCTTCGGTGGCGCGCTCAACGTCTACGAGCTGCAGAAGGCCATGATCGCCGCCGGTGTCGCCGGTTCGCACTGGGAGGACCAGCTCGCGTCGGAGAAGAAGTGCGGCCACCTCGGTGGCAAGGTGCTCATCCCCACGCAGCAGCACATCCGCACCCTGACCTCGGCTCGCCTCGCGGCCGACGTCGCGGACGTCCCCACCGTGGTCATCGCCCGCACCGATGCCGAGGCCGCGACCCTCATCACGTCCGACGTCGACGAGCGCGACCGCGAGTTCCTCGACGGCACCCGCACCGCCGAGGGCTTCTACGGCGTGAAGAACGGCATCGAGCCCTGCATCGCCCGCGCCAAGGCGTACGCGCCGTACTCCGACCTCATCTGGATGGAAACCGGCGTGCCGGACCTCGAGGTCGCGAAGAAGTTCGCCGAGTCCGTGCGCAGCGAGTTCCCCGACCAGCTGCTCGCCTACAACTGCTCGCCGTCCTTCAACTGGAAGGCGCACCTGGACGACGCGACCATCGCGAAGTTCCAGAAGGAGCTCGGCGCGATGGGCTTCAAGTTCCAGTTCATCACGCTGGCCGGCTTCCACTCGCTCAACTACGGCATGTTCGACCTGGCTCACGGCTACGCCCGCGAGGGCATGACCGCCTTCGTCGACCTGCAGGAGCGCGAGTTCAAGGCCGCCGAGGAGCGTGGCTTCACCGCCATCAAGCACCAGCGTGAGGTCGGCGCCGGCTACTTCGACAGCATCGCCACCACGGTCGACCCCAACACGTCGACCGCCGCGCTGAAGGGCTCCACCGAAGAGGGTCAGTTCCACTAGGACCTGAGCCGCCCACTCCGGGACTTCAACGCACCAGTCGGGCGGCCCGCAATTCGCGTTGCGGGCCGCCCGTGCCGGAGTCCGAGGCTTTTGGAAGTACCCGGTGAGTTACCCATGTGCTCGCCAAATCGGTTGTCACCGAAGCGCAGTCAAGGTTGAGGAGATACGACGTGACCAGCGAAAAGATTCAGCGCGTCGGCGTGATCGGCGCCGGGATCATGGGTGCCGGAATCGCAGAGGTGTGCGCTCGCGCGCACGTCGACGTTCTGGTGTTCGAGCAGACCCGCGAGCTTGCGGCGGCGGGACGTTCGCGCATTCTGCGTTCGCTCGATCGCGGAGTGAGCAGCGGCAAGATCACCGAGCGGGAACGTGAGCAGGCCGCCTGGCGGTTGCGGTTCACCTCCGACCTCGGTGATTTCGCGGACCGGCAGCTCGTCGTGGAAGCCGTCGTCGAGGACGAGAAGGTGAAGAGCGAGATCTTCGCCGAACTCGACCAGGTCGTGACGGATCCGAACGCCGTGCTGGCGTCCAACACGTCCTCGATCCCGATCATGAAGCTGGGCATCGCCACGTCGGCCCCGGAACGGGTCATCGGGATGCACTTCTTCAACCCCGTTCCGGTGCTTCCCCTCGTCGAGCTGGTGACCACGCTCAAGACGAGCAAGTCGGTGTCCGAGCGGGCCGAGGCGTTCGCGAGCGACGTGCTGGGCAAGCAGGTCGTCCGGTCCGCGGACCGCTCCGGATTCGTCGTCAACGCCCTCCTGGTGCCGTACCTGCTCTCCGCGATCCGCATGGTGGAGTCCGGATTCGCCACCAAGGAAGACATCGACAAGGCAACGGTTCTCGGCCTCGCGCACCCGATGGGTCCGCTCGCGCTGACCGACCTGGTGGGTCTGGACACGGTCAAGTCCATCGCCGACTCCATGTACGAGGAGTTCAAGGAGCCCCTGTACTCGGCTCCGCCGCTGCTGCTTCGGATGGTCGAGGCCGGGTTGGTCGGCAAGAAGTCCGGCGCGGGCTTCTACGAGTACGGCGACAGCGGCCGTGCCGGCAAGAAGGCCAGCTAGTAGGTAGGCGACGACACCCCAGAAAGGTCGACCGCATGTCCAGCACCGCAGCATACGGATCCAGCATCCTGGGGTATCCCCGCATCGGACCTCGCCGCGAACTCAAGCGTGCCCTCGAGTCCTACTGGCACGGCGCGGGCACGAAGGACGAACTCGTCGCCGTCGCCCGGGATCTCCAGGAGGAGACGTGGAGTGAGCTCGCCGCGACCGGTCTGACGCAGGTTCCGGGCAACACGTTCTCCTACTACGACCACGTCCTCGACAACGCGCTGCTGTTCGGCGCGGTGCCCGAGCGGTTCGCGTCGCTCGAGAACCAGCTCGATCCGCTGGACTTCTATTTCACGCTGGCACGGGGCAGGCCGGACTTCCCGCCGCTCGAGCTGGTGCGGTTCTTCGGCACCAACTACCACTACCGTCAGCCCGAACTGGACGAGAACACCGAGTTCTCGCTGCGGTCCGAGACCCTGCTGGACGAGTTCGAGCGGGCCAAGGCACGCGGGATCGAACTGCGGCCCGTCGTGCTGGGGCCCGTGTCGCTGCTCCTGCTGTCGAAGGTCGGTCCGACGTCGAAGCGGCACGGCTTCTCGACCCTCGACCTGCTGGACGAACTGCTGCCGGAATACGAGCTGCTGTTCGAGCAGCTCGCGAAGGCCGGCGCCACGTGTGTCCAGCTGGACGAGCCGTCGTTCACCGAGGACCGCACACCGGAAGAGCTGGCGGCGCTGGCCCGGGTGTACGAGAAGTTGTCGCACGCGCCGCTGCGTCCCCGCATCCTCGTCACCGGCCCGTACGGGCACCTCGGGGAGGCCCTCGCCATCCTCGCGTCCACCAAGGTCGAGGCTCTCGGTCTCGACCTCGTCAGTCATCGGCTCAGTGCCGACGAGCTGGCGAGGATCCCGGGCATGAAGCGCAAGCGCATCTACGCCGGCGTGGTCGACGGCCGGAACGTCTGGCGCGTCGACCGGTACAACACGCTGACGTACCTGAACACGCTGAAGGACGTCGTGCCCGATCTCGTGGTCTCGACGTCGACGTCGTTGCTGCACGTGCCGTACGACGTGTTGTCCGAGTACGACATCCCGGGTGACGTCGCGGACCGGCTCGCGTTCGCGAAGCAGAAGGTCGGCGAGGTGGTCTCGCTGGCCAAGGCGCTGACCGAGGGCCCGTCCGACAAGTGGCGCAAGCGTCCCACGTCGGTGCACTTCAAGCTCAAGCACGCGGTGCGCGCACGGGTCAACGCGATCAGGCCGGACGACCGCATCCGAGCTCCGTACGAGGAGCGGCGGGTCGCGCAGCAGGAGCGACTGCACCTGCCGCTGGTTCCGGCGACGACGCTGGGTTCGTTCCCGCAGACGGACGCGATCCGGCGGGCCCGGTACGAGCTGGGGCAGGGGCGTCTGGAGTGGGACGAGTACTACAAGCGGATCCAGGCGGAGATCGAGAGCACGATCCGGTTGCAGGAGGACATCGGTCTCGACGTCCTGGTGCACGGTGAGCACGAGCGCAACGACATGGTGCAGTACTTCGCGGAGCTTCTCGAGGGGTACGCCTTCACCCACAACGGCTGGGTGCAGGCGTACGGTTCGCGGTGTACTCGTCCCCCGATCCTCTACGGGGACGTGTCGCGGCCGAAGCCGATGACCGTCGAGTGGATCGCGTACGCGCAGTCGCTGACGGACAAGCCGGTCAAGGGCATGCTGACGGGTCCGGTGACGATGATCGCGCGGTCGTTCGTCCGCCAGGATCAGCCGCTGTACGAGACGGCCGACCAGTTGGCGCTGGTGATCCGTGACGAGATCGCCGATCTGGAGGCGGCGGGTATCGCGATCATCCAGGTTGACGAGCCCGCCATCCGGGAACTGCTGCCGTTGCGCGAGAACGGCCGCGAGGCGTATCTCGAGTGGGCGGTCGACGCGTTCCGTCTCGCGACGGGCGCGGCGAAGCCGGAGACGCAGATCCACACGCACCTCACGTACACGAGCCGGGCGTCGGTGGTCGACGCCATCGAACGGCTCGATGCGGACGTGACGGCGATCGTGGCGACGCGTTCGATCACGTGGGTGCTCGACGCCATCAAGGAGCGGGCGCTGACCCACGGGGTCGGACCGGGTGTGTACGAGAGTCGCTCGGCCCGGATTCCGGACATCGACGAGCTGGACGAACTGCTCACCGAGGCGAGCGAGTCGGTCTCACTCGAACGGTTGTGGGCCAACCCGGACGGCGGGCTGAAGACTCGCCACTACTGGCAGCTCGAGCCTTCGCTGCGCAACCTGGTGGCGGCCGCGAAGCGTCTGCGCCGGCGGTCCGAGAAGGAAGAATCCGAGGACTGATTACTCCGGCGTGTTCGGGGTCACCGCGGCGGCGGTGGCCCCGAACGTGCGTTCGGTCGCGTCAGCAGGTAGGCATGTAAGCATGGTTACCGCAGCCGCATATGCAGTCACGTCCGCCGACAGCCGTTTCGAGAAGACCACCGTGCAGCGCCGCGAACTCGGACCGCTCGACGTGCTGATCGACATCAAGTTCGCCGGCATCTGCCACTCCGACATTCACACCGCCCGCAACGAATGGGGCAGCACCCACTACCCGGTCGTGCCCGGTCACGAGATCGCGGGCGTGGTGAGCGCGGTCGGTTCCGGCGTCACGAAGCATCGGGTCGGCGACCGCGTCGGGGTCGGGTGCTTCGTCGACTCCTGCGGCGAATGCGACGCCTGCCGGGCCGACGAGGAGCAGTACTGCTTCACCCGGGTGACCGGGACGTACAACGCCAAGGGGCGCGACGGCGAGCGGACGCAGGGCGGCTACTCGACGCACATCGTCGTGACGGAACGATTCGTCCTGTCCATCCCGGACGGCCTGGAACTGGACGTCGCGGCGCCGCTGCTCTGCGCGGGCATCACGCTGTACTCACCGCTCGCCCACTGGGGCGCCGGACCGGGCAAGAAGGTCGCCGTCATCGGGATGGGCGGTCTCGGACACGTCGGTGTGAAGATCGCACATGCGATGGGCGCCGACGTCACCGTGCTCAGCCAGTCCCTCGGCAAGAAGGACGACGGCCTGAGATTCGGCGCCGACCACTACTACGCCACCTCGGATCCGGACACGTTCACGCAGTTGCGCGGACACTTCGACCTCATCGTCAACACGGTGTCGGTGAATCTGGACATCGACGCGTACATGTCGATGCTCGCGATCAACGGCACCCTCGTCGAACTGGGGTTGCCGGAGAAGCCGATCGAGGTGCGGGCGTTCAGCCTCGCGGCGAACCGTCGCAGCCTGGCCGGTTCGATGGTGGGCGGCATCGCTCAGACTCAGGAGATGCTGGACTTCTGCGCCGAACACGGAATCGGCGCCGAGATCGAGGTGATCTCGGCGGATCAGATCGACGGCGCCTACGACCGCGTGGTCGGCAGCGACGTGCGGTACCGATTCGTGATCGACACGGCAACGATCTGACCTACGCGTCGCCGAGTTGATCTCGCAGCGACGCCAGGGTCTTCGCGAGCAGCCGGGACACGTGCATCTGCGAGATGCCGACCCGGTCGGCGATCTGGGTCTGGGTCATGTTGCCGAAGAACCGCAGCATGAGGACGGTCCGCTCGCGTTCGGGCAGTGACTGGAGCAGGGGACGCAGGGTCTCGTGGTTCTCGACGTCGTCCATCGCGGCGTCGTAGTCGCCGAGCGTCTCCACCATGGACAGCTCGCCCGCCCGGTCCGAGGACGTGTTGTCGACGGAGACCGTCTGGTAGGCGTTGCCGGCGAGGAGTCCCTGCGCCACCTCCTCCTGTTCCAGGTCGAGGTGCTCGGCGAGTTCGCTGACGGTGGGGGCGTGGCCGAGGCTCTGCGACAGTTCGGCGACGGCCTGGCTGAGCGCGAGGTGCAGTTCCTTCATCCGGCGAGGTACCCGGACCGCCCACCCGGTGTCGCGGAAATGCCGCCGGACCTCGCCCATGATGGTGGGAACGGCGAAGGACACGAAGTCCGATCCCCGTTCCACGTCGAACCGGTCCACGGAGTTGACCAGGCCGAGGCGCGCGACCTGCACCAGATCGTCGTGCGCCTCGCCGCGGCCGTCGAAGCGGCGTGCGATGTGCTCGGCCAGGGGCAGGCAGCGGGTTACGACGGCGTCGCGCAGTCTGCTGCGCCGGGGGTCGTCCTCGTCGAGGGCTGCCATCTGTTGAAACAGTGCTGTGACGTCCTGATACTCGTCCGGCCAACGGGCCGTGTGCCCCCCACTGTGAGTATGGGACGTCACAGACTCAGGCCGTTCTTCACCTTGGTGAATTCCATGGTGGTGACGAAACCCGCGGTGGCGGGGTCGGGTTCCTGTTTCAGGTCGACCGAGTCGGTGAGGGCGTTGAGGACGTGCCAGGCGAACGAACGCTCGCCGAGGGAGTCGACGGAGGTGGTGGTGCTCGACACGTCGACTCGCAAGGTGCCGTCGAGAAATTGCAGCCGGCACACCAGAAGTGCATCCGGTGTCGCGCGGACGATCAGCTGGGTACAGATCTCGTCCATGGCCAGTTTGATGTCGGCGATGGAGTCGAGGTCGAAGTCTTCGTGGATGGCAACGGTGGCTGCCAGGGCGCGCAGTACGGAGAGCTGATCGGGCGTTGCTCGCACGCGCAGTTCGACGACGGGATGTGTGTGATCCTGGTCGGGTTCGATTGTCTTGGCGATGGCCATGAGACCTCCGGGTCGGGCGTACCGTGCTGTCGGCGAGTGGTGGGTCGGCTCGCGCTGCTGAGAAGTCAGGGTAGCGATCCGGCGACACCGCAGGTGGAATACCGCAGAACAGGACCGATCAAACCAGTCCGATCAGTACGTTTGCGCGGGTAGTGTGGGCGGCACGATCAGCGTTCCTGAGGCCCTCGGCAGGGTCATGGCGGTCACGGGAGACGAGTGAGTGGGATGCCTGACGAGATTCACCTGCACACGTTGACGAGTGACGTCGACGCCGACGCGGTCACCGTCTCGCTCGACTCCGTGCTCGAATTGCTGGAGCCCGAGGACGAGTTCGAGGTCGTACTGAACACGGTGTGCCGTCGGATCGTGTCGACGTTCCCGGGTGCGGCGATGGCCGGGGTCACCGTGCTCCGGGCGACCGGTCCGGTGACGGCGGCGGCGACGTCGGACGACGTCGTGGCACTCGAGGAGTTGCAGTACCGCTTCGGTGAGGGTCCCGCGCTCGACGCGGTGCGCTCCCGCGAACCCGTGCGCGCCGACCGTGCCGCCGCGTACGAGAGTTGGCCGGCGTTCGCCGCGAGTTCCGAACCGGCCGGCGTCCACAGCTATCTGTCCGTGCCCCTGCCCGGTGTGGAGCAGTCGGCTGCACTGAATCTGTACGGACTGTTGCCGCACGCCTTCCACCGGATGGACGAGTCGGTGCTCGAGTTGCACGTCGAGGCGGCGTCGGTCGCGGTGCGCAACGCGCGACGGTACGGCGAGGCGAGGAATCTGATCGAGCAACTGCGTATCGCACTCCGTTCCCGTTCCGTCATCGACCAGGCGAAGGGAATCGTGATGGCGTTGCGGGGTCTCGACGCCGAGACCGCGTTCGACGTTCTCGTCACCCGTTCGCAGCGCGAGAACGTCAAACTTCGGGTGGTCGCAGAACGTGTCGTCGCGGCGGTTTCTGCCCGCAGAACCGTGCATAACGGTTTGTAATCGCCCACCAGGGCAAATGAGGGCCCGAGTATCTGTTATTTCCTTGTGACACATCACAGGCGGGAGTAGTCTCGAACCGAGGTTGAACACACAGCCGATGTCGGGAAGCGCTGCCGTAGCAGACAGTGTCATGTGTCCGAGGTCGGGTCTGTCTGCAAGTGCTCCGCTTCCCCTCTCAATGTTCGAGATGGGGTGAGCCATGTCTGTTGGTCAAGGGGTCCCAGAACCTGAAATGGCGTGTTCGGGCACGGAGTTCGGTACCACGTACAAGCCGAGGGTAACGCTCGCGGCCGTCGGTTCCGCTCCGACACGCTGTGCGAGCGCGGAATTCACTTCCGAGCGACTCGGTTCCGGGGTGATGTTGGTAGGGGTGCGAGGCGAGATCGACCTGTTCAGTGCACCGGGGTTCCGTGACTACGTGTGCACGCGGATCTCGCCCGAGGGGCAGTTCATCCTCGACATGTCGAAGGTGGACTTCATCGGGACCGCGGGCCTGTCGGTGCTCGACACCGTGCACGCGACGAACGTGCGGGACGGGCGGACGTGGGCGATGATCTGCGGCCGGCCGGTGTACCGGCTGCTCAGGGCGGCGGGCCAGGAGTCGAGCTACCCCTGCTTCGCGTCCGTGGACAGCGCACTCGGGGCCTGGCACGGCCGAACGGCGTAACCGGTCGAACCGGCGCCCGAGTTCAGTGGGCGCCGGTTCGACTCGTGCGCGGAGGAGCCGACACGCAGCGGCCGTAGGCGCGCAGGGTGTCGGTGGCGACCCGGTCCCACGAGTAGCGGGCGCGGGCGCGATCGCAGCCGGCCATGCCGTATCCCGTGCGCAGGGCGTCGTCGTCGAAGATCTGTCGCAGGGCCTCCGCCAGGCGGACCGGATTGCGCGGGGAGATCAGGCGGCCGGTGATGCCGTCGACCACCGTGTCGCGCATGCCGCCGACCGCGGACGCGACCACCGGGGTGCCGCAGGCCATCGCCTCGAGCGGCACCATGCCGAACGGCTCGTACCACGGGGTGCACACGACGGCGTCCGCCGAACGCAGCAGCGGGGGCATGGCGTTTCGCGGTACCCGCCCGACGATCCGTACCCGGTTGCGCACCTTCGTCTCACGGGCGAGCGTCAGCAGTCTGGACGCCTCGGGGTCGTCGGCGACGTCGTCGGCGGCCGGTCCGCCCGCGATGACGAGTTCGGTGTCGGGGAAGTGGGTGAGCGCCTCGATGGCGGTGTCGAAGCCCTTGCTCGGCGCCAGCCTGCCGACCATGACGAGGCGGTGGCGTTTGCCCTTCTCGTCGGCGCGGCCGTCGGGGGTGAACTCCTTGACGTCGACACCGGACGGAACGACGGACGTGCGCGAGCGGGGCAGCCCGAGGTGGGAGAGTTCGAAGACCTCGTCCGTGCACGTCGCCACCACGCGGGTGGCGCCGCGGGCGATCAACTGCTCCAAGTGAATCCGGTTGTGGGTGCTCGACGTGTCCGCGCGCTCGAACCGCTGCTCGACCACTCCCAGCGCATGAAACGTCTGGACGACCGGAATTCCGAGCGTGCGGGCCGCGAGTTGCGTCGCGATCCCGGACATCCAGTAGTGGGCATGGACGATGTCGGGCCGCTCGGCCTCCCATTCGGCCTTCAGGAAGCTGCCGAATTCCCCCATCAGCGGCAGGATCTCGGCCTCCGGCATGGGCCGGGCGGGGCCGACCGGTACGTGCACGACGGTGTACCCGCCCGCGGTCGTGACCCGCTCGGGGGCGTCCTCACTCTCCGCCCGCGTGTAGACCGTGACGTCGTGGCCCTCCCTCGTGAGGGCCGCCGACAGTTCGGCGAGATGAATGCTCTGCTCCCCGACGTCGGCGCCGTCCGACATGTCGAGGGGACTGGCGTTGGCGGAGACCATCGAGATCCGTAATCGTCTCGCGGTGCCGACGGCGGCCGTTCTCATCGGCTGCCCGCCGCACACGGGAGGTCTGGGTTCGCGATGAATGGCCGTCATGCCACGGGGATTCCCGAACTTCGGGTTTGTAAACCGACCGACTCGCATTCTGTCACGGGACGGGTGACACGAGCCGGCCGGTGTTGCGTTCTAATACCAGCGACGCCTGCCGCCGACCGCACGCCCGGTCGCGCCGAGAATCCACAGGACCGCGCCGATCACCACGAGGATGATGCCGATGGTCCACAGCCAGTTGAGGCCGGTCAGCCATCCGATCAGGAGCAAGATCAGTCCGAGCACGATCATGACGTTCCTCGATTCTTCATCCCACCGAAGTGAGGGGCGAGTCCGATCGCGGACCCTCCCGCACCTCGTCGACCCCTGCGCCCATTGCGTAGGTCAGATGCCCGCCGAGCGCGCCGCCGAGTCCGATCGCGAGAAGTCCCGCGGTGCTCGTGGCGACAGCGCGTCCGTCCGTCCCGTGCCTGCGGCGAACGTAGGACGCGAGCATGGCCACGACACCGATGGCGTTGGCCTTGGCGTGGATCAGCCCGACGCGGCGCTGACGGGTGTCGCGTTCGGCCCAGTCCGCCCAACCGGTCATCAGTGTCGGGGGCGTGGCGAGTAGTCCCAGCGCGATCAGCCTGCGTGCGCCGACGTGATCGCGGAATACCAGATCGAAGATGCTCGCGCCGACCCACGCCCCGATGGGGAGGCTGACGAGAACGGGATGCACGGGATGCCCGAGCCAGGACCCGCGCAACAGCGCACCCGTGTCGCCACGCAACAGCGCACCCGTGTCGCCACGCAACAAGGGACCGACATCGGAGGAACCGAGCGCCCCCTGTATCCGCTGCTGCAGAAAACGGCTGCCGCCGTCGAGGAACTCGGCGGCTTCCGCTTTCCGGAACAGCCGTTCGAGGTTCATGACTTCCGGTTACCCACGGCGGCGCGAAGAAAACCGGTCCGCCTTGTCGTCGGTGCAGGTCGGGCGTAGCGTCGGGACCACGTTCTCGAAGGTGAGGTGAGTGCCGTGAAACTCAATCTCTTCGCAGCTTGGGTCAGCTTCGCTCTGGTTCTGCTCTCGGTGGTCTGTCTCGGCGGGTTCCTCGTCGCCGCGGGATCCGGGCAGGGCGGCTGGGCGGTGATCTCCGGGTCTCTGTGCGTCGTCGCACTGGCCGGAGCGATGGCGCTGTACGGCGGAACCGTGCGCCACGACCACAGGCTGCATCACGAAACGCCGCACCTGTTCTGACTGCGGCAGATCCGGCGGAGTCAGGATTCCGCGAGCCTCCGCTTCTCCACGTCGATGTCGAAAGTGGCGGGCGGCCAATCGAGGTCGAGTTTCTCCAGGGCGTCGATCAGTAGCTCGGTGACCGCGAGCCGGCTGTACCACTTGCGGTCGCACGGAACCACGTGCCACGGCGCGTAGTCGGTCGACGTCAGGTCGAGCATTGCCTGATACGCCTCCTGGTACGCCGGCCACAGCAAGCGCTCGTCGACGTCCGCGGGATTGTACTTCCAGTACTTGTCGCGGCGTTCCAAGCGCTCGCGCAACCGTGACTTCTGCTCGTCGAGTGACACGAACATCGCGACCTTGACCAGGGTTGTGCCGGACGCGACGAGTTCCTTCTCGAATTGGTTGATCTCGTCGTAGCGGCCGCTCCAGACCGCCTCGGGCACGAGATCGTGAACCCGGACCACCAGCACGTCCTCGTAATGCGACCGGTCGAACACGCCGAGTTGCCCGCCGCGGGGCACGGCCTTGCCGATCCGCCACAGAAAGTGGTGGCGCTTCTCCTCGGGAGTGGGAACGCCGAACGAGGCGTGATCGACACCCTGCGGGTCCACGTGCCCGATGACGTGGCGGACCATCCCGCCCTTACCCGCGGTGTCCATGCCCTGGAGCACGAGGAGCACCGACCGCCGGTCGCCGGATCGTCCGTTGGCGTAGAGCTTTTCCTGCAGGGCCGACAGCACCGCGCCGCGTTCCTCGAACAGCAGGACACCGTCCGACTTGTCGCCGACGAATCCGGGTGTGCTCCCGCAGTCGAGTTCGGCGATCCGCCGGCCCGAGTGTGACCGCAGGGCCTCGGTGGCGGGTGTCTTCCAGAATCCGCGTGCGTTCTCTGCCATGTGCAGACAATGCCACAGAAGCGTTACATGGAGGTGTGGGCGGCGAGGTGCATCATTGCCGTGTCCTGGTGATCGGGACCGGCTTCTCCGGTCTGGGCACGGCCATCCAGCTACGCAAGCGTGGGCGCGACGACTTCATCCTGCTGGAGAAGGCGCAGGAGGTCGGTGGCACGTGGCGGGAGAACACGTACCCGGGCTGTGCGTGCGACGTGCCCTCGCACCTGTACTCGTTCTCGTTCGAGCCGAACGCGGACTGGACGCAGATGTGGTCGGGGCAGGCGGAGATCTTCGACTACCTGCGCGGGCTGGCCGACAAGTACGACTTGCGGCGCAACATTCATTTCGGCCGCACGATGACGGGCGGATACTGGGACGCCGAACATCGCCGGTGGCACATCCACACCGAGTCGGGCGACGAGTACGTCGCGCAGTTCGTCGTGTCCGGGATCGGCTCCCTGCACATCCCGAACGTCCCGGATCTGCCGGGAGCCGGCACGTTCGAGGGCACCGCGTTTCATTCGGCGCGGTGGAACCACGACTACGACCTGCGGGGCAAGAAGGTCGCGGTGATCGGGACGGGCGCCAGCGCGGTTCAGTTCGTTCCCGAAATCGTGGGGGAGGTCGCCGAGTTGCAGGTGTATCAGCGGACGCCGCCCTGGGTGATACCGGGCCTCAACTTCCGTATTCCGCCGAGGGCGCGGCGCCTGTTCGGCCGGGTTCCGCTGCTGCGGCGGATGGCGCGTGCCGCGGTCTACTGGACATACGAATCGTTCGCGCTCGGGTTCAACGGGCACTTCCGCCTGATGAAGCCGCTCGAGAGCGCGGCGCGGGGAAATCTGAACCGGACCGTCACCGATCCCGAGTTGCGCCGCAAGCTCACCCCGTCCTATGTCATCGGCTGCAAGAGGATCCTCGGGTCGGGCAGGTACTACCCGGCGCTGATCTCACCGAATTCGGTCGTGATCACCGACGGCATCGCGGAGGTCCGGCCGCACGCCATCGTGGCGCGGGACGGAACGGAGCGGGAGGTGGACGCGATCATCTACGCCACCGGATTCCACGTCACCGACGGCTTCGACAGCATCGCCCTCACCGGGGTCGACGGCAGGCGCCTCGCCGACGAATGGCAGGAGCACGGGATCCGCACCCACCTCGGTATCACCGTCGCGGGTTACCCCAACGCGTTCTTCCTCCTTGGTCCCAACACCGGGCTCGGTCACAATTCGGTGGTGTTCATGATCGAGTCGCAGATTCGTTACGTCCTCCGGCTGATGGATCTCGTCGACCGGCGCGGCGCGGACGCTGCGGTCGTCCGGCCGGCGGTGCAGAGCAGCTCCAACTCGGACATTCAGCGGAAGCTGTCGAAGGGTGTGTGGACCCGCGGCGGATGCGTGAGCTGGTATCTGGACTCGCACGGCGTGAACCGCGCGATCTGGCCGGGCTCGACCGTGCGCTACTGGCAGCGGACGCGCTCGGTCGATCCGGCGGACTTCGAGTTCACACCCGGCTGAAGGGCGGGGGCGTCACTCCGTCGACGAGATGGCTACCCCAGAGATCGACGCCGGTGATCCGGGCGGTGGCCGTGCCCTCCGGGGCCGTGATCCGGAGTTCCGTCCCTGCGGACAGGTCTGCGTCCGCGCCGAGGGCGTCCGTCAGGGTGCGGACGCGGCCGTGCCAGACGTACCGGCCGCTGATGGGTTCGAAGTTTCCCGCCAACTGGACCTGCACCGTCACGGCGGGACGGTCGCCGACGACGACGTCGGCGGGGCCGCGGTAGCCCTCATCTTCTTCCTCGTGTTCGTTCACACGGGCAAGTTTACCTGTGACTGCTAGTTACACAAGAATCGATCGGTGCCTATTCGGTCGCGTCGGCAGGGGGCAGCAGCGGGTGCGGGATCGCATTGAAGCGGGCGGGCGAGCCGTTGACCGCGGCAATACCCGTGACTCCACCCCAGGTCATCATCGTGAGGTAGTTGATCAGGTCCTCGACCGACATCGACCGGTTGGAGATCCACCAGTGGGTGGCCAGCTGCACACCGCCGACGATTCCGTACGCCCAGGGAACTGCGCCGCCGGAGTCCATCTCCATCTGCCGCAGCCGCTCGCCGAGAACGGTGGAGAGGACCTCGGCGATCATCCGCTCCGAGTCGGCGACCGTCTCGCGGCCGGGGCCGGAACCGTTGGCCATGATGTAGAGGTAGACGTCGGGATCCGACGCCACCGTCTCGACGTACGCGGTGATCGTGGCGCGGGTCAGCTCGAAGTCGTCGAGGTCTCCGCCGATGGCCTCGTAGATCCGGGGGGCCAGCGTGGTCTCCACGTACCGCGCCATCGTCGCGTTCGTCAGGTCGCTCTTGTCCGCGAAATACCGGTACAGCACGGTCTTGGAGACGCCGATCTCGGATGCGATCTCGTCCATCCCGATATCTCGTCCGCGCAGGCGGATGGCGGCGATCGTTCCGTCGACGAGTTCTTCTCGGCGCGCGATCTTGTGCTCACGCCAGCGGCGCTTGCGCCCGTCGGGCTTTGCCGCCTTGTCCAGCTTCGTCATCGACCCGGCCACCTGCTCGGGATCCTTCACGTCGTCGTTCGCCACTGCGTCTCTTCACATCCGTTTCGTGTCGCGATCTCCTGCCAGCTTAGTGCGCGGGTCTTGTCGCACGGCACAACGCCGCCTGTGCGGGCGCGCGTCCCGCGGCTGGGCGACCGCCCCCGCGCCGACCTTGGGCACAATGGCGTCTGTGGATCAATTGAGCCTTTCCGCCTTCGACGACGAAGCGAAGCGTCGCGATCTTCGCAAGATGAAGGCTGTCGCGACGGGCTTCCTCGTCTTCGCCACCGTGGTCTACCTCGTGTGCCGGTGGCAGGAATCGCGCGGTGCGGGGGAGTGGGTCGGCTACGTCCGGGCCGCGTCGGAGGCCGGCATGGTCGGCGCGCTGGCCGACTGGTTCGCGGTGACGGCGCTGTTCCGGCATCCGCTGGGGCTGCCGATCCCGCACACCGCGATCATCAAGCGCAAGAAGGATCAGCTGGGGGCGAGCCTCAGCAGCTTCGTCGGCCAGAACTTCCTGGCCCCCGAGGTGGTGTCCGCCAAGGTGGAGGCCGCGGAGATCCCGCTCCGGCTGGGAACCTGGATGGCGCAGCCGAAGCATGCGGCGCGGGTCGCCGCCGAGACGGCCACCATCCTGCGTGGCTTCGTCGAGATCCTGCGCGACGAGGACGTGCAGCAGATCATCGACAGCACGCTGGTGCGCCGGCTGGCCGAGCCCCAGTGGGGGCCGCCGATCGGTCGGGTGCTCGGGGAACTCCTGCGGGAGAACCGGCAGCTGCCGATCCTGGATCTGCTCGCCGAGCGGGCGCACCAGTGGGCGCTCGGGAGCCAGGAGACGATCGACCGGATCGTCAGCCGCGATTCGCCCGCCTGGTCGCCCAAGTTCGTGGACGCCATGCTCGGCGAGAAGATCCACCGGGAACTCGTGGAATTCACCTGGAAGGTGCGGTCCAACCCGGAGCACGAGGTGCGGCAGGCGGCCAACCGCTTCCTCGTCGATTTCGCGGACGACCTGCAGAACGATCCCGCGACCATGGAGAAGGCCGAGAAGATCAAGGCCGAGATCATGGGACGCGAGGAGGTGACCGGCCTCGCCGCGGCGACGTGGAAGGTCGCCAAGCGCCTGATCATGGAGTCCGTCGACGACCCGGACAGCACGCTGCGCACGAAGGTCGCGGAGAACGTCGTGCGATTCGGCGAGCGGCTGCGCGACGACCACGAGCTGAGAGCCAAGGTCGACGGGTGGGTGCTCGCGGGCACGCGATACGTCGTCGTCCACTACACCGACGAGATCACCGCGATCATCTCCGACACCGTCGAGCGCTGGGACGCCGAGGAGGCGTCCAAGAAGATCGAGCTCCAAGTGGGACGCGATCTCCAGTTCATCCGGATCAACGGCACCGTGGTCGGTTCGATCGCGGGCCTGCTGATCTACACGTTCTCGACGTTGCTGTTCGGCTGACGTCCCGCGCGGAACGGACCCCGCTAGCTGGGTGCTAACAGAGTGCTTGCAATTGCTAGCACCCTGCTTTAGGCTTGGTGCTGCCCAGCAACACGGAGGACTGATGGCCAGCGATGACCGCGATGCGGCCGGTGCAGGAGATCTGGCAGCTCGCGTAGTCAGCAACGCCGCTCACGACATCGGAGGTTTCATTCGTGCCCAGCGCGAAGCGGCCCAGGTGTCGATGCGGCAGCTGGCGCAGCTGGCCGGTGTCAGTAATCCGTATCTGAGTCAGATCGAACGTGGGTTGCGCAAGCCCTCGGCCGAGGTGCTTGGGCAGATAGCCAAGGGGCTCCGGGTCTCGTCGGAGGTCCTGTACGTCCAGGCGGGTTACCTCGAGCAGCGGCCACACGGTCCCCTCCGTGACGCTCTGCTCGCGGATACGGCCATCACCGAGCGGCAGAAGCAGGTGCTGCTCGAGATCTACGAGTCGTTCTGTCGTGAGAACGAATCGGCGGAAGCGGCCGAATCCCGGACGTCCGAGCTTCGGACAGAAGAACACCAGCGTTCTGATTCCCAGACGCCGGAACCAGAACCCCCCACCGTTGAAGAGGAGAAAGCCGATGACTGACCAGAAGACCATCGACAGCGTCAAGACCTCGCTGTACGCGGCCGTAGGTGCCGGAGACGTCGTGGTGCAGGCCGTGGCCGACGTCGTCGCCCAGGTCCGCTCGCGCGCCGAGTCCACCCAGGGTGACGTCGAAGAGCGCGTCGGCGGCGCCAAGGAGCGCTTCGCCGGACTGCAGGAAGAGGTCACCGAGGGTGTCGAGAACCTTCGCGACCGCCTTGCCGGCCTGCCGTCCGAGCTGCCCGAGGAGCTTGCCGAGCTGCGTGAGAAGTTCACCGCCGACGAGCTGCGCAAGGTCGCCGAGGCCTACCTGAAGGTGGCATCCGACCTGTACACGTCTCTCGCGGAGCGCGGCGAGGACACCGTCGAGCGCATCCGCAAGCAGCCTGTCGTCGAGGAGGGCATCGGCCGCGCCGAGACCGCCTTCGGTGATGCCGTCGAGCTGACCGAGGAAGCGCTCGGCACCGTGGCTCGCCAGACGCGCGCCGTGGGCGAGCAGGCCGCGAAGCTCGCGGGCCTCGCGTCGGGCCGCATCTCCGAGACCGCCGAGGGACTCGGCGAGGCCATCGCCGACGCCGGCGACGAGGCTGCGCTGAAGGTTCTCGACCTGGGCGACCAGGCCGAGGAAGCGTCGAAGGGCGCTGCTGATCGCGTCACCGCCACCGCGGCCGACGTCCAGGCCCGCGCCGACCAGGCCGCCCCGGCCAAGCACGCCGCTCCCGCCAAGGCCGCTCCGGCCAAGGCTGCTCCGGCCAAGGCCGCGGCCGCTCCGGCCCCGGCCAAGAAGGCCGCCGCTCCGGCCAAGAAGGCTGCTCCGGCCAAGAAGGCTTGATCCTTCACGCTTTTCGGCCCCCGCACGTTCGGTGCGGGGGCCGTTTGCGTGCCGACCTCGTAGGATGGGGCTGTGATTCAAGTTGACGGCGTCGTCTCGGTGATCTTGTTGGTGATTCGCATCGTCGCCCTGGGTGGCGCTGCGTACGCGCTGTTCCACGCTGCTCGTCAGCGCAAGGACGCGTTCACCGCCGTGGACAAATTGAGCAAGCCGATCTGGCTGAGCATTCTCGCGGTCGCGTTCCTCGTCCTGCTGCTGTTCCCCGCCGTGCAGTTGTTCGGCATCGTCGCGGTCGTCGCGGTGTGCGTCTATCTCGTGGACGTGCGCCCCCGCGTCGACGACGTCCAGCGCGGACCTCGCTGGTAGACACTCCCGCCGGATAGGCCCCGCTTCCCGCACGCTCGCGCGAAGTTCGGGGCCTTTCGCGCGCTGACGATGACAATGGACATTGTGACAATGCTATGGTGGTTTCAGGCTACCGAGGAGCGCATCGTCCGATGAAGGAGTACCGGATCGACGACCTCGCCCGCGAGGCGCGGGTGAGCGTGCGCAACGTGCGCGTCTACCAGGACCGCGGACTCCTCCCGCCGCCGCGGAAGCAGGGGCGCACAGGGTGGTACAACGAATCGCACCTCGCGCGGTTGCACCTCATCGGGCGCATGCTCGACCGCGGCTACACGTTCGCGACCATCAGCGAACTGCTCACCGCCGCGCACTACGGACTGCAGGTCAAGGACGTTCTGGAGACCGACGACCCGGGCAGTCGCTGGAAGAAGCGCAGGCGGGCGGCGCGCCTGACGATCGCCGAGCTGAAACGCATGTTCGGGGCGCAGACCACCGAGGCCAACATCGCCCGCGGCACCGAACTCGGTGTGCTCGTTCCCGCCGGGGACGACTATTCGGTCGACGATCCGCGACTGATCGAGGCGGCGCAGGTCCTCGTCGACGCCGGCATCCCGCTCGAGGACGTCCTCGAGCAGACCGCGGCGGTGCGACGTCATCTCTCCGACGTCGCCGCGCGGTTCGTCGCCGTCGTCGCGGACCGCTATCTCGCCGCCGAGGGTGAGCCGCTCGACCTCGACGAGGCGAAGGTCTCGGAGATCGCGCGGCTCGTCGACCAGATGCGTCCCCTCGCGCACGACGCCGTCCAGTCGCTGTTCGAAGAGGCGATGGAGGAGCAGATCTCCCAGGCCCTCGGGCGCGCGGCCCGGCAACTCGGCGAGACACCGGGTCCGGCGTCGGACACGGACACCAGCAGAGCAAGTCAGACAGGACAGGGGTTGGAATGACCAGCAGTTCGCGCATCATCGCCTTCCAGGCGCTCGCAGCCGCAGCCGGGGTCGGCGCCGTCGCCGCCGCGGTAGCGGCGATCCGTCGCAAGCGGGCCACCCGCGGGCTGACGTTGTCGACCGAGGTGGCCCCGAACGAGTTGCTGCGCACCCCGGATCTGCGCCCGGACGTGACGGAGATCCTCACCGACGACGGAGCGACGTTGTACGTACGCGCCTACGGTCCGGTGGACGGCGATCCCATTGTGCTGAGCCATGGTTGGACCTGTTCGACCGAGTACTGGTACCCGCAGGTGAATGCGCTCGCCGGGGAGTACCGCGTCATCACCTACGACCAGCGGGGGCACGGTCGCAGCTCGGTCGGCTCGCTCCCGCTCGGCCCCGACGTTCTCGCCGACGACCTGTCGGAGGTGCTGAAGGCGACAGTGCGGGAAGACAAGAAGGCCGTACTCGTGGGTCACAGCATGGGTGGCATGAGCATCATGGCGTGGGCGGGCAGGCACCCGGACGAGGTCGAGAAGTATGCGTCGGCGGTCCTGCTCGCCAGCACCGCGTGCGACCGGCTCGTCGCCGAGACCACCGTCATCCCGTTGCCGAATCGCTTTCCGCGCGTGCCGGTTCCGGTCGGCCGCGCCGTCCTGAGCACGCCGGTCCCGTTGGTGTCTTCGCCGGTGATGACCCGCGCGCTGCAGTACGTGTCGATGTCGCCGAACGCCACTCGCGCCGAGGTCCAGTTCTGCGAGAACATCGTCCGGGACTGCAAGCCGCGCATCCGCGGCGGCTGGGGTGCTGCGCTCAGCGGCCTCGACATCCACGAGGCACTCGACAACCTCGACGTCCCGACCACGGTGCTCGTCGGTTCCATGGACCGGCTGACCCCACCCGTCCACGCCCGCAAGCTTGCGCGCGTCCTGGACGAGGCCGGTCACCTCGAGCGGCTGATCGTCCTGCCCGGTGTCGGCCACATGAGTTCCGTCGAGAGCATCGACGAGTTCGACAAGGAGATCGTGCGGCTGCGCAACCTCTGACCTTTCGGCTGGCCTGCAAAAGGTCGGGCCCACACGCCGGTGGCGTGTGGGCCCGACCTTTTTGCGCCGAGTGTGAGGCTTGACACACCGACGGTATTACATCTAACGTAATTTGTATCACTGTAAAACGGTGATGCGATCCAGCGTTTTACCGACTCGGTCACCAGGCGATAGGAGCTCACGTTGGCTCATGTAGTTACGCAATCCTGCTGCAACGACGCGAGTTGCGTCGCGGTGTGCCCCGTCGATTGCATCCATCCGACTCCGAACGAGCCCGGCTACGGCACCGCGGAGATGCTGTACATCGATCCGGTCGGCTGCATCGACTGCGGCGCCTGCATCGACGCCTGTCCGGTCGACGCGATCGTTCCCGATTACGACCTGACGCCGGAAACCGCACGCTACGAGGAGATCAACGCGGCGTTCTACACGAACCGGGAACAGCCGGCGCCCGTCCCCGAACGTCCGGCTGCCGAGGCGGTCCGCGTGTTCGAACGCGCACTGCTGCGGGTGGCGATCGTCGGGTCCGGGCCGTCCGGTTGCTACGCGGCCGAGAGCCTGCTGTCGCGGATCGGTCCCGCGGTGGAAGTCTCCTTCTTCGAGAAGCTTGCGACACCGTTCGGGCTGATCCGGTTCGGTGTGGCACCGGACCATCAGGGGACCAAGGCGGTCGCCTCGCTGTTTCAGAAGACGGCGTCGCGGAAGAACGTGGACTTCTACCTCAATGTCGAGGTCGGCACACATCTGACTCACGACGATCTGCTCGCGCATCACGACGCGGTGATCTACGCGGTCGGCGCCCCCGCCGACTGCGCACTGGGGATTCCCGGCGAGGATCTTCCCGGAAGTCACTCGGCGACGGAGTTCGTGGCCTGGTACAACGGTCATCCCGACCACGCGCACCGCACCTTCGACTTGTCGGGTGAGCGCGCGGTGATCATCGGCAACGGCAACGTGGCGTTGGACGTGGCCCGGGTTCTCGTCGCGGGCACCGCCGAACTGACGAAGACCGACATCGCCCCGCACGCACTGGAAGCGTTGTCGGAGAGCAGGATCAGAGAAGTGCTCGTCGTCGGACGGCGCGGTCCGGCGCAAGCGGCGTACACGAATCCGGAGTTGCTCGCGCTCGGCTACCTGCCCGGCGTGAATGTCTCGGTGCAGCCGGGGGAGGTGACGTGGGCGGCGCCGGCGGGTGGGCGAACCGACCCGGTCGAGGCGATGAAAGCCAGGATCGTCGCAGAATTTGCTGCGGCCCCGCACGCGCCGGAGAACAAGCGTATTGCGTTGCGCTATCTGCTCTCTCCGGCCGAAGTGGTGGGACGAGGCCGGGTGGAGGGGATCCGCCTGGTCCGCAACGAGCTGGTTCACGATCCGGACGGCCGCTCGCGCGCGGTGCCGACGAGCGTCGTCGAGGACATCGATTGTGGGCTGGTTCTGCGGTCGGTGGGGTACCGGGGGATCCCGGTCGCGGGAATCCCCGTCTCGGGTGCGCGCTCCACGATGCAGAACGACGGAGGCCGCGTGCTGGATCCGGACTCGGGTGGTCCGATGCCCGGGGTGTACAGCGTCGGGTGGATCAAGCGGGGCCCCTCCGGCGTCATCGGCACCAACAAGGCCTGCGCCGCCGAAACCGTCGACAACCTCGTAGACGACTTCCACTCCGGTCGATTGCGGGCTCCCACGGGCGGTCGGCAGGACCTTCGCGGACTGGTCGCGGAGCGCAGGCCCGAACGCATCGACTACGACGGGTGGAAGGCGATCGACGCGCACGAGCGGCGGCTCGGCAGGGAATCGGGCCGTCCTCGCGTGAAGCTGGTGGACACCGCGTCGATGATTGAAATTGCCACGCGTGCAGTCATTTCCGGCTGAGTTCATCCGGAAGCGCCGACTCGGCGCACGCCGAAGAAAGTGATTGACGTCTCACTGCCTAACGGTATAAGGTTTACTCGGATCGGAGATGCGGCCCGCACTCGATCCTCTCGACCGGCGACAGCCCCCCGCCGTCGAGGATCGGAACAGTCTCGCCGCCCGACTTCGCCGGACGATGTCCTCACACACCGCGAGTCTCCGGCATCTGACGAATCATCATGGAGGAGTTCACATGAAACTTCAGGACAAAGTCGCCGTCATCACCGGAGGTGGATCCGGGCTCGGACGGCAGGGTGCGCAGTTGTTCGCATCGGAAGGTGCGAAGGTGGCGGTCGTCGACATCGACGGCGACCGCGCCGAGCAGACCGCGAAACTGGTTGAGCAGCAAGGCGGAACGGCCATCGCCATCACCGCCGACGTGAGTGACGAGGCGGCCGTCTACCGCAGCGTCGAGACCACCGTCGAACAGTTCGGCAAGCTCGACATCATGTGGGCCAACGCGGGTGTCGTCTCCCGTGGCGGAGTCCCGTCGGTGGCGGGCGGTGAACACGTGGAGTTCCAGGACCTCACGGATGCCGACTGGCAGCACGTTCTCGGCGTCAATCTCAGTGGCGTCGTGTACTCCTGTAAGGCTGCGGTGCCGGCGATGCGGGCCAACGGTGGCGGCACCATCCTCGCGACGTCGTCTGCGGCTTCCTTCGCCGCCTATCACAGCATCGCGATGTACTCGGCGACGAAAGCCGGTGTCAACGGCCTGGTTCGCGGGCTCAGCCTGGATCTCGGGCGGTACGGTATTCGCGTCAACGCCCTCGCGCCCACGCACGGGATGTCGCCGAACTTCCTGATGGGCCCGGGCACCCCGGTGATCGGCCAGTCCTACGAGGAGACCGCGGGACCGTGGGATCCGGGCGTCTCGCCGATTCCGCTCAAGCTCCAGCGTCCGCCGTCGCTCGTGGACAACGCGAAGGTCGCACTCTTCCTCGTGTCGGACGACTCCGCATACATTTCCGGTCTGACGCTGCCCGCGACGGACGGCGGCACACTGTCACGCGTCGCGATGATGTTCGAAGAGGACACGCCGACCCCGACGGTTCCCGTCGACTGAGTGGGGAGTCCGTCGATGACCGTTCATCCGCAGAAGAGTGCGCCGTCGTTGAAGGTCGACCGATCCGCCTGCGCGGGCCACGGCCTCTGCTACGGCGCGGAACCCGAGATTGTCGACAGCGACGACCAGGGCTACCCCGTCGTCGTCGCCGAACCGGTTCCCGAGGAACTACGAGACCAACTGGGCGCCCTCGTCGAGATGTGCCCCGAACGCGCGCTGAGCGTCGAACTCCCGACTTCGGAAGGCTGAGAAGCAGTGACGACTACCCAACTACCCGACAAGCTCGTCGTGGACTTCGACGTCTACGACCAGACATTGGCGATGCCCGAGGACGTGTTCCAGGAACGGGCGGCGGCGCTGCGGGCCATCGGCCCGGTCGTCTACTCCACGGCGCACGGCGGACACTGGATCGTGACGCGCTACGAGGAGATCCACCAGGTCCTCCGCGATCCGGAGACCTTCTCCAGCTACCCGAACAATCTCGTGAACGCGGGCCAGGGGAAGTTCATCCCGATCGAGCTCGACCCGCCGGAGCACACGTTCTACCGGCAGGCGCTGCAACCGCTGTTCAGTCCCAAGCGGATGAAGGAGCTCGAGCCCCAGATCCGGGACGTCGTCAACGCCCTCATCGACGACTTCGCGGCACGAGGTGAAGCCGAGTTCATCTCGGAGTTCGCCCACGAGCTGCCGACGCGGGTGTTCCTGGCCCTCATGGGCTGGCCGCTCGAGGACGCCGAGATGTTCACCAAGACGACAGACATTGCACTGCAGGGCATTCCCGGTGGAACAGAAGAGGAATCCGCCAAGGCGCGCGAGGACGCGGCCAACCAGATCTTCGGCTACTTCGGCGCCATCGTGGCCGGAGTCCGCTCGGGCGAGAACACCTCGGACAGCCTGACCGCGCAGATCATCAACACCCCGATCGAGATGGAGGACGGGGTACGGCTGCTCACCGACGAAGAGCTGTACCGCATGTTCTTCCTCCTGCTCATCGCGGGCCTGCACACCGTCCAGGGGTCACTTGCCTGGGGAATCATCCACCTCGCGAACAATCCGGGTCAGCGGCAGGAGATCGTGGACGATCCCGACACCATCCCGGCCGCGGTGGAGGAGATCCTGAGGATCGAGGCCGCCGTCATCGCGGGCCGGCGAGCGACCCGTGAGGTCGAGCTCGGCGGAGTCACGATCGCGCAGGGCGACCAGCTCATCGTGCTGCTCTGCTCGGCGAACCGCGACGGTGGCGAGTTCGAGGATCCCGATGAGCTGCGGATCGACCGCTCGCCGAACCGTCACCTGTCGTTCGGTGCCGGGCCGCATCGGTGCATCGGATCTCACCTGGCTCGAATCGAGCTCAAGCTGGCCATGGAGGAGATCCACCGGCGGTTGCCCGACTACCGCCTCGTTCCGGAGGACCCGCCGATCCTGCACGCCACGCAGGTGCGCGGTTGCATCCGACTCCCCATCACCTTCACGCCCTCGTCCTAGGGTCGAGGCATGTCCGAGGCAGTTGTCCGTGGTCCCGAGGGGCTTCGGGCAGCTGCCTCGCTCTTTTGGTGTAATGAACAGGGCGTGGCGGCTACCCTCGGTGCAACACTTTACGTGTATTGTCATTTGTATCGCGGTCGATCGGGGTGGCCGGCCGGAAGTGACAGTGTCTGGAGCGAGGATGGCAAGAAGAAAGACCGCCGGGGTCCTGAGTCAGGACGCCGATGTGGCACGGTCTCAGATACTCGTGGCTGCTCAGACGATGATTCTTCGTTTCGGTATCGCGAAGACGACCATGGAGGACATCGCCAAGGAGGCGGGGGTGTCTCGCCCGACCGTCTACCGCTACTTCCAGGACCGCGAGACGCTCACCACCGAGTTGATCAGGTGGCGATCGCGTCAGACGCTCGAGCGCGGCCGGAAGTTCCTGATGGAATGCGCGACGTTCGAGGACAGGCTGATCGAGGGCCTCATCTACCTGGTCTACGACGGGATCAACGATCCGATCGTACGCATCCTCGTCAGCCCCGAACACGTCGGCGGCGATTCGTGGCTCGAGACGATCCCTCTCGCAACGAGTCTCACCACCGAACTGTGGGGGCCGATCTTCGACGACGCCAAGGCCGACGGCGAGATGCGTGCGGATATCGACACCGACGAGGCGTGCTCCTGGATCACCCTCGTGCAGCTGATGCTCGCACCGCGACTGGACAATTCGGATCCTGCCGATCCCTCGCACCGGCAGATGATGAGGCAATTCGTCCTACCGGCCTTCCTGCCCTAGTTCGCCCGCGTCCCCGAGAAGCCGTGTCCCGAGAGGGGCACGGCTTCTTTGCGTTTTCTCCGGTAAATCTAATGTTCTTAGCTACGATGGTCGGCGGTTCCCGTGCCTGGTCACGGCCGTATCGTGCGGGAATGCCTATGCCGGTGGGTATTTCACAGGTGGGCCAATCCTCTTCCCGCTCTTGCGTCAAGAGTCAAAAGTCGTATAACGTAATACGTGCGACGTAATCTGTATCACAGTTAGGGGTCGCGAGCGCGCCGTCGATCGGCCGCGACGCGACGAAAAGTACTGCGAACAAGCCAAATTCGAACAGTGAGGTCACCCGGCTGGGACTCCGGCATGCGCCGGCGGGACGGCTGTGGGCTCCTGCCCGCGGTCGCACGTGCCGCGAGGGCATCCGAGCCGGCCCCGACACTGAATACACGGAGGTAATGGTGGGAGTGGAGGTATCCGTCGAGGGACTGACCAAGTCCTTCGGCTCGCAGAGGATCTGGCAGG
>JBCEBZ010000017.1:0-7811 GCA_039206675.1 Rhodococcus sp. (in: high G+C Gram-positive bacteria) | reverse complement strand
TACTTCCCGTCCAAGGTGCACCTGCTGGTGTCGGCGCTCGGCCGCGAGTTCGAGCGGATCGATTCGCGCGGAAAGAACCCGCCGGGCCGCAACCCCCTCGAGCGGATGCAGCTGATCCTCAGCCAGATCACCCGGGCCATGCAGCGCGACCCGCTGCTGACCGAGGCCATGACGCGCGCGTTCATGTTCGCCGACGCCTCCGCCGCCGCCGAGGTCGACCAGGTGGGCAAGCTGATGGACCGCCTCTTCGCCCGCGCGATGACGGACACCGAACCCACCGAAGACCAGTTGGCCGTCGCCCGCGTCATCTCCGACGTGTGGCTGTCGAACCTGGTGGCCTGGCTCACACGCCGCTCGTCTGCGACCGATGTCGCGAATCGGCTCGAACTCACCGTCGAACTGCTGCTCGGTGACGGGAGCCGCAGACCGGAGTAGGGCGTGTCTTCCAATCCCTCTCGGATGCACCTGGCGAATCAATCGTCGTCCGGCAAGGCGGAGGAGAAGCCGATACCGCTGTTGTATCGGCGCCGACGACAACGCAGCAGGGCGGCGATTGGGCGCCAGGAGCGCCGAAATGGGGATTGGGAGACATGCCCTGGGACCCGATCGGGGCACAGCCCGCGCCGAGAACGCGCTCACAGCCGTCGCATCCCCTAGATTTGAACATGTGAGCGCCCACGATCTGCCCATCGAACTTCGTCGTGCCCTGTCGAGGGTTGCACGGACCCCTCGTCTACTCGTCGCTTCCGATTACGACGGCACGATGGCCCCCATCGTCTCCGACCCCGAGAAGGCGTTTCCCCACGCCGAATCGGTGCGCGCTCTCCGCGCCCTGGCCAGCCTCGCAGGCACGACGGCGGCCGTGATCTCCGGCCGGGCACTCAAAGACCTCGCCGCGCTGTCGCGGCTGCCCGCCGAGGTTCAACTGGTCGGCAGCCACGGCTCGGAATTCGACATCGGCTTCATCCATGCGATCGACGCGGACGCCAAGAAGCTCCTCGCCGAGATCACCGAGGAACTCACCCGGATCTCGAAGCTGCACCCCGGCACGTCCGTCGAGGCGAAGCCGGCGAGCGTCGCCCTCCACGTCCGCAACGCCGACGCCGAGAACGGCGCCCAGGCGCTTGCCGCTGTGCGCGCCGACGCCGGGCAGCGCGTGGGGGTCCAGGTCACCGAAGGCAAGTCCGTCGTCGAACTGGCGGTCGTCGCCACCGACAAGGGCCATGCCCTGGACCTGATCCGCCACCAGGACGGCGCGACGGCAGCGGTCTTCGTCGGCGACGACGTCACCGACGAGAAGGCGTTCGCCCGCCTCCAGGGTCCCGACCTCGGGGTGAAGGTCGGCCCCGGCGACAGCCTCGCCGAGCACCGTGTCGACACCACCGAGGACGTGGCCGCGGCCCTCGCGTTCCTGCTCGAGGAGCGCCGCACCTGGCTGTCCGGGGCGCACGCGCCGCCGATCGAGCGCCTCACCATGCTCGCCAGCCCGCGGACCGTCGCCCTCGTCACCCCCGACGCGACCCTCACGTGGTTGTGTCACCCCGAGCCCGACTCGGCGTCCGTGTTCGCGCACCTTCTCGGCGGACCGGAGGCAGGCCACTTCACCGTGGGCCCGCACCGCAGCGCGCTGCCGCTGAGCCAGCGCTACATCGACAGCACGATGACCGTGCAGACCCGGTGGGCCAGCCTCGCCGTCACCGATTACCTTCCGCACGACGTCCGCCAGGGCCGCACCGACCTGACCCGGGTGATCAGCGGCAAGGCCGCCGCCGTCGTGACGTTCGCGCCGCGACCCGAGTTCGGGCAGGGCCAGGTCATCCTGGAGGCGGTCGCCGAGGGCCTGCGGGTGCACGGCACCAACGAGCCGATCGTGCTGCGCTCCCCCGGCGTCCAGTGGAACGTGACCTCGGACGGCAATCAGCAGACCGCGCATGCCGTCGTCGACCCGTCCGGCGGCGACATCGTGCTGGAATTGCGGTGCGGCACCGAGGAAATCGGACCTTCGGAAACTCCGGAGGAAGAACGCCGCGCACTCGCGGAGGCGTACTGGTCGGACTGGGCGAAGACCCTCACCCTGCCCACCCTGAAACCCGACCTGATGAAGCGTTCGGCGCTCACCCTCCGCGGCCTCGTGCACGTCGACTCCGGCGCGATCATGGCCGCCGCCACCACCTCGCTGCCCGAGGAGATCGGCGGCGTCCGCAACTGGGACTACCGCTACTGCTGGCTCCGCGACGCCGCGCTCACCGCGTCCGCGCTCGTCAGTCTCGGTTCGCTCAGCGAGGCCGAGGGCTACCTCGACTGGGTGCACGACGTCCTCGAGACGCTGCCCGGCCCCGAACGCCTGCACCCCCTCTACACGCTGCACGGCGGCGGCCTGCCGCCCGAGGCCGTCATCGACTCGCTGCCCGGGTACGCCGGCTCGCGCCCGGTCCGCATCGGCAACGCGGCCAATCAGCAGGTGCAACTCGACGTGTTCGGACCCATCGTCGAACTCATCCACGACCTGTCCCACGCCCGCGAGAAGCAGGGCGCCGAGGTCGCGCTCAACGACCGCGACTGGGAACTGGTGTGCGCCATGGTCGAGGCCGTGGAACGCCGCTGGTTCGAACCCGACCACGGCATCTGGGAGATCCGCGACAACCCGCGTCACCACGTGTATTCCAAGGTGATGGGCTGGGTCACCATCGACCGCGCCGTCGCGCTGGCCGAGCATTTCGGCCGCGACGTCGAGCCCGGATGGACGCCGCTGCGCGACAAGATCGCCGACGAGGTGCGGGAGAAGGGCTGGAAGGACGAGGTGCGCTCCTTCACCGCCGCGTACGACGGCACCGACCTCGACGCCGCCACCCTGTTCATCGGACTGTCCGGGCTGATCGACCCGTCGGACGAGAAATTCGCGGCCACCGTCACGGCCACCGAGGCCGAACTGCGCAGCGGGTCGACCGTGTACCGGTACCACCACGACGACGGACTGCCCGGCACCGAAGGCGGCTTCCACCTCTGCGCGGCCTGGCTGGTCGAGGCGTACCTGCTGATCGGTCAGCGGTCGCAGGCGGAGGCGTTGTTCGCGCAACTGGTCGACGCCGCCGGACCAACCGGACTGCTCAGCGAGGAGTACGACCCCGTCGCCGAACGCTCACTGGGCAACCACCCCCAGGCGTACAGCCACCTCGGCCTGCTGCGCTGCGCGCAACTCCTGGCCTAGGACCCTGGGCGCGGGCCGGTCAGCGTCTGGCCGGCCCGGCGGTGGTCCCGCGCAGCAGTTCGGTCTCGAGCATCTCGACGGTCGCGACACCGGAGTGCGACGGAGACATGAGCAGGGCGCCCGCCCGGCGCCCCTTCTCCTCCTGCGGCTGCCGCACCGTGGTCAGGCCCTCGCGCAGGGCGTCGTCGACGCCGTCGAACCCGGTGACCGACAGCTGTCCGGGCACGTCGATGCCCTGCCAGCGCGCCCAGTCCAGCGCGCCCAGGGCGAGGACATCGGTGGTGCACACGAGCGCGGTGATCCGCGGATTCACGCCGAGCGCCTGCGCGGCCCCTGCATGCCCCGACTTCACGGTGTGCTCGAAGCGCTCGACGACGGTCAGCGTCCCCGGGTCCAGGCCGGCGTCCGCCATCGCGTCGCGCACCCCCTCGATGCGCTCGCGCTGCACGTGGAAGTTCGGTGAGCGCAGACGCTCGATGTCGGCCACCCCGTCCGAACGGTCGCGCCCCAATCTCATGCTCAGCACGCCGATGTCCCGGTGGCCGAGCCCGATCAGATAGTCGGCGAGACCACGCATCGCACCGCGGTCGTCGATGCCCACGAGCGACGCCCCCGGGATCTCCCGCGGCTGATCGCACACGACCATCGGCAGGTGCCGCTCGCACACCGCCGCGAGATACGGGTCGTCGTCCGCCACCGAATACACCACGAACCCGTCGACGCCCGCCTGCTGCACGACCGCGGCGGCGTCCGCCTCCTCCCGGCCCGGGCCCGCCGGGATCAGGAGCAGACCCTGCCCGGCGGCCTCACACGATTCGGCCAGCCCGGACAGGAAGCTCATCGCGGCGGGGTCACGGAAGGAGTAGCTGAGGGCCTCGGTGAGCAGCAGTCCGACGGCGCCGGCCTTGCGGGTGCGCAGCGACCGGGCCACCGGGTCGGGGCCCGGGTAGCCACGGCGCTTCGCCGCCTGCAGCACCCGGTCGCGGAGTTCCGCGGAGAGTTGATCCGGCCGGTTGTAGGCGTTGGACACCGTCGTTCGCGAAATATTGAGCTCGGCCGCAAGCGACGCCAGCGTGGCTTGGCGACGAGGCTGTCGAGACCTGGGCATAGGGGGACGTTAGTACCTGGCCCGCGTTCCGGCTCGTCGGGGCTGCACCGAAAGTGCACTACCAGGACCGATCCGCTAAAGTGCAACGGTAACGGTTTCCAATAGCGTTTAGCGATTCGTTCTGTCAGGAGTTCTCTGTGCGCGCTTTCCCAGGTTTTCGTGCCGCCACGGCGGCCGTCGGGCTGTCGTTCGCCGCGGCCCTCACCCTCACCGCGTGCGGCTCCGACACGACGGGCGACGGCCCACTGACCGTCGTCGCGTCGACGAACGTCTGGGGCAGCGTCGCGCAGGCCGTCGCCGGCGACAAAGTGGACGTCACCTCGATCATCACCGAACCGTCGTCCGACCCGCACTCGTTCGAGGCGAGCCCCACCGACGCCGCGAAGCTCACCGATGCGTCGCTGATCGTCTACAACGGCGGCGGGTACGACCACTTCGTCGACGACATCATCGGCACCGGCAACAGCGACCAGCTCACGGTCAACGCGTTCGACCTCCTCGAGGGCGGCGCGCACGCAGGCGAGGACGAGCACTCGGACGGCGACTCGCACGAGGGCCACAACCACGGCGACGTCAACGAACACGTCTGGTTCGACGTCCACACCGTCGACGCCACCGCGCAGTCCATCGCCGACAAGCTCGGCCAACTCGACCCCGACAACGCCGACGCGTACAAGGCCAACGCCGCCGCCTTCCACGGCCAGCTCGAGCAGATCTCCGCGATCACCGACGGCATCGCCGCAGCGCACAAGGACGCACCCGTCGCGCAGACCGAACCGATCGCCTACTACCTGCTCCAGTCCGCGGGCCTGAAGGACGTCACCCCGCCCGACTTCACCAGCGCCATCGAGAACGGCAACGACCCCGCACCCGCCGCCATCGCCGCGACACGGCAACTGCTCACCGGCAAGCAGGTGCAAGCCCTCGTCTACAACGTGCAGACACAGGACCGGGTCACCCAGGACGTACGCGCCACGGCCGAGTCGGCGGGCATCCCCGTCGTCGAGGTGACCGAAACCCTGCCCGAAGGCCTGGACTACATTCAGTGGCAGACCACTACCGCCGAGTCGCTTGCCGCGGCTCTGCAATAGAACTGATCGGCTTGTGACTGAACCCACTTCGAAGAACGCCGGCAACGGTCGCGTCCCCGCACTGGAATTGACAGGGGCGCGACTGTCCTTCGGCGAACGCACACTCTGGCAGGACCTCGACCTCACCGTGGAACCCGGCGAATTCGTCGCCGTCCTCGGACCCAACGGGTCGGGCAAGACGTCGCTGCTCAAGGTGCTGCTCGGCCAGCTCGCACTCAGCTCCGGCACCGCACGCATCGCCGGAACCCCGGCGCGGAAAGGCAATTCGCACGTCGGGTACATCCCCCAGCAGAAGTCGCTCGACGACGGGTTGCCGCTCCGCGGCCGCGACCTCGTCGGGCTCGGGGTCGACGGCCACCAGTGGGGAACCGGTCTCCTCCGGCGAAGCCGTCGCCGGGCCATCGTCGACGCGGCGATCGCCGAAGTCGGCGCCCAGCACTACGCGGACGCGCCGATCGGCTCCATGTCCGGCGGTGAACAGCAGCGACTGCGGATCGCGCAGGCCCTCGTCGGCAACCCGCAGATCCTGCTGTGCGACGAACCGCTGCTCAGCCTCGACCTGGCCAACCAGAACCTCGTGTCCGGCCTCATCGACCGGCGGCGCCGCACCCACGACACCGCCGTCCTGTTCGTCACCCACGAGATCAACCCGATCCTCCCCCTCGTCGACCGCGTGCTCTACCTCGTCGACGGCCAGTTCCGCATCGGCAAACCGGAAGAGGTCATGACGTCGGAGGTGCTGTCCGAGCTGTACCGCACCGACGTCGAGGTGCTGCACGTGCGCGGCCGCCTCGTCGTGATCGGCACCGGCGACGCCATCGACGCACTCGGCAGCGCAGGCGGCCTCCGGCCGGGCGAGGGTGTGCACCACACGGACGAGGGACACGCATGAGCAACAAGTTCACCGACGCCATGTCACGCATGTTCGACGTCTCCGCCACCGTCGACCTCCTGCAGTACGACTTCGTGCAGCAGGCGTTGATCGCGGGTGCCATCCTCGGCCTCCTCGCGGGAGCCATCGGCCCGCTGATCGTCAGCAGGCAGATGTCGTTCGCCGTGCACGGCACGAGCGAGCTGTCCCTGACCGGCGCATCCGCAGCCCTGCTCATCGGTGTCAGCGTCGGGGCAGGCGCGATCGCCGGTTCCGTGGTCGCGGCCGTCCTCTTCGGACTGCTCGGCGCCAAGGCCCGCGATCGGGACTCCGTGATCGGCGTGATCATGGCGTTCGGGCTCGGCCTGTCGGTGCTGTTCATCTGGTCGTATCAAGGCCGCACCGGCACCAGTTTCTCGCTGCTGATCGGGCAGATCGTCGCCCCCGGAGACAGCGGCCTGCAGTTGCTGCTGCTCTGCGCCGTCCTGGTCATCGGGGTCCTCGGCCTGATCTACCGCCCCCTCCTCTTCGCGAGCACCGACCCCGACGTCGCCGAGGCCCGCGGCGTCCCGGTGCGTGCGCTGTCCATCGTGTTCGCCGTGCTCGTCGGCATCACCGCCGCCCTCGGCGTCCAGATCGTCGGGGCGCTGCTGGTGATGGCACTGCTCATCACCCCCGCCGCAGCCGCCGCCTACGTCACCGCCAGCCCGCTGAAGGCGACCATCCTGTCGATCGTGTTCGCCGAACTCGCCGCCGTCGGCGGCATCCTGCTCTCCCTCGCACCCGGCGTCCCGGTGTCCAGCTTCGTCACCACGATCTCGTTCATCATCTACCTCATCTGCCGGCTCACCGGATCCTCACGACGTAAAAACGCCGGACGCATCGCCCACTCGCACGCTCACTCGCACTGAGCCACCACTTTCGGGCCTGCGAAGGCCGGTTCGGCCATCGATTCGCGCAAAGTGGCGGCTCAGTACGGCTCCCCTACAAATGCTCGGGGAAATACGGCGCCAGCGCCATCGCCACCTTCGTCGCCTGATCGCACGCCGCCTCGACGGTGGTGAACTCCTCCAGCTCGCTGTACCCGACCATGAACTCGAGAATCCCCGGCTCAATCGCCACCGACACCGTGCACGCACTCCCGCCCCGGAAATCCGACACCAGCGCACGACGCCCGCCAATCTCCGTCTCCCTCAGGACGTTGAAGCGGTCGTTAGTCCTCACGCTGTCGGGTGTTTCACCGATTGCAGAGATGACGACGCCGTAGTCGGGGTTGCGTGATCGAAATGAGCATGAACGATTCGCCGGCTCATCCGACAGCCGCGACCCTGCTCGCACGTCGATCTGCGCAGCTTGGAGTGCCGCCTGAGTAAGGCCGTCACATGGGTGGAACGCGATCTCCTTCGCCGGTTGTTGCGCAGCTGCACCATCCACTGGAGTTGAACAGCCTGCAATTGCCCCTACCATCGCAACGCCGAGCACCCAGGCGATGCCGCACGACCGGCGCTTCACAGGTCTCCGCCAACCGAACCC
>JBCEBZ010000016.1:0-7831 GCA_039206675.1 Rhodococcus sp. (in: high G+C Gram-positive bacteria) | reverse complement strand
GCGTCCTCCTCGCCGAACTTCTCCTCGAGCGCCTCGGGCGAGTAGTCCAGGTCGATCTCCTCGACCGGCCGTCCGCGCGCGGATTCGATCGCCCCCAGCCTGCGCTGCGCCCGGTCCGCGGCGTACGCGATGAACTCCTGGTCGTCGAGCCCGTACGGCTGGACCTCGAATTGCTTGTTGACCCAGTCGATCATGCCCAGCGCCAGCGGCATCAACTCCGCCATCCGCTCCTGGACCACGCCCCAGTTGCCGTCGTCGGCGGCGACGTGCCGGCGGCAGGTGAACGTTCCCCACGCCATGTGGCGTCGTTCGTCGTCGCCGATCCTGCGGACGAGTTCCTGCATTCCGGGCAGGATTCCGCGCGTCGTGCACACCTTCTGCCACGCGTAGTACCCGGTGAGCGCGAGGCTGCCCTCGATGACGTGGTTGTAGGTGACGCTGGCCCGCACCTGATTGGCCGGGCTGGGATCGGTCTCGAGGACCTTCAGCGATCCCGGCAACTCCTCGTAGAACAACTGCCGGTAGAACGGGTTGTCGGCGACGAACGGGTGCAGGTCCCGGGTCAGGCCCACCGCATCCATCCACAACCGGAACACCTGGGTGTGCTTGGCCTCCTCGAAACAGAACTGCGTGAGATACATCTCGTCGCCGAAGCGGCCCTCGGCGGCCATCGCCTTCATGAACGGCTGGATGTCCTCGGTGACCGCTTCCTCACCGGCGATGAACTGTGCGACCAGGTACGTGGAGTTGCGCTGCTGCTCCGAGTTCAGCCCCTCCCAGTCCTCCGCGTCCCGGCTGAAGTCGAGGTCCGTGGGGTTCCAGAACTTGGCGTTGCCCTTCGTGAACAACCGCAACGGGAAGGCGTCCCAGTTGAGTCCCCCGTCGCGGAGCGAGCTGAACCCTTGCCTGCCGGGCGCGTAGGGACGTCCGGGCGTGAGTGTCGACATCGTGGGTCCTTCTTCCTCGTTCCGAGCCCCCTCTTTCCGTTTCCACGCTAGTCCTGTCGAGGCCGCCGCGGTTTACATTTTCGGACTTTTTGTCAGCTCGTCGGAGACTGCGTCAGGAACGGCAGGACCTCCGCCGCGAACTCGTCGTACCGGTCGCGGTGAATGCTGTGCCCGCCGGGAAACACCGCCACCCGGCACCGCGGAATCGCCGCGACCGCGGAGTCGAGCTTGCGCGGGTCCACCATCCCACCCGGTCCGCCGCGCAGGATGAGCGTGTCGGCCTCGATGTCCGGCAATCTGTCCCACCACAACGGATCCGGGCGGCGGAACTGCTCGATCGCGGAGCCCGTCATCGACCGGTCGAAGGCGAACACGGCCCGCGGATGCCGGAGGACGCTCGTCGTCGCGTGCCAGAGTTCCGGCAGCGACGGCAGCCGGTTCGCGAACACCTGTTCCGGGTCACCGGGACGCAGCGGAAGCGGGGCCTCCTCGATCACCAGCCGGCGGACCAGCCCGGGCCGGGCCTGCGCCGCGAGCGACGCGGCATGACCCCCGAGCGAGTGCCCGACGAGATCCACCCTCGTCAGCCCCAGGTTGTCGCACACCTCCACCACGTCGGCGCCGAACTCCTCGAACAGGTACGACGCGGCGCGGGCACTGCGACCGTGCCCCCGCAGGTCCGGGACGAGGACGCGTCGGCCGCGAGCGACGAGTGCTCGGGCGAAACGGTCCCACGTGCCGCCGTCACCACCCATCCCGTGCACCAGCACCACCGGAGTTCCGTCCGCCGACCCCGGCACCGGGGGCTCGCCGCTGTCCCGGTAGGCGATCTCGATGCCGGTACGCGTCGGGGTAGTCCTGCTCGTGTCCACGACAATCCAGACTAGCGAGCACCGGCACCCGGCCGCGGACTACCGGCCCGACCCGTACGGGCGGGTGATGATCTCCAGATAGTGGCCGGACGGGTCGAGGAAGTAGACGCCCCGGCCGCCGTCGTTGGTGTTGATGGTGCCCGGCAGCGTCTGCCGCGGATCCGCCCAGTGGTCGAGCCCCCACTCGACGATGAGGCCGTAGATCCGGTCGAAGTCGTCCTCCCCGACGAGGAACGCGTAGTGCTGTGGCGGGAAGTCGATCGGCGGTTCCGCGAAGTCGAGGGACACCCCGTTGTCGAGGGCGACCGCCAGGAAATGCCCGGCGGGCACGGCGTCCGGCAGTCCGAACAGCGTGGTGAAGAAGGTCGCCGACTCCTGCTTGTCCTTGGCGGCGACGATCGTGTGGTTGAAAGAAATGGTCACAGTCGACCCTTTCGAGGTATGCCACGAGCCGACGATGCGGCTGTGGCCGGCCTCCATGCCTGACGCTGTCCGCCACCGGCACGCGACCCACTGCACAGCAAAGCATTTCGGACGGCCGGTTCGCAAGGGATGTCGGTGCGCGGGTTATGCCGTCCACTCGGTGTCACTCATAGATTCCCTCCACCGACCAGCGGCCCGCCGTGCAGATCACCAGCAGCGCCCGCGACTCCTCCAGCAGCACCTGCGCCCGGGCCGCCGTCCGCGCCGCCGGAGGGTCCCACCACCGCTCGTCCACCGGCCACGGTCCGGCCCATCCGCACACCGCCCACTCTCGACTCCCCCACCGCAGCCGCGCGGGAGGCGCGCTGAACACACCACGTTCGGTGACCGTCACGGCCATACCCTGCTCGTCCGACATCCACACCTCCGGATATGCGGTCAGCACCGCGGCGGGCGCCGGTTCCGGCAACGTGCCCGGCCACGGCTCCGACGGATCGTTGCGGGGAATCAACTCGTCGCCCAACGGCAGCAACGTGATGCGCTCCGCCGGTCCCCGCCCGCCGCTGAGGACACCCACCTGCACGGCTTCCCCGCCGAGCAGGCCCTGCACCCGCACCAGGGCCCGCCGGGCCCGTTCGTCCTGGTCGCCGACCCCACCCCACAGCCCCAGTTGCAGGGCGCCTGCCGCCACCACCTCCACCGGTTCGAGCCGCAGGACGGCGATACCGGCGGTGGGCCGCTTCTCGCTGCGCCCGGTCAGCCACCCGTCCAGCTGCCACCGCACCCGGTCCGCCGTCGCCTCGGGGGTCAGCGGTTCCGCGCACCTCCAGATCCGGGACAGTTGTTCACCGTTGCCGGTGCTCGCCGAGATCGACAGCCGGGTGCAGGCCACCGCGGCGTCCGACAGCGTGCGATGAAGCTTCTCCGCCAACGCCCGTCCCGCGAAGGCGGCGGCGTCGACCCGTTCGATGACGGGATCGCACCGTTCCTCGACCTCCAGGTCCGGAGGCAGCGACCGCCCGGACGGGGGACGCTCCGGCTCACCCCGTGCGGCCCGATGCGCCAGCACCGCATCGGTTCCGAACCGCGACGCCACATCGCCCGCCGACAGCGCGGCGAAACTGCCGATCGTGCGCAACCCGAGCCGGTGCAGCAGATCGACCAGCTCCCCGCGATGCGGCGCCGCGAGGCTCGGCTCCGCCGCCAGTTCCCGCATCGGGAGCGGCGCCAGGAAGGACGCCCCCTCACCGGGTGGCACGAGAGTTGCTCTGCGCGCGGCGATCACGGCCGTGGACAGGTGATCGGCGATACCGACCTGGCATTCCACCCCCACCGCCGACACCTGGTCCACCAGCCGTTCCGCGGCGGCTTCCTCCGAACCGAAATACCGGGCGACGCCGCGAGCGGACAGCACCACGAGACCGGGCCGCAACACCTCGACGCCGGGCGCCACCGCGTCGACGGCCGAGGCGACCGGCTCGAACAGCCGTGCGTCGCGGTCGGGATCGGCTGCCACCACGTACAACCGGGGGCACCGGGCCTGGGACTCACGGCGGCGCAGACCTCGGCGCACCCCGTCCGCGCGGGCCGGTGCCGAGCAGGCGATCACCCGGTTTCCCGACGTCACCGCCACCGGATGGATGGGCGGGAGGTCCGCGGCGGCGGCCGCCGCGACCGCGGGCCAGTCGGGGCACCACAGCGCCAGCACCCGGCTCACAGACCCACCACCTCCGCCCCCTCGGGGACGGGACCGCCCTCGAGGGACAGCACCGGTTCCGGCGTGCTCACCCATTCCACCCGGCCCTGCGCCGACCGCACGTCCAGCCGGGTGGTGCGCGGCTGAAACGACCGTCCCCGCGCGCACACCGCCAGGCTGAGGGAACGCAACCGCCCGCAGCCCCGGTCCTGAGATCCGTTGCCCAGCCCGGAATAACCGTGCACCCGCGCCTCCAGCCGCATCTCCGCGCCGTCCCAGTGCCCGTCCGTGACGACCAGGGTCGCCCCCTTGCTCCGGGCGCGGGCCACCACCGCACGCGCCCGGGAGGGTGCCACCGACGCCCCACCCAGCCCGAGCACCACCAGATCCATTCCGTCCAGCAGCACCGCGGCGATCTCCACCGGATCGGCGCCCGGGTCCGGGATCAGGGCCAGCCGTTCCAGCTGCGCACCCATCTCGACCGCGGCCAGCACCCCGAGCCGGGGATGCCCGATCACCGCGACGTGACCGCCGCCCGCGGTGACGGACGCGACCAACCCCAGCAGGAGCGAGGTGGCACCCGACACCGACACCACCGAACCGCGCACCAGCCCGCCCCGGGGAAGGAGGCCTGCCAGCGCAGCCGGGACCGGGAGCACCCCGGCGGCATGGGAATCAGGAGCCGCGGACGTGCCCGTCGCAGGAAACCCGCCCGCCACCGGGGCCCGGCTCGCCACCGATTCACCGCGCGCCGGAACAGCGGCCATCCGTCGCCGGAGGTAGTCCAGACGCTCCTGCCGGGACAGCCCGGACAGCTCGGGAGACCCCGGCACCGGAAACCCCGGCTCGCCGGCCACTTCAGCCAACTCGACACCCCTGCCACTCGGCACCAACAGCGGTCGGCAACCACGGGGAAGACGCGGTTCGAACAGACGCTTTGTTCGAACGTATTTTCGAACTCGTTTCCAGTAAAGCCGGTTCGGGAATGCCCGTCAAGTGGACCCTGAACGACCAGGTCAGGACGGCCGCGCGTCCCATGTCCGCTCAATCCTCTAACCTGAACGCGTGATGGAGCAGGAGCAGAGCGAAAGGGGCATCGGACCCGAATACCTGGTGGCCGGAAGGTACCGCCTGCGGTCCAAACTGGGCGGCGGCGGAATGGGCGCGGTCTGGCTCGCCCGGGACACCCTGCTGCACCGCGACGTCGCCATCAAGCAGGTCACCACGACGGCCGGACTCGACCCCGACGAGGCCCGCCGGGTACGCGACCGCACCATGCGGGAAGGCCGCAACGCCGCCAAACTCGCGCACCGCCATTCCATCGCGATGTACGACGTGGCGCTCGAGGCCGGGGAGCCCTGGCTGGTCATGGAGTACCTGCCGTCCCGCAGCCTCGCCCAGGCGATGAACATCGCCGACACCCTGCCCCCGCTCGAGGTCGCCCAGATCGGCGCGCAGGTGGCCGACGCGCTCACCGCCGCCCACGCCGCCGGGATCGTGCACCGGGACATCAAGCCGGGCAACATCCTCGTCGCCGACCGCGGCCGCGAACTCGGCACCGTCAAGATCAGCGACTTCGGCATCGCCCGGGCCAAGGGCGACTCCGCGGACACCGCGAACGGGGTCATCACCGGCACGCCCGCGTACTTCTCCCCCGAGGTCGCCCGCGGTCAGGACCCCACCGAGGCCAGCGACGTCTTCTCGCTCGGGTCCACGCTGTACACCGTCGTCGAAGGGCAGCCGCCGTTCGGGATCGACTCCGATTCCATCGCACTCCTGCACCGGGTCGCGAAGGCCGAGATCTACCGTCCCAGCAAGGCCGGACCCCTCACCGACACGCTGCTGCACCTTCTCGAACCCGACCCGGCGCGTCGTCCGACGATGGCCGAGGCCCGCGACGCCCTTGCCCGGGTGGCGATGGCCGGGGACGGCAACGTCGCGCACCTCGTCGGCTCGCCCGTCTATTCCGCGGACGGCACCATCCCGGCATGGGCACACCGTTCGACACCGTTGCCCGACTCACGGCGGCGCGGCAAACTGGTGAGTTCCACGCAGGCCGGTCTGCCCGCCGTGCATCAGAGCACCCCGCTGAAGAACGTGCCGCGTCCGCTCGGCCGGTTGCAGTGGCCTCCGCGCCCGGCGAAACCCGCTCCGGGTTCGCCTGCCCCCACCGTCCGTGACCAGGTGGTCGCGTGGGCGCCGATCGCCATGGGTGTCATGGTCGCGATCCTGATCCTGGCCGTGCTGGTGGCCGTGATCGTCCTGCTCGCGCAGCCCTGACCCACGGGGACCTCAGTCGATCCGCCTGCGGTGCGCCCACCGCGTGAGCGCATTCCGGTTGGACTGCTGCGTCTTCCGCAGCACGTTCGACGCATGCGTTTCGACCGTCTTCACCGAGATCACCAGTTCCTCGGCGATCTCGCGGTACGTGTAACCGCGGGCGAGGAGGCGCAGCACTTCCAGCTCCCGCGGGGTCAGCGAGTCCAGCTCCGGATCCAGCTGCGGCTCAGGAGCATTGGAACGTCCGGTGAAGGAGTCCAGCACGAACCCCGCGAGCCGCGGACTGAATACGGCGTCGCCCCCTGCCACCCGGCGTACGCCGTCGGCCAGCTCGGCGCCCGAGATCGTCTTGGTGACGTACCCGCGGGCGCCCGCGCGAATCACGGCGATCACGTCCTCGGCGGCGTCGGACACACTCAACGCCAGGCACACCGGACCCGACTCGATGCCCCGCAGCACGGCGACACCGCCACCGTCGGGCATGTGGACGTCGAGCAGCACGACGTGCGGCGAGGTGGCGTTGATCCCGGACACCGCCTCCGCGACACCGCCCGCCTCACCCACCACCTCCATGTCCGCTTCCCTGCCGAGCTCGGCGCGGACACCGGAGCGGAACACGGCATGATCGTCGACGAGAAAGACACGGTACGGGGGTGTTTCAGGCAAAGTCACTGCGGCTGTTCCTCGGCGTGGGCGGTTGTGTCACCCCACTGTAGAGCGTGTCGCACGATTCACCAGGGCGCCGCACCACCGCCGGCATCCCGTCTTCGCCGTCCATGGCGAAATCCGATTCGACGATGGCAAAGACACTTCGGAACCAGGCCTTCACCAGATATCCGAAGCTCGGCCACATTCCGTCCTCCGGCCGCACAACACAGAGACCCGTCATCCACTTGCCGAACGTCGCGTGGAATCGCGCCTGCAGCACGGTCCGGTGTACGAACGAGACGACGATCCACGCCGGTATCGCGGCGAGTCCCGCCGTCCCCGCTGCCATACTCGACATCGAGTCTCCAGCCGTCCGCAGCACGTACACGATGACGCCGACCATCGCGGCGAACAGCGTATGCAGCGCGAGGTCCAGCGCTAGCGCGACTCCTCGCCGCAGGCGACCGGCGGGCTGGGCCCGCCGCCGAGCGCCGGTCCTGTTCACCGCAGCCGCCCGTCGATCTCTTCGCGGGCGCGCCGGACTTCGTCGTCGAGTCCGGTCCGGTCCAGCACCTCGTCGACAGCGGCGTCGGCGAACCTCGGTTTGCCCACGGTCTCCTCCTGCACGTAGGAGCCGAGAATGCCCCCGAATTGAGAGCGCGGGTCCGTGAATTTCAATCCGAAGGCACCGTTGACCGCACCTTTCACCACACCCTGGACCGCTCCCTTGCCGCCTGCCTCAGCGACGTTGCCCCAGTCCACGGTGTCGCGCCGGCCCTCGTGTATCTCATACCCTTGAAACGCAGCCTCGAGCCCGGCCTGCGTTGCAGCGCCACCTGCCGCGCCGACGGCCGCGCGTCTGAGGATCGAGGTGATCAGCTGCCGCATGATCATCCGCACGGTGACCTGCGTGGCCGCCTCCGCCGCGAACGCCGCGGGACTCGCCGCGCCGAACGTCATCGCAC
>JBCEBZ010000015.1:0-29302 GCA_039206675.1 Rhodococcus sp. (in: high G+C Gram-positive bacteria) | reverse complement strand
GGCTTCCGCGGCATCACCGCGTTCGTCCTCCCCCTGGGCACTCCCGGCGTGAGTTATTCGGAGCCGCAGGACAAGCTGGGCATCCGATCGGCTCCCACCTACACCGTCTACCTCGACGACGTGGTGCTCCCCCACGACGCCGTGGTGGGAACCGAGGGCCGCGGCGGCAACATCGCCCTCACCGCCCTCAACCGCGCCCGCATCGATGTGGCCGCGATGGCCAACGGAATCGCCCTGCGCGCCTGGGAACTGGGCCGGTCCTACGCGGCCGAGCGCAAACAGTTCGGGCACCCCATCGCCGAATTCCAGGCGATCCAACTGCTGCTGGGTGCGTGCGACGCGCAACTCGTCGCCTCCCGCGTCACCGCGGACTGGGCGGCCGACGTGAAGGACGCCGGGGCCGACCTGCGCCGCGCCGCCTCGGTGTCGAAGTACGTGGCCACGGAGGCCTGCTTCTCGATCGTCGACCAGACGGTGCAGATCCACGGCGGCGCCGGCTTCATGCGCGAGTCCGAGATCGAACGCCTCTACCGCGACTGCCGGATCCTGCGGATCTTCGAGGGCACCTCGCAGATTCAGCTGCTCACCATCGCGTCCAACGCACCGTCCCCGCGCTCCACCGAATTCTGAGAAGGGCCGACCGCCATGCCTCCCCTGCCTCCCCTCGACGGCATCCGCGTCGTCGACCTCTCCCGCGTCCTGGCCGGACCGTACTGCACGGCGCTGCTCGCGGACGCCGGCGCCGACGTGATCAAGATCGAGCCCGCCGCCGGCGAGGACTCGCGGCACCTCGGACCGTTCCGCGACGGCGAGAGCATCTATTTCAACGTGCTCAATCGCGGAAAGCGCTCGCTGGCACTGAATCTCAAGGACGCTGCGGATCGGCAGGTGCTGCTCGACCTCCTCGACACGGCGGACGTGCTCGTCGAGAACTTCCGGCCCGGCGTGACCACCCGGCTCGGCATCGACTACGCCACCGTGCATGCCCGCAATCCCCGGCTCGTCTACGCGTCGATCTCCGGCTTCGGGCAGGACGGGCCGCTCGCCGGTTCGGCCGCCTACGACCTCGTGGTGCAGGCGATGTCCGGGATCATGAGCATCACCGGCTCCCCCGAATCCGGGCCGACGCGACTCGGTGAATCGTTCGGCGACCTCGTCGCGGGACTGTTCGCGGCCTGGGGCATCAGCTCCGCGCTGGTCGGCACCCGGGAGTCGGGGGTCGGGCAGCACCTCGACGTCGCCATGTTCGACAGCATGCTGGCGATGCTGCCCACCGCGCACAGCCAGTTGCAGGCCTCGGGGGTCGCACCGGCGGGAGTGGGCAACCGCCATCCCGTCTCCACCCCGTTCGACACGTACCGGGCGTCGGACGGCCTGTTCGTCCTCGCCGTCGCCAGCCAGTCCGGGTTCGAGAAGCTGGCGCACACCATGGATCGCGCAGACCTGCTCGGCGACAACCGTTTCGCCGACGACACCTCCCGCACCGATCACGAACCGGCCCTGCGCGCCGAGATCGAGATCTGGGCGAAGGACAAGACGGTCGCCGAGGTGGTCGCGATTCTCGGTGCGGCCGGACTGGCGAGCTCCGAGATCTGGAACGTCGAACAGGCGTTGTCGTCCGAGCAGAGTCGGCACCGGGGACTCGTGGAATCGTTCGAGCATCCGGTCGCGGGAACCGTCGACTACGTCCGGCAGCCGGTCGTGTTCGGTGACAGTGCGCGCCCCGGCGTCCGTCGCAGCCCGCTGCTCGACGAACACCGGCAGCCCCTGCTGTCCGAGATCTCGTCACGGTAGATTCACGCCGACACCCGCGACCGTCAGGAGACGCATCATGGCCCCCGGAGATGTGACCCGCAGCGCGAGCCGCACCTTCGAACTGCTCGGCGCGATCACCGAACAGGGCGGGCTGACGCTCGGCGACGCCGCCAAGGCCGCCGGCCTCGCCACGAGCACCGCGCTGCGCCTCATCCGCAGCATGGAGCAGAGCGAATTCCTCGTGCGCGGCGACGACAACGTGTATCGGGCCGGACCGCGACTACTCCAGATCGGCGCCCGGGCGATCAGCGACAACCAGTTGCTGTCCCGGGCCCGGCCCGCGATGGTCGCGATCGCGGAGGAGACCCGCGAATCCACGTACCTGTCGACCCACGGCCCGAAGGGCACCGCCCTGTATCTCGCGCAGATCGAGGGCACCCACGCGATCCGGCACATGGGCTGGGTGGGCCAGACGGTGCCGCTGGTCGGCACGGCCGTCGGTGCCGCGCTGCGGGGCGATCTGCAGAGCGAGGGGTACGCGATCGCGCACGACACCATCGAGGACCATTCGACCGGGGTGGCGGCCCCGATCTACGACGCGGTCGGCCGGATCGTGGGCGCGCTCAGCGTCGTCGGCCCGACGTTCCGCCTCGACGACGCCCTCTGCGCGCAGCACGGTCTCGTGCTCGTCGAGCGGTGCCGGGCACTGTCGGCGGAACTGGGCTCCCCCACCCCGTGAGCGGTCAGCTGTCCATGCTGGTCCGGACGAATTCGCGGAACGTGAGGACCATCGGTTCGCGGGCCCGGCCACGCCGGTAGATCAGCGAGAACGGCGCCTGATAGCCGAACGACGCGGGCAGGATCGGGCGGAGCCGGTTCCGGTCCACCCAGTACTCCGCGTAGTGCTCGGGCAGGTACCCGATGTACGCGCCGGACAGCACGAGGATGAGCTGCGCCTCCATGTTCTCCACCGTCGCCGAGGGCTGGGGAAACCCCTGGCGGGCGAGTTCCTGCTCGGACCAGTAGCCGCGGGTCACCATCCGCTGTTGCGTGATGACTTCGGGCGGCACCCGCTTCCGGCCGAACAGCGGATGTTTGTCGCTGCAGTACAACCAGTGCTGCTCCCGGTGCAGCGCCTGCGAGACGAGTCCGTTCATGGGGGAGGCGAACGCGCCGACCGCGACGTCGATCCGGTCGTCGAGCACCCCGACCTGCAGTTCGTGCGGGGTCTGGATCTTGAGGTCGAGGTAGACGGCGGGATGGTCTTTGCTGAAGACGCCGATCACGTCGGCGAGCGGCAGGGTGGCGTCGGTGACGGTGGAATCGAGAACCCCGATGGTGAGCGTTCCCCTGAGTTCCCCTTGCAGTGCGGCGCCGTAGCGTTCGAAACCCTCGAGTTCCCCGAGAATGCGCAGGCATTCCTTGTGGTAGAGCTCGCCCTTGCTGGTGAGGCTGAACCCGCCGCGGCCGCGGTGGCACAGCACGATGCCGAGGTGGCGTTCGAGCTGGCTCATGTACGTGCTGATCGCCGAGGCCGACAGTCCGAGTTCCTGCTGTGCGGGCGCGAACCCCTGGTGGCGGACGACGGACGCGAAGATCTGGAGGAGTTTCAGATCGGGCAGCGAGCTGCGCATCGCACTCCTCCGGCGGGTGGAAAACACGGTGTGACCTGGCTTGCACCGTTACTTCAGGATTTTCTGAAGTGATTATTTGTATCAAGTGATTTATTTCACGTCAATGTTCTCCTACGGTCGAAGCAACGGTCTGACGAGACCGGCACCGACCGATCCGCTAGGACACGTGAAGGACGCACCATGGACATCACCATCATCCTGATCTACCTGGGCGCGATGCTCGCGTTCGGCTGGTGGGGCAAACGGCGGGCGAGCAACTCCAGCGAGTACCTCGTCGCCGGCCGGCGCCTCGGCGGATTCCTGTACACCAGCACCATGGCGGCCGTCGTCATCGGCGGCGCCTCCACCGTCGGCGGGGTCGGCCTCGGCTACAAGTACGGCATCTCCGGAATGTGGCTGGTCGTGTCGATCGCCGCGGGTGTGCTGCTGCTCAGCCTGCTCTTCGCCGCCCGTATTCAGCGCCTGAAGGTCTACACCGTCTCCGGCATGCTCAAACTGCGCTACGGGATCGACGCCACCGGCGCGTCCGGCCTCGTGATGATGGCATACACCCTCATGCTCACCGTCACCTCGACGATCGCCTACGCCACCATCTTCAACGTGCTGTTCGGCTTCGACCGGACCCTGTCGGTCGTCCTCGGCGGACTCATCGTCGTCGCCTACTCCGCGATGGGCGGCATGTGGTCGATCACGCTCACCGACGTCGTCCAGTTCGTCATCAAGACCATCGGCGTCTTCGTCCTGCTGCTTCCGTTCACCTGGAGCAGGGCCGGCGGCTACGCCGGCATCAAGGAACGCGTCGGCGAGCAGGCACTCGGGCTCGGCACCATCGGCACCGGCACCATCATCACGTTCTTCGTGGTCTACACCCTCGGCATCCTCATCGGCCAGGACATCTGGCAGCGCGTGTTCACCGCGAAGTCTCCGCAGGTCGCCCGCTGGGGCGGCGTCACCGCCGGCGTCTACTGCCTGCTGTACGGCGTCGCGGGCGCCTTGATCGGGCTGGCCGCGTCGGCCCTCATGCCCGACATCGGTTCGTCCGACGACGTGTACGCCGACGTCGCCGTCCACGTCCTGCCCGTCGGTCTCAGCGGCATCGTCCTCGCCGCCGCCGTCGCGGCGATGATGTCGACGGCGTCCGGCGCGCTGATCGCCACCGCGACGGTCGCCCGGCAGGACGTCCTTCCGCTGATCGCCCAGATCTTCGGCCGGACCCGGCCCGAACTCGACACGTCCGACCCGGAAGCCGACGTGCGGGGCAACCGCCTGTACGTGATCGTGATCGGCCTCGTCAGCATCGTGATCGCCGCGCTCATCAACGACATCGTGTCCGCACTCACGATCGCCTACGACATCCTGGTCGGCGGTCTCCTCGTCCCCATCCTCGGCGGACTGGTCTGGAAGCGCGCCACCGGAACCGCGGCCATGGCCGCGATGGCCGTGGGCACCGTGGCGACCCTCGCGACGATGTTCGTCGTCGGCGACGTCATGGCCAACGAACCGGTGTACGTCGGGCTCGTCAGCGCACTGGTGGTGTTCGTGGCGACCAGCCTGTTCACCGCGCCCACCCCGGCGAACGTGATGTCGGTGTGGAACGCGCGGGTGTCGGGAAAGTCCGAGGACGAGCCGGAGCGGGCCCCGGCACCGATAGCCTGAACGGCGACAAGGCCTGAGGACGAAAGCGCTCGAGCGGGAGGAAAGATCGTGCCGAAGATCGTCGACCACGACGAACGGAGACTGGTGCTCGCGGACGCGGTTCTCGCGTTGATCGCCAGGGAGGGGATCTCCGCCGTCACCACGCGCGCGGTGGCGGAGGAGAGCGGGTGGTCGACCGGAGTGTTGAACCACTACTTCGAGTCCCGGCACGAACTGCTCCTCGCGGCACTGCGCCGGGCCGGCGACATCCAGGGCGGGTTGTACAAGGCGATCCTCGACGAGGAGGGCACCGGCCCGATCGAGAAGCTGCGGAACATCACCGCGAGCATCCTGCCGCTCGACGAACGCCGACTCGCGATGACCCGCGTCTTCCTCTTCTTCTACGCGGAGGGGGCGGCCGAGGAAACGGCGCGCGGTGAGATCGCCACCTTCCTCGCCCGCTGGCGGGGCGTCGTGCGCGGAGCGGTCGTCGACGCGCAGCGGGAGGGCACCGTCTCCGCCGACCTCGACGCGGACGCCGTCACCGTCGCACTCGTAGCGCTGACGGACGGGCTGGCATTGCAGGCCATTCTGGATCCCGTTGTCATGGACGCGATCAGCACCGAGGACGCCGCCGCCCGCTGCGTCGACGCCGCCGTGCGACGGACCGCCGAGGGCGCGGGGGCCGTGGGCGCATGACCGACCGCGTCGTCGTTCTCGACGATTTCATTCCCACCCTAGAGCTGTCCGATTCGCTTGCCGCCGAGGGCATCTGCGTCGAGGTGGTGCACCAGTCCGAGATCCCGTCCGGACCCGGCGTCGTCGCGCTGCTCGTCGGACCGGAGATCGCCGGGCTCGCACCCCATCACCTGTCGGACCTGCCGGACCTGCGACTGCTGTCCGCGACGTCCGCCGGGTACGACCACCTGCCGGTGTCGGCGGCGCACGAGCGCGGCCTCTGGGTGACGCGGGCCGTGGACTACTGCACCGAGGAGGTCGCGGATCACGCGCTCGCGCTCACGCTCGGCCTGCTCCGATCCACCCACGTGCTCGACCGGTCGGTGCACGCCGGCGGGTGGGACGTGACCGCCGCCCCGCCGCGGCGCATCGCGGGAACCGTACTGGGCCTCTACGGTTTCGGCCGTATCGCCGACGCGTTCGCACGGCGCGCCCGCGCGCTGGGAATGACCGTCCTCGTCGGTGGCCGCGGGCTGAGCGACCGCGCCGCGGACCTGGCCGCCGACGGCATCGAGGTGGTCGGATTCGAGGAACTGCTGCGCCGCTCCGACGTCCTGAGCCTGCACGTGCCCCTCACGTCCGAGACGCGGGGACTGATCGACGAGCGTGCGCTGTCCGCGATGACACGCGGCGCGTATCTGGTGAACGTCTCCCGCGGCGGTCTCGTCGACCACGACGCACTGGAGGCCGCGCTGCGCACCGGACAGCTGGCCGGGGCGGCCGTCGACGTGCTGCCGAGCGAACCACCCGCACAGGATGATCCGGCCCTACGGATCCCGAATCTCGTGATCACCCCGCACGCCGGGTGGTACTCACCGCAGGTCGCGCAGACGCTGGCACGGCAGTCGGCGCGCAACGTCGCGGCGGTCCTGAAGGGCGCATCCCCGGTGGGAGTCGTTGCCCCACCGGGGATGTGACCGACCCTCAGTCCTTGTAGTCGGGGGCGGTCCGGTCGAGCAGTCGCAGCAGCGCCGCCCACGCCATCTCGTAGGCCTGATCGTCGGTGTAGTCGTCCGTGGCGGCCTCACCGGCGAACTGCCGCGCGGTGTGCTCGGCGATGTCGGGTGACGGCACCCGCAGTTCCCCCGACGCCTGGGCGGCGATCTGGATGTCGCAGGCCTTCTCCAGATAGAACATTCGCAGGAACGCCTCGGCCGCCGTCTCGCCCACGGTGAGCAGTCCGTGATTGCGCAGGATCATCGCGGGATGGTTCCCGAGGTCCTCAACCAGTCGCTCCCGCTCGGCCGTGTTGAGCGCGATGCCCTCGTAGTCGTGGTACCCGACCCGGTTGTAGAACTCCATCGAGATCTGATTCAACGGCAGCAGTCCGCGCTCCTGCGCAGCCACCGCGCACCCGGCCTTCGTGTGGGTGTGCAGCACGCACTGCGCATCGGCCCGGGCCTCGTGAATGGCCCCGTGAATCACGAATCCCGCAGGGTTGACGCGATATTCGGAAGGCTCGACGAGTTCGCCGTCGAGCCCGATCTTCACCAGGTTGGACGCGGTGATCTCCTCGAAGAGCAGGCCGTACGGGTTGATCAGGAAATGATGCTCGGGCCCGGGAAGGCGAACCGAGACGTGCGTGAAGATCAGGTCGGTCATCTTGAAATGCGCCAGCAGGCGGTACACCGCCGCGAGTTCACGACGCAGTTCCGCCTCGGTCTTCACCGACTCCGTCCGGTCCTGCGGCGTAACGGTGGGTGCACTCATGCGGAATCTCCTTGTCCACGGAACGGATTTCGCCTTAAATATATCAACTGGTTTATTTACGTGCCAGTGCTCGGCCCAACCGGGTCACCGGGTGACCGCTCAGTCGAGCCGGCCGCCCAGCATGCCCCGCAGCGAGCGCAGGCAGAGTTCACGTAGCTCGCCTTCGGCGATCGAGGGGTGGTCGAGCCAATCCATGCAGACGGCGCGGACGAAGGCGATCCATCCGCGCACCGCCACGCCGACGAGTTCGCGTTCGCCCTCGGGCGGATCGAGCGCGTCGACGATGCGCCGCTGCTGGGCGTCGAGTTCGCGCTCCACGATGGCCCGGATGTCGGCGTCGGCCGAGAGCGCTCCGTGGTTGATGGCCCGCACTCCGTGCCGGTGGCCGGCGACGTGCTCGAAGTACGCGTCGAGACCGGCCGCGACCTGGTCCCCGACGGGGAGGGTGGAGTCGGGGGCCGTCACCTCGAGCAGTCGTTCCGATTCGCGTTCGACGATCGCGGCGAAGAAATCCCGTTTCGTCGGGAAGTAGTGGTACATCAAACCGCGGGACACCTCGGCGAGCTCCGCGACCTCCTCGATCCACACGTCCTCGTAGGGGCGGTCCGCGAACAGCCGCGCGCCGATGTCGAGCAACTGCGCCCGGCGCTGCTCCGGGGCGAGTCGACGGCGGGCGCTGGTCATGCCAGCCACCGTACTGCTTGACACCGGTTCAGTAAGGCGTACCTTGCGTACTAGACATCAATTCAGTAACGCGGGCCACATCGACACGGGGGTCGACAATGAGCGTCGAATCACTGCACACCACGGCGGACGCGACCATCCCGCATCCTCGATGGCGGCTTCCCGTCTTCGGGGACGTCTTCGGGATCAGCATCCGCACTCCCCTGCAGAATTCGATGGAGCTCGGCAGGCAACTCGGGCCCATCTTCGAGCGCAACATCCTCGGCAACAAGTTCGTGTTCGCGTCCGGCGCCGACATGGTGGCCGAACTCTCCGACGAAACCCGATTCGCGAAGCACCTGGCGCCCGGCGTCGCGTCGCTCCGCGAGGTGGGCGGCGACGGCTTGTTCACCGCCTACAACTCCGAGCCGAACTGGAGCAAGGCGCACAATCTCCTCGCCCCGGCGTTCACGAAATCCGCCATGCGGTCGTATCACCGGACGATGCTGGACGTCGCCGGCGAACTCACGGAGCACTGGGACCAGCGGGTGGACGGCACCCCCGTCGACGTGTCCTCCGACATGACGAAGCTGACGCTCGAGACGATCGGCCGCACCGGTTTCAGCTACTCCTTCGACTCGTTCACCCGGGAGCGTCCACACCCGTTCGTGCAGGCGATGGTCGGGGCGCTGAGCCATTCGCAGCGCACGACGTTCGTCAAGTCCACGGCGCTCGGACGATTGCTGGCGCGGCGGTCGGATCGACGCAACGTCGCCAACCTCGAGCACATGGCCGAGGTCGTCGACGAGGTGATCCGCGCCCGCCGCGACAGCGCCGAAGCCGGCCCCGAGGACCTGCTCGAACTCATGCTGCGGGCGGCGCGGGAGGACGACCCCAACCGGATCGACGAGTTGAACATCCGCCACCAGGTGGTGACGTTCCTGGTCGCCGGACACGAAACCACCTCCGGTGCACTGTCGTTCGCCCTGTACTACCTGTCGCGGCACCCCGACGTCCTGGCCAAGGCGCAGGCGGAGGTCGACGCCGTCTGGGGCGACGACGAGCCGGCGTTCGAGCAGATCGCCAAGCTTCGCTACGTGCGCCGGGTGCTCGACGAATCGTTGCGGCTGTGGCCGACGGCGCCCGCCTACGGCAGGGAGGCGACCGTCGACACGACCCTCGTCGGCAAGTACCCGATGAAGGTCGGCGACTGGGTTCTCGTCCTCATCCCCGCCCTGCACCGCGACCCCGTGTGGGGTGAAAATCCCGAGGAGTTCGACCCCGACCACTTCCTGCCCGAGCGCAACCGGTCCCGGCCCGCGCACGTCTACAAACCGTTCGGGACGGGCGAGCGCGCCTGCATCGGACGGCAGTTCGCCCTCCACGAGGCGGTGCTCGTTCTCGGCACGATCCTGCGCCGGTACGACATCGTCGGCGACCCCGACTACCGGCTGAAGGTCGCCGAACGGCTCACCCTCATGCCGGAGGGATTCACCCTGCGGATCCGCCGGCGCCTCCGTCGCCCAATGTCACATCGGTCTACTTCGACTGCACCGGTGTGACATTGGGCGAGGCAGGGTCAGGCCGAGGCCGGGTCAGGCCGAGGCCGGGTCAGGCCGAGGCGCGTTCGAGAACCTCCGTCACGACGTGTTCGGCGATGGCGAGGGACGACGTCGCACCCGGCGAGGGCGCGTTCCGGACGTGGATGACGCGGTCGGTCCCGGTGATGACGAAGTCGTCCTCGAGGCTGCCGTCGGCGTTCATCGCCTGCGCCCGGATGCCGCGGGGGCCGCGGGTCACGTCGGAGCGGCGCACGTCGGGCACGTACTTCTGCGCCTCCTTCACGAATTGGCCCGTGCTGAGGACGGTGCGGGCCTCGCGGGCGGCCGCCGCGGTGTTCCGTGCCGCGAACCGCCAGAATCCGGGGAACCCGACCGCCGACACCACGTCCGACGCCGACCACCCGCGACGGTCGTACGCCTCCCGCCCGAGGGAGAGAAACGCGTTCGGGCCGAGCATGATCCGTCCGTCGATGCGTTTGGTGAGGTGGACGCCGAGGAACGGGTACCGCGGATCCGGCACCGGGTAGATGAGCCCCTTCACGAGCGACGACCGCGCGGGCTCGAGCAGGAAGTAGTCGCCGAAGAAGGGCACCACCCGCGGTGTTCGGGGCTCCCCCGACAGCAGCGCGACCCGGTCGGACTGCAGTCCGGCGCACGTGACCACCAGGTCGAACACCTCACTGCCGTCACCGGTGGCGACCACCGTTTCCGACGCCCGGCTGTACAGGCCCAGGACCTCCCGGCCGAGCAGCACGCGTCCGCCCGCGGCGGCGATGTCCGCGGCGAGGGCCTCCGCGACCGCCACGTAGTCGATGATCGCGGTGTGCGGCGAGTGCACGGCGGCGACTCCGCGTGCGTGCGGTTCGATCTCGGGAATCTCCGCCCCCGCGATCTTGCGGATGCCGGGCACCCCGTTGGCCACCGCTCGGTCGAAGATGGCGTCCATCCGCCCCACCTCGGACGCGTCGTGGGCGACCACCACTTTGCCGCACTCCTCGTACGCCACGCCCTTGTCCTGCGCGTACTGCTGCAGGAGGGTGACGCCACGGCGGCACAGGCGCGCCTTGAGGCTGCCCGGCGGGTAGTACAGGCCGGCGTGGACGACGCCGCTGTTGTGGCCGGTCTGGTGGGCCGCGACCCGGGTTTCCTTCTCGAACAGCGTCACCTCGACGGCGTCCATCCGGTGCAGAAGTTCCCGGGCGACCGCCAGACCGATGATGCCGCCGCCGATGACGGCCGCACGAACCTTCGCCATGAGCAACCCTCCGTATACCGTTTTCGAGATACCATCGATGGTATGTCGACCACCCCTCGACGCACGTCTTTTCCCGGACTGGGGCACCTGTCCGATCGGCGTCGGGCGCTGCTGGACGAGCTCGTCACCACCCGCCGCGAGCGCGGTCTGACGCAGACGGAGATCGCCGCCCACATGGGCACGTCGCAGTCGGCCGTGGCGCGGCTCGAACGCGGCGACGTCGATCCGCGCCTGTCGACGCTCGAGCGGTACGCGGAGGCCGTGGGCCGGACGGTCGACTGGACGATCTCAGCGCACCGGGAGTCACCATGATCTGGCCACCACCCACCCCACCGTCGGTCCCGCCGTTTCACACGCCCTGGCAGCCGGATCCGCGGCAGCCGTCCGAACCCGTCCACGGCACGTCCATCGCCGCCCCGGGCCCGGACTGGCTTGCCGAGCGCCTGTTCGACAAGCGGATCGTGTCGCTGACCGGCCGTCTCGACGTCGACGCCACCAACCGCGCGGCGGCGTCGCTCGCGCTGCTCGACGCGTCCGGCGACGACGAGGTCCAGTTGTGGCTGCACGGCGTCGACGCCGACGTCGATGCGGCCGCCACACTCCTCGACACCCTGGACCTGATGGGGGTCCCGCTGCACGTGCACTGCCGCGGCGACGTCCGGGGAATGGCGGTCGTCCTCCTCGCGCCCGCCGACCGGCGGACGGCGGCCGCGCACGCCACGTTCCACCTGCGCGAACCGCGGACGTCCTGCACCGGTCAGGCGTCGGACGTCGCCATCGCCGCGGAACAGCATGAGCAGCAACTGCGGAGACTGCAGCAGCGCATCGCCGACTCCTGCGGGCAGCCCCTCGACACGGTGATCGGCGACATGCGCGAACACCGGATCCTCACCGCCGACGAGGCCCGCGACTACGGGCTGATCGACACGATCACCGGCGCACGGTCCGCCGACGGCGAGTGATCCGGCAGACGCACTCCTTCTCGGCTCACGCGCACGATTTAGGGCGCAATGTCGCGTGCGCGAACCGAGAAAGGGTGCGTCTGTGCAGGCCGGACCGCGGCCGCGACTCTTGCGCCCCGCACCTCGGCGGGGGAATCATCCGAGGATGACGGTCGAACGATCGCGCATCACGGTCCACGGGGTGGTGCAGGGCGTCGGTTTCCGCCCGTTCGTCGCGCGTCTGGCCGGTGACCTGGGTCTGCACGGCCACTGCGGCAACGACGACGTCAGCGTGTTCATCGAGATCGAGGGCAAGCCGGCCGCGGTGTCGGAATTCGCGCGGCGGCTCCGCACGGACGCCCCGCCGATGGCCGTGATCGTCGACGCCACGGCGCAGCCGGTCCCGGTTCGCGGGGACCAGTCGTTCCGGATCATCGACAGCCGCCACGTTCCCGGGGCGCGGACGCTGGTGTCTCCGGACGTCGCGACGTGCGCCGACTGCCTGCGTGAACTGGCCGATCCGCACGACCGCCGGTACCGCCACCCGTTCGTCAACTGCACCAACTGCGGGCCGCGGTTCACGGTGATCACCGACCTGCCGTACGACCGCCCCAACACCACGATGGCCGGATTCCCGCTGTGCGACAGGTGCCAGGCCGAGTACCGCGACCCCGCGGATCGCCGGTTCCACGCCCAGCCGGTGTGCTGCCCGGACTGCGGTCCGCACCTGTTCGCCGAAATCGGCGGACGCCGGATCGACGGCGACGACGCCGTCCTCACGACGGTGCAGGAGGCGCTGCGGGACGGCGGGATCGTGGCGGTCAAGGGTCTCGGCGGGTTCCACCTCGTGTGCGACGCCACCGACGCAGTTGCCGTGGCGACGCTCCGCGCGCGCAAGCATCGCCCGGACAAACCGTTCGCGGTGATGACGGCCGACCTGCCCGCCGCCGCCGAGCTGTGCGACATCTCCGCATCCGAGGGCGCCCTCCTGCGGCATCCGGCACGGCCGATCCTGTTGCTGCGCAAGAGGAATACCGCGTCGATCGCCGAAAGCATCGCACCCGGGATCGACGACCTCGGCGTGATGCTCCCCTACACCCCGCTGCATCACCTGCTCTTCACCCGGACACCCGGCGGCGACGTCGACCCCCCACGCGTGCTGGTCATGACGTCCGGCAATGTGAGCGGCGAACCCCTGTGCTTCGACAACGACGACGCCCGCGACCGGCTGCGGGACATCGCCGACGTGTTCCTGATGCACGACCGCCCCATCGCGGTGCCGTGCGAGGATTCCGTGCTGGCCGTGGCGGACGAGGCGGTGCTCCCGATCCGCCGCTCTCGCGGGTTCGCTCCCCTGCCGGTGGTGCTCCCCGCGCACGGCCCGGAGATCCTCGCGGTGGGCGCCGAGATCAAGAACACCTTCTGCCTGACCCGGCAGGATTACGCGTTCTGCTCGGCGCACCTCGGCGACATGGGCAGCCTGGAGAGTCAGCGCGCCTTCGAGACGTCGGTGCGGCAGTTGACGCATCTGCACGGCATCGCCCCGGAGGCCGTGGTCGCCGACCGGCACCCCGGCTATTCGACGCATCACTGGGCCCGGCGCTACAGCGAGAGAACCGGCGTCCCCCTGCTCACCGTGCAGCATCACCACGCGCACGTCGCGTCGTTGATGGCCGAGCACGGACTGGTCGGGACGACGGTGCTCGGCGTCGCCTTCGACGGGACCGGGTACGGCTGCGACACCACCGTGTGGGGCGGCGAACTGCTGCTCGTCGGGCCGGACATCCTCGACTCGCGGCGGGTGGGTCACGTGCAGCCCTTCTCGCTGCCGGGTGGTGACGCCGCCGTCCGCAATCCGGTGCGGGTGGCGCTGGCCCTGCTCCACGAGTGCGGAATCGGCGACGTCGACGGGCTGCCGTGCGTCGCGGCGATCCCGGCCGCGGAACGTGCGGCGGTGGAGTCGCAACTGGTCTCGGGTGTCGGCTGCATCCGGACGACGAGCGCGGGCCGCCTGTTCGACGGGGTCGCGTCCCTGCTCGGGGTGCGGCATCGCATCACCTACGAGGCGCAGGCCGCCGTCGAACTCGAGGCGCTCGCCCGGACCGCCGCGCACCCCGCCGATCTGACGATGGAGGTGGAGAACGACCAGCTCGGACTGCCCCTCCTGATGTCCGGACTGGTTGCCGGACTTCGCGACGGGATCCCACCGGCGGCGCTCGCACTCGGCTTCCACCATGCCCTCGCGGCCGGGACGGCGGCACTCGTCGACCGGGCCGTCACCTCCACCGGCGCGACCACGATCGGACTCACCGGAGGAGTCTTCCAAAACCGTTTATTCCTCGCACTGGTGAGAGCACACTGGGAGAGCAGCGGTTATCGAGTCCTCACCCACCACCGGGTGCCTCCCAACGACGGAGGACTCTCCCTCGGCCAGGCGGTGATCGGTGCCGCGGCAACCATGCGCGGACCGTGACGTCGGCAGCCCCCGACCGGCCGGCCCGGGACGGGAGCTAGTGGATGACCACCACCGCAGAGGCGGGCGGGCACCTCGTCGACACGGATCTGTCCGCGGATCTCGCTGCCGCGGCGTTGTCCCTGGCCCGCAGATTCCACGACGGCGCGACGCTCTGGGTGATCTCACCGCAGTGGGAACCGCACGCCCATCACGTGGCCGTCGAGTTCGTGCACCCCGTGATCATGGGCAAACGGGCGTTGCCGTCGGTGGCGCTCGTCGAACCGGATCCGGTGGCGCAGGCCCGGGTGGCGAGCAGACCCGGCGACATCCTGCTGGCGGTGGCGTCGGCGGACGAGCCCGCAGTGGTCGAGGCGATGCGCCGGGCACCGGCGTGGGGCGCGATGACGTTGTGGATCGGGGCGGGCCCCCGACCTCCGGCCGGCGCGGCCAACCACATCCTCTGGGTGGATTCGGACGACCCGATGGTGCCGGCCACCGGGCGTTTCGTCCTCATGTACCACCTGCTGTGGGAACTCACCCACGTCTGCTTCGAGCACTCGGGACTGCTGAAGCCCGACGCCGAGGAGTGCGACGAGACGGTCTGCGTCACGTGCAGCGACGAGGGCCGCCTGGGCGAGGTGGTGATCGAGCCCGCCGAACCCCTCGGTCCGGCGCTGGTCCGGACCGCCGCCGGCGAGGAGTGGGTCGACGTCAGCGTTCTGGGTGACGTCCGGCCGAACGACCTCGTGCTGGTGCACGCGGGTGCCGCGATCACGCGACTCGAGGACCCGGCTGTCGACGACACGGGCGCGGAGGCGGATTGATGACCACACACGACGAGGAGAGCACCAGCTTCCTCTACCCGTTCATCGACTCGGAGGAAACGGACGCGCAGAGCCTCCTCGACGACCTCGCCGCGTCCGCGCGAGGCAAGGCCACCGAGAGCGCCCGCCTGCAGAAGGAGTCCCTCGACGAATACGGGGACGGCCTCGTCGCGGCCGGCACCGAGATGGCCGACCGGTTCCGCCGGGGCGGCCGCCTCTACACGTTCGGCAACGGCGGCAGTTCCACCGACGCCGCAACCCTCGCGACACTGTTCAGCCGCCCCGCCCGCGGACGTCCGGTCGCCGCGTGGTCGCTCGCCGCGGATCAGGCCGTGGTGACGGCCCTGGGCAACGACGTCGGCTTCGACCTGATCTTCAAACGTCAGATCATCGCCCACGCGCGGGACCGGGACGTCGCGATCGCGCTGTCGACGTCCGGCAATTCGGACGATCTGATGACCGCGCTCACCGAGGCGAAGAGCCGGGGGCTGCTGACCATCGGTTTCGCCGGGCACGAGGGCGGCCGGATGCTTGCGATGGCCGAGAGCGGCGAACTCGATTTCTGCTACACCGTGCACTCGCAGAGCATCCACCGGATCCAGGAGAGTCACGCGATGCTCGGATACCGGCTGTGGTCGGTCGCGCAGGACCACATGGCGCGGGTCGCGCCCCATTCTGCCGAGCGGGTCGCTCCGAAATCTGTGGAGGCTTCATGAGCACGACGGAACCGGCCACGTCGGCGGAACGGGAAGACCGCGTCCTCGAGCGGATCGACAAGTTCCGGCAACGCCGCCCCCGGCTGCTGGACGAGGTGGTGACACTCGCGCACGGTGCGGGCGGAAAGTCGTCGGCGGCGCTGGTGGACGCGGTGTTCGTCGAGGCGTTCCGCAACGACGAACTCGAGCAACTCGGTGACGCGGCCGCGCTGAGCATGCCGTCGGGTGAGCGGCTCGCGTTCTCCACCGACTCGTATGTGGTTCAGCCGCTGCGCTTTCCCGGCGGTTCGATCGGACACCTCGCGGTGCACGGGACCGTCAACGATCTGGCCGTGTCCGGTGCCCGTCCGCGGTGGTTGTCGGCGGCGTTCGTCATCGAGGAGGGTTTCCCGATCGCCGAACTGCGGGAGATCGTCGCCGACATGAGCGAGGCCGCGGTCCTGTCGGGGGTGCAGATCGTCACCGGCGACACCAAGGTCGTCGGCAAGGGCGCCGCCGACGGCGTCTACATCTCCACCGCCGGTGTCGGTGTCATCCCGGAGGGCAGGCGGCTCTCACCCGACCTCGTGCGCGCGGGCGACAAGGTTCTGCTGTCGGGGCCCATCGGCGCACACGGGATGGCCGTCATGCTCGCCCGCGGCGACCTGGCGATCGAGGCCGACATCGCGTCCGACACGGCGCCGGTGAATTCGCTGGTGGAGGCGTTGCTGGAGGCCGCCCCGTCGACGCGGTGGATGCGGGACGCGACCCGCGGTGGGGTCGGCACCGTGTGCAACGAACTGGCCCACGCCTGCCAGCTCGCCGTCATCATCGACGAGCACTCGCTGCCCATCGAGCCTCAGGTGCTGGGCGCGTGCGACATGCTCGGCATCGACCCGCTGTATGTGGCGAACGAGGGCAAGTTCGTCGCCGTCGTCTCGGCGGAGGAGGCGGACGCGGCCGTCGCGGCGTTGCGGGCGCATCCGCGGGGAGCCGATGCCGCTGTGGTGGGCGAGATCCTGGCCGAACCGCCGGGCATCGTCGCACTGCGAACGTCGTTCGGCGGCAGCCGGATCGTCGACATGCTCGTCGGCGACCCGCTCCCCCGAATCTGCTGAAGTACAGCCCGAGAGGAGAACCACGATGTGTCTGGGGATACCCGGTCAGGTGGTCGACATCGTCGATGCCGAACAGCATCTGGCGAAGGTGGACGTGAACGGCGTCCAGAGAACGATCAGTGTGCGGCTGCTCGCCGAAGAAGGACTCGTCGTCGGTGACTGGGTGCTCGTGCACGTCGGTTTCGCGATGGCGAAGATCGACGAGATCGAAGCGCAGCTGACGTTGGATCAGGTGCAGAAGATGGGCGCCGACTACGTGAACGAGATCGACGCGTTCAACTCGTCCGAAATCGCGTGACTACAGCAAGAACGAGGTAACAGGGATGAAGTTCGTCGACGAATTCCGGGACCCGGCGGCGGCGCGCGCCCTGGTCAAATCCATCACCGAACTGGCCCGCGGCGACGAGTTCAAGTTCATGGAGGTGTGCGGCGGCCACACCCACACCATCTACCGGCACGGCATCGAGCATCTGCTGCCGGAGACCGTGGAACTGGTGCACGGACCCGGGTGTCCGGTGTGCGTCATCCCGATGGGCCGCGTCGACGACGCCATGTGGCTCGCCGAGCAGCCCGGCGTCATCTTCACGACGTTCGGCGACATGATGCGGGTGCCCGGGTCCAAGGGCAATCTCATCGAGGCCAAGGCCCGCGGTGCGGACGTCCGCTTCGTGTATTCGCCGCTGGACGCGCTCAAGGTCGCGCTCGACAACCCCGACCGCCAGGTGGTGTTCTTCGCCGTCGGTTTCGAGACCACCGCGCCGTCGACCGCGGTGACCCTGGTGCGCGCGCGGGCGCTGGGCGTGACGAATTTCAGTGTGTTCTGCAATCACGTCACGATCGTTCCGCCGATCAAGGCGATCCTCGAATCCCCCGACCTCCGGTTGTCGGGTTTCCTGGGCCCGGGCCACGTGTCGACCGTCGTGGGGCTGCGCCCGTACAGGTTCGTGAACGAGGTGTACGGGAAACCGATGGTGGTCGCGGGTTTCGAGCCCCTCGACATCCTCGCGTCGGTGCACATGCTGCTCCACCAGATCCGCGAGGGGCGCTGCGAGATCGAGAACCAGTACAAGCGGGTGGTGCGTGCGGAGGGCAACGTGCAGGCGCTGAAGCTGATGGCGGAGACGTTCGAACTGCGCCCGCACTTCGAGTGGCGCGGGCTCGGTTTCATCTCGCACAGCGCGCTGAAGGTCCACCGCGACTACGCCGAGTTCGACGCCGAGGAGAAGTTCTCGATGCCGGGTGTGCGCGTCGCGGATCCGAAGGCCTGCCAGTGCGGCGAGGTCCTCAAGGGCGTCATCAAACCGTGGGAGTGCAAGGTGTTCGGGACGGCCTGCACACCGGAGACCCCGATCGGCACGTGCATGGTCTCCCCGGAGGGTGCGTGCGCCGCGTACTACAACTTCGGCAGGCTGCACCGCGAGACGGCCCAATTGCTCGGTCAGCGAGGCTGACCGGTGACGCCGCGCGAACACGGGATGCCGCCCGGGCACCGCGTGTTCGCGCAGTACGCGCACGCCCCGAACGCCCTGGGCTACTGCGGCCCTCCGGGCTCGGAGCGACTGCAGGCGGTCGCGTGCGGTGGGGCGCCGGACACCGACGTGGTGTGTTTGGCGAAGCAGTTCAGCGGCGCGTGGCCGTACCAGGAGGTGATCGCGCAGCTGGCCGGAATCCCGGACCCCTTGGACGAGAGCGTCGTTCGAGCCTATTGGATCGCGGACGAGCTGTCCGACCGCATCGACCGCGCCGAGTTCGGCGCCGCGCTGCTCGCCCGCCTCGCGTCGCAGGCCGGCCACTACTGGAAACATCTCACCGCGGACCTGCTCGGGGAGGCGGCGCCCACCCACAACTTCCACGTGTTCGGCGTGTATCCGTGGTCGCGGCTGCTCGGCACCGGACTGCCGCAGCCGCTGCAGGTCCTCGACTCGTGCCGCATCCGCTGGGGTGAGGTGGTCGGTCTCGATTCCGATCGTGCCATCGTCCGGTCGTCTCGACTGCAGTGGGACGGAACCCGGCTGTCCCTCGGGCCCGAGCAGGACGACCCGGCCGACTACCGGGTGCCCGAGGGGGCTTTCGTCGCCGGTCTCGCGATCGGCGATCACGTCGCGGTGCATTGGGACTTCGTGTGCGACCGCCTCGACCCCGACCGGGTCGGGCGGCTGCGCGTGCAGACGGAATGGCAACTTGCACAGACCAATCAGCGGCTGGACGGGGAGGTGACCCCGACCTCGCCGAAACGGACCAGCGCGAATGTTTCCCAGCTACCATGACTACAACTCACGGCCTGTGGCCGGATCGGAGCCGACATGAACAAAATCCTGAACTCCCTGTCCGAAGACGAGTTCGTGCTGATTCGTGAAACCAAGAAGGCGCAGATGGCCGACCTCGACGAGGACAAGCTGATCAAGCTGCACACCCGCGTTCGCCGCGCCCGCAACAAGCACGTCAAGCTGTACCGCCAGGAAGGCGCCGCGAAGGTCGAAGACAAGGGTGCACGTGGGGCCGGGAAGGCGGCCAACGTGCGCAACGCCGAGAAGGCGGAAGTGTTCGAGGCGGCACTCAGCCGGGTGAGCCGCCGGTTGGCGACGGCGGCCCGCGCGAGCGCCCGCGACCTGAAGGACCAGCGACTCGCCCGCGCGCGCAGCGACTCCCCCTCGTTCAGCGAACTCGGCGACAGCGACGGCAAGGTCGGCTCGTCCGGCAAGGCCCGCGTCGACGCCACCCGGAAATCCTCCGGCCGCAAGAAGTACGAGGCCTCCACCATCGCCGAAGGCGCGCGGCGGCAGGCGAAGAAAGACAAGCGGTAGGACCGAGTCCGGGCCCGCCTCAGACCCGCACGACCCGCATTCCGGCGGCGTCGAACGGCGCCGTCTGTTCGTGGTCGGCCGAGTCGTCGGTGACGATCGTCGTTCCCGGCGGGATCGGCGCCCACGCATGGAACGGGCGGCGTCCGAGTTTCGCCGCGTGCGCGAGCACGTACACCTCGTCGGCGCGTTCGATCATGATCTCCTTGAGGCGGGTCTGTTCCAGTTCGGCCTCGCAGATGCCCAGATCCGCGGTGACGGCGTCCGCTCCGAGGAACGCGCGGTCGAAGGTGACGCGCTGCAGCGCCGCCTCGGCGAGCGGGCCGACGAACCCCTGGCTGAGATGGCGGAGGGTGCCGCCGATGCACTCGACGCGCACGGAGTCGGCGTCCGCGAGCGATTCGAGGGCCGTGAGACCGGCCGCGATGACGGTGATGTTCTCGATCTCGCGCAGGAACTCCCCCATCGCACCGACGGTGGTGCCGGCGTCGAGGAGGATCGTCTCACCCGGGCGCACCTGCTTCGCGGCCCACTCCGCGATCGCCCGCTTCGCGTCGAAACCCTCGAGGGCACGCTGGCGGAGTGACGACTCCTGCTGGGGGTCGAGCGCGATCGCGCCGCCGTACGTCCGGGCGATCAGCCCCTGGGACGTGAGCTGACTCAGGTCGCGCCGGATGGTGGAGGCCGTGACACCGAACTGTGCCGACAGGTCGTCGACACTGGCCAGCCCGATCGACCGGGCCAGTCGCACGATCTCGGACCGGCGCGCTTCCGACTCGCGAACCGCCATGTTTCGTCCCCCTACTTCACAACCGCTGTGCTGGTTGCCAATTCGGCAGCCTGACGAAGAGCTTCGACCATACTACCGGCCTCCGCAATACCCTTGCCCGCGATGTCGAAGGCGGTACCGTGGTCGACGGAGGTCCGGATGACGGGCAGTCCCACCGTGATGTTGACGCCCGCCTCGATGCCGAGGACCTTCACCGGCCCGTGCCCCTGGTCGTGATACATCGCGACGATGAGGTCGTAGTCGCCGCGTCCCGCGAGGAAGAACGCCGTGTCCGCGGGCAGCGGACCGTGGACGTCGATGCCGTCGGCCTTCAGCACCTCGACCGCGGGGATGATCTTCTGCTCTTCCTCGCCGTAGCCGAACAGCCCGTGCTCACCGGCGTGCGGGTTGATGCCGCACACCCCGATCTTCGGGTCCGCGATCCCGGAGCGCACCAGTGCCTCGTGTCCCCGCCGGATGGTCCGCTCGACCAGTCCGGGTTCGATCTTGGCGACGGCGTCGAGCAGACCGATGTGGGTGGTCACGTGGATCACCTTGAGTTTCGGCGTCGACAGCATCATCGACACCTCCTCGGTGCCGGTGAGGTGGGCGAGGAGTTCGGTGTGCCCCGGGAAGATGTGGCCGGCGGCGTGCAGCGCCTCCTTGTTGAGCGGCGCGGTGCAGATGGCCTGGACCTCTCCACGCACGGCCAGTTCACTGGCGACGCGGATGTACTCGTACGCGGCGTGCCCGGCGACCGGGGACAGTTCGCCCCACGGCAGGTCGTCGGGCAGGAGGTCGAGATCGATCACGTTGACGCGTCCGGGCACCGACTGGGCGTCGGCGATCGACTCGACGGTCACGATGTCGGCGTCGATGCCGAGGACGTTCGCCGCGAGACGCAACCGCTTGGCGTCGCCGATGACGACGGGGTTGCACCACGACCGGGTGGCGTCGTCCAGCAGTGCGGGGACGATCACCTCGGGGCCGATTCCGGCACCGTCGCCCATGGTGACGGCGACGGCGGGCAGGTTCGCGGTATCGATTGACGCGCTCATGTGAGGTCCTCGCTGTGTGGGGGTGTGGGTGGGCGGCTGATCGCCGCGCAGGTAGGCCGCGATCGCGGAGAGGCTGGTGGCGTCGCCGAAGCTGCCGGGTCTGGTGACGACCCGCCGTCCGTCGGACGCCACGGAGGCGACGGCGCCGTGGTGGACTTCGTGGACCGGATGAAGGGACGTGATCCCCAGGGCGTCGACGACGGCCCGCGCCGTCTCTCCGCCGGTGAGCACGAGATCGGATCGGCGGTCGGTCTGCAGGGCGGCGACGAGTCGGCCGAGCGCGGCCGACAACGTCCGGGCGTTGGACGGGTCCACGTCCCCGGTGACCGTCACGACGGCGGACCCGGTGTCGAGCGCGCGGCGCAGGGGCCCGGTGTCGACGGCGCCGAGCAGGAGCTTCCGGGCGTCGACGGGAACGTGCCGGGCCCCGGCGGCGACGAGCGACGCCACCTGATGTACGGCAACGGGTTCCGCCGTCCCGACGACGGTCAGCACGGATTCCGGGAGGGTGGTCGCGGGGGCGGGAACGTCGCGGCGGGGCAGCGTGCGTGCCACGGCGGCGGCGAGAGCGGACGTCCCGACCAGTCGCACTCCGGGGATCGCGCGGCAGGCCAGGACGATCGAGTCGAGGTCGGCATCGGTCTCGACGTCACAGATCGCGAGGGCGCCGTCCGACGCCGCACGGGCCAGTGCCTCGGCGACACCGGCACCGCGGGGCACGTTCCGGGTGGGTCGGCCAGGGAAGAGTGCCGCGATCGACTCCGGGGGCGACGTGGCTTCGGCCGACCAGACGCCGGCGGCGTGGAGCGGAGTCGAACCGAGATGCACGACACCGCCGCGCACCGTCCGGTCGACCGCGGGCAGGCCCGCCGCGAAGACCACCGGACCGTCGGCGGCGAGAACGCTCACCTCGGCGGCGATGTTCCCACGCAGGAGTGAGTCGATCTTCTTCACCACGAGCGTGCCGGCGGGAATGCCGGCGAGCGCGTCCCGCATCGTCCGGGCCGCCTCCGCCGCGGTCATCGACCGCGTGTCGAGATCCGCGACGACAACCCCGCCGGGTTCGTGCGCCTCGCAGGCGCCGAGCAGCAGCGAGACCGCGCCCCGGTCGAGGAACGCACTCGCCACTTCGGCCGCGCCGGACAGGTCGTCGGCGAGGACCGCGACGGTCGGATCGGATCCGATCGATTTCGGTCTCATCGTGCCGCCTTTGCCCGATTATGTGCGTGTTTCGTGCATATGATGCTAACAGAATTGCGCGTTACGCGCAGCGCGTTCACAGCGAAGCCCCCGCGCACTGCACGATCGCCTGGCCCGTGATGCTCCCGCCGTGCGGTCCGAGGAGGAAGCCGATCAGTCCCGCCACCTCGTCCGGCGCGATGAAGCGGCCGAGCGGCGGCAGCTTCGGCGGGGTCGACGTGCGGGCCGGATCGTTCAGCATCGGAGTGTCCGTCGGGCCCGGCGCGACCACGTTGACCGTGATCGCGCGGTCCACCAACTCGGCCGCCCAGGACCGGGACATCCCCACGAGGGCCGACTTGGTGGCGGCGTACTGACTCTTGCCCGCCACTCCCGACATCGTGCGGCTCCCGACCAGGACCACCCGGCCGCCGTCGCGGATCGACGGCGCGAGCGCGTTGACGAGAACCTCGGCGGCGGCGACATGGATTCGCCACATGTCCAGGCCGTCCTCCACCCGCAGTTTTCCCAGGGGCGCGGAAGACTGCAGACCGGCGGCATGGACGACGGCGTCCACCGCACCGACCGCCGCTGCCTGCTCGGCCAGCGCGTCGAGGTCGCCGAGGTCGACGGCCACCCACTCGAATCGGTCGTGTTCGACGCCGGGGTCGCGGCGGCTGAAACCGGTGACCGACCATCCGTCGTCCAGGAGTCTGCGCGCGGCGGCGGCGCCGATGCCGGAGCTGACCCCGGTCACGAGCGCCCGCTTCGGTCCGCCCGGCGTCACGACCGGCTCCCGTCGGCGATCCAGCCGGCCTCGAGTTCGACGTATTCGATCGCCTGACGGAACCGGGTGAACGCCACGTGCAGGCGGCCGTCGTTCCCGGTGGTGATGCTGGGGTACGAGTACTCGCGGTTCAGGCCGTCGCGGGAGTTGTTGGACAGGCAGTAGCCGTCCCCGGTCTCGAGGTCCCGGCGAAGCGGCCACGTGCGGCCGCCGTCCTCGGAGATCGCCAGCGTCATCGGCGCGCGGGGCGCACCCCAGAACGCGCTGCGGGAGTCGCCGTCGTCGAGGGGCTGCGGTTCCGCGTCCGACGCGGCCGGTACCTCGTCGGCGAGTCCGTCGTCGTCGATCTCGTCGTAGAGGGACGTCCGCCGCGCGGTGGCGTCGGCGGCGCTGGACTCGTTGAACACCAGGGCGAGCCGGTCTTCGGGCAGGACGACGAACTGGACGGACGAGTTGTTGTTGGGCAGTTCGGTGGCCACCGGCTCGGTCCAGGTGTCGCCGTCGTCGGTGGAGGTGCTGCGGTAGATCGAGTCCGCCCAGCGGCTGCGATACAGGGCCACGAGCGTGCCGTCGGCGAGGCGTCCGATGTTCATGTGCACGCAGCCGACGCTGCCCGGCACCACCACCTCCCGCCAGGAGCCGCCGTCGTCGTCGGAGATCATCACGCTGCTGTAGTCGCGGTCGCCCACCCACTTGCGGCCCTCGATGCGGACGCAGTGGAACACCGGGAGCAGCAGCCGCCCGGTGGGGAGCGCGACCACCGGCTGTCGCACGAACACACCCCCGGCGTCGGTCTCCGGCAGCAGCGTGTGCGCCTCGCCCCACGTCCGGCCGCCGTCGGCGGAGATGCGCCGCATCACCCGCGCCGTGTCCTGGTTGCCGGCGTGCTGCGACGTCCACAGCAACCACACCGCCCCCGACTTCGCTACGTGGAGAACGGGATTCTGCTCCGACCTCGTCGAATCGTGGGACAGCTGCACGGGTTCCGACCAGGTGTCCGCACCCTGCGCAAGCCGGGAGAACCAGACGCTGATGTCGGGCACACCCTCCTGGGTGCCGGCGAACCACACGCAGGCGAGGGATCCGTCCGGCAGGACCGTGAGATTGGCCGCGTGATTCTGCACCTGCGGCGCCGGGAGCAGAGCGTCGCGGCGGCCGTTCTCGGCGGCGGGACGAACGACGCCGTCGGCGGATCGGGTGTCGGTTGCGGGACTCGGTGTGGTCATCAGCGTCTCCAGTGCGTCGAATGGGCGGGGCGAGTTGTCAGGCGTGCAGGGCCGCGACGCTCAGGTCGTAGGAGTTGGTGGGGCGCAGCGCGACGCCGTCGATCCGGCTGCGCCGCGCGAGAACGGCTTTCGGGACGAACGACCACAGGCACGGGCACGTGTCCCAGATCTGCCGTTGCGCGTCGGCGAGGAGTTCGGCCCGCCGGGCGGCGTCGGCCTCCTCGGAGGCCTGGGTGATGATTCGGGTGATCTCGGGAAAGATGTACCCGTGGTAGGTGTCCCGGGTCGCTTCCTTCTCCGCGGTGCCCGCGTACATGCCCTGCATGATGGTGAGGGCCAGGCCCGTCGGGCTCGGGAAGCCGTTGCCCAGCACGTCCCAGTCGCCGGCCTTGCCCTGACGCCACTGCGAGATGTCGCCGCCGGGTTCGAACTGCTGCAGGGTGGTGCGCACACCGACCGCGGACAGCATCTGCAGCGTCGACTCCATGATGTCGGTGTCGGCGGCGAATTCGCCGGTCTCCCAGATGATCTTCAGCTCGAGGTCGCGGACGCCGAGCGCGTCGAGTTCACCGCGGGCCCGGGCCGGGTCGTAGGTGTACTCGCCGGTCTCGACGGCGCCGTCGAGGGTGAGGGGGATGACCCCGCGCGAGGGGGTGGCGGAGCCCTGGAGAACCTGGTCGGCGAGGGCGTGTCCGTCGATGGCGTAGGTCAGGGCCCGGCGCACCCGCGCATCGGCCAGCGGGTGCCCCTGCGGTTTCCGGAAGTTGAAGAACAGTTGATTCAGCCGCACTCCGTCGATCCGGTCGATCGAGACGCCCGACAGTCCGGCGAGCTGATCGGCCGCGTCCGGGGTGATGGAGTCGATGACGTCGACCTCGCCGCTGCGCAACGTCACCACCCGGTTCGACTCGTCGGGGACGAAGCGGACGCGCACCGATTCGATCTGCGCCGGCGTTCCCCAGTAGTTGTCGTTGCGCACCAGGGTGTAGTTTCCGGTGCCGCGGTCGCTTTCCGTCACGACGTACGGTCCGGTCCCGACACCGGACTGCAGCTCTTCGGGGACGTTCGCGGCCGCCGGGGTGACGAGGATGTTCGACATGAGGTAGTCGAGCACCGGGACGGGACGCTCGGTGTTCAGCGTGAAGCTGGTGTCGTCGATCTGGTCGACCGTGGGCCACTCGGGGAAGAAGCCGCCGACGAACGACCCGTCGACCTGGCTGTACATCTGCAGGGCGGTCGCGACGTCGCGGACCTGGACGGGGCTGCCGTCCGAATAGCGGATTCCGGGCCGCAGGTGCACGAACCACTGGGTGGGTGAGACGAGCTCGAACCGATCGGCCAGGACCAGCTGGGGCCGCAGGTTCCGGTCGATCTCCGTGAGGGCCTGCCGCACGCCGCGCTGCACGGTGAGTGCGGCGTCGAACTGGTTCAGCTTGTTGTCGAGGCTCACGAGCGATCGGTTCAGGGCCAGGCTCACGGTCCTCGGTCCGGGCGTTCCGGTCGGGGTCGCGCATCCAGCGGCGGATCCGAGCGTGAGGCCGGCACCGAGGAGCAGACCCGACCGGAGCAGCGTTCTCCTCGAAAAACGCTGTTCGAAAAGAGAATTGGTCATCGTCGACCTCTCGGGACTCAGGGTGTGGGGCGCGGCGATCCGGTACGGCGCGAGATGGTTGCCCAGCACGCGATGTGATCGCCGGCACATCCGAACTCTACTCAGAGTTGCTTGAGATGCGCAAGATGGGGTCGAGACTTGCGCACAACGCGCATTAGTGCGATTGTGAGCTGAGTTACAAACGAAGCTGCTGTACCCGACACGCCGCGGTGTCGACACCTCCCATCGCCGGCGTTATCGAAAGGTCGACGATGACCCCTCACGCAGACACCGAACGGCCGGTGACCTCATGACGCAGCACGCCGCCGACACGGCATTTGCAGCCCAGCCCCCGGGCTCGGCCTCCTCGGCGCCCCGCCGGACCTCCCCTGTCCCGAGGGTGCTGACGGCGGCCATGCCCCGCTACGTCGCAAAACGCCTCGGACAGAGCGCACTGGCCGTCTTCCTGACCCTGACCACCGTGTTCGTCCTCATCCGGATGGCTCCCGGCGACCCCGCCTACTCGATGGCGGGGCCACTGGCCACCACCGAGGATCTCGCCCGCATCCGGGCGGACATGGGCCTCGACCAGTCCGTGTTCACCCAGTACCTGCTGTATCTGCGCGGCCTGCTCCACCTCGATCTCGGGACGTCGTACTCGTTCCAGGCGCCCGCCTTCGACGTCGTCCTCGCCCGGCTCCCCTACACGATCACCCTCGCCGTCTCGGCGATCGTGCTCACCACCCTGGTGTCCATTCCGCTCGGCGTGTGGATGGCCCGCCGCGCCGACACGAGGCGCGAGCTCGGTGCCAACGTCGTCACGATCGCCGGTCAGTCCATGCCCGACTTCTGGACCGGCCTCATGCTCATCACCCTGTTCGCCGTCCTGATCCCGGTGTTTCCCGCCGCCGGCTTCACGACCTGGTCGAGCCTGGTGCTGCCGACGGTGACCGTGGCCGTGCTGCAGATCGCCCTCATCTCCCGCATGGTGCGCCGCGAGATGGTCGGCGCGTTCTCCTCGCCGTATATGACCGTGGCCCGCTCGCGGGGCGTCTCGGAGCGCGAACTCATCTGGCGGTATGCCCTGCGGAACTCGGCGATCCCGGTGCTGACCGCGCTGGGCACGAGGTTCGCGTCCATGCTCAACGGTGTCGTCGTGGTCGAGGTCGTCTTCGCGTGGCCGGGCGTCGGATCGCTGGTGGTGCGGGCGCTCGAGACGAGGGACTACCCGCTCATCCAGGCCACCGTTCTCGTGACCGCGGTGCTCGCCGTCCTCGTCCAGCTCGTCGTCGACCTCTGCTATCCGCTGCTCGACCCGCGCGTCCGACTCGGAAAGGGAACGAACAAATGACCACCGTCATCGATCCCCCGGCACAGGCGCGGCCGAGCGCCGTCACCGCCCGGGACATCGCCCGGGCCGGCGCCACCCGCCGGGCCCGCGACAGCCGCGTGAAGATCTGGGTGGGCAGTATCTGCGCCCTCGCCGTCATCGCGCCCGTCGCACTGGCGCAAGTGCTTCCGCTTCCGTCGCCGGACGCCACCGATCTCTCCCAGCGCCGCCTTCCGCCGCTGACGGACGGTCACCTCTTCGGCACCGACCAACTCGGCCGCGACCTCCTCTCCCGCGTCCTCTACGGCGGCCAGGTGTCGCTGACGATCGGCATCCTCGCGGTCGTCGTGTCCGGGCTGATCGGCCTGTGCTTCGGTGCGCTCGCCGGCTATCTCGGCGGCTGGACCGACACCGTCGTGAGCCGGCTCCTCGAGGCCCAGCTGTCGCTGCCGCTGCTCATGATGCTGCTGCTCGTCGTGGCCCTGTTCGGCCCGTCGATCCCGGTGATCACGTTCGTCATCGCGATCGCGCAGTGGCCGGAGATCGCCCGGCTGACCCGCTCACTCGTCCTCGTCGAACGCGAGAAACCGTATGTCGCGGCGTCGCGGGTGCTCGGGCTCGGCCGCACGGCCATCCTGTTGCGCCACGTCGTTCCCAACGTCATCAAGCAGGCCTCGCTCGTCGTGCTGCTGCTGCTCGCCCAGGCCGTTCTTCTCGAGAGCGCGCTGAGCTATCTCGGTGCCGGGCCGCAACGTCCGTTCGCCACCTGGGGCCGGATCATCTCCGACGGCCAGGATTACATCACCACCTCCTGGTGGCTCGTCACCCTGCCCGGTCTCGTCATCGTGCTCCTCGTGATCGGGGTGAACCTGCTCGGAGACGGGCTCCGCGACCGGCCGAAGTCGGTGCGACTGCAACCGGGTGTGCTGCACAAACTTCGGACGCGGAAGGGACGTGCCTGACATGGACAACCTCCTCAGAGTCGACGAACTGCAGATCGAACTCATCACCGCGCGGGGCGTCATCCGCGCCGTCGACGGCGTGTCCTTCTCCATCGACGCCGGCGAAACGGTGACGATCATCGGCGAATCGGGCTCGGGCAAATCGACCACCGCGATGGGCATTCTCGGGCTGCTCCCCGACGACCTCGCCGTCCTCTCGGGCGCGGTGCGGTTCAAGGACACCGACCTCCTCGGGAAGCCGAAGGCCCTCGCCAAGGTCCGGGGACGGCACATCGCCCTGGTCCCGCAGGACCCGATGACCGCGTTGAGCCCGGTGCACACCATCGGATCCCAGTTGCGGGAGGCCGTCCGCCACAGCGGCGTCACCGGCAGGGCGAAGGAGACCGCGCGAGCCGTGGAACTCCTCGAGCAGGTGCGGATCCAGAATCCGGCGGGACAACTCGGGAAGTACCCGCACCAACTGTCCGGCGGGATGCTGCAGCGCGTGCTGATCGCCTGCTCGCTCGCGTCGAGCCCGGAACTGATCGTCGCCGACGAACCCACCAGCGCCCTCGACGTGACCGTGCAGGCGAGCATCCTCGACCTGCTCCTCGAACTGCAGGAACGCACCGGCG
>JBCEBZ010000014.1:0-7842 GCA_039206675.1 Rhodococcus sp. (in: high G+C Gram-positive bacteria) | reverse complement strand
GGCAACGGCGACGGACCGGACTGCGACTTCGCCGTCGACCCGGTGGACGGCACCACCCTGATGTCGAAGGGCATGCCGAACGCCATCTCCGTTCTCGCGGTCGCCGAGCGCGGCGCGATGTTCGACCCGTCCGCGGTGTTCTACATGGAGAAGATCGCCGTCGGACCGGACGCGGCCGATGTCATCGACATCACAGCCCCCGTCGCCGAGAACATCAAGCGGGTCGCGAAGGTCCGCAAGGCGTCGCCCTCCGACGTCACGGTCTGCATCCTCGACCGTCCCCGGCACGCCCGGCTGATCGAAGAGGTCCGGGACACCGGAGCGCGGATCCGCCTCATCTCCGACGGTGACGTCGCGGGTGCGATCGCCGCCGCGCGTCCGGAGTCGGGCACCGACATCCTGCTCGGCACCGGTGGCACGCCCGAGGGCATCATCGCCGCCGCCGCCATGCGCTGTATGGGTGGTTCGCTGCAGGGCCGGCTGGCCCCGACCGACGACGCCGAGCGGCAGAAGGCCATCGACGCAGGCCACGACCTGGACCGCGTGCTGACCACCGAAGATCTCGTGTCCGGTGAGAACGTCTTCTTCTGCGCCACCGGCGTCACGGACGGCGACCTGCTCCGCGGTGTCCGCTACTACGGCGGCGGCGCCTCGACGCAGTCGATCGTGATGCGGTCGAAGTCGGGCACCGTCCGCATGATCGACGCGTACCACCGTCTGGAGAAGCTCCGCGAATACTCGTCCGTGGACTTCACGGGCGAGGACGGCGCCATCCCGCCGACGTTCTAGGCGCTCCGCGCCCGTGCGCCTTTCCGGTAGCTGCAGCAACCGGAAAGGCGCACAGGGAGCACCCCCACGACGCGCTCGAAAGTGGCATGTTTGACCCATGACCGAGAGCAACGAGCAGCAGTACCGGATCGAACACGACACCATGGGCGAGGTGCGGGTGCCCGTGGATGCCCTGTGGCGCGCGCAAACTCAGCGCGCCGTCGAGAACTTCCCGATCAGCGGTCGAGGCCTCGAACGCACCCAGATCCGCGCGATGGGTCTGCTGAAGGCGGCCTGTGCGCAGGTCAACAAGGATCTCGGCCTCCTCGACGCCGAGAAGGCGGACGCCATCATCGCCGCGGCGGGCGAGATCGCCGAGGGCAAGCACGACGACCAGTTCCCCATCGACGTCTTCCAGACCGGTTCGGGCACCAGTTCCAACATGAACGCCAACGAGGTGATCGCGTCGATCGCCGCGGCGAACGGTGTGGTCGTCCACCCCAACGACGACGTCAACATGTCGCAGTCGTCCAACGACACCTTCCCCACCGCGATGCACGTCGCGGCCACCGAGTCGGCGGTGAAGGACCTGCTCCCCGCCCTCGACCACCTGCGTCTGGCCCTGCTCGACAAGTCCACCGAGTGGAAGACCGTCGTGAAGTCGGGCCGCACGCACCTCATGGACGCCGTCCCGGTGACCCTCGGTCAGGAGTTCGGCGGGTACGCCCGTCAGATGGAGGCGGGGATGGAGCGGGTGGTGGCCTGCCTTCCCCGGCTCGGTGAGCTGCCCATCGGCGGCACCGCGGTCGGGACGGGGCTCAACGCCCCCGACGGATTCGGCCCGAAGGTCGTGGCCGAACTGGTCACGGCGACGGGCATCGACGCCCTGACCCCGGCAAAGAACAGCTTCGAGGCGCAGGCCGCGCGTGACGGTCTGGTGGAGGCGTCCGGCGCACTGCGCACGATCGCGGTGTCCCTGACCAAGATCGCCAACGACATCCGCTGGATGGGGTCCGGTCCGCTCACCGGTCTCGGCGAGATCCGTCTCCCCGACCTGCAGCCGGGCAGTTCGATCATGCCCGGCAAGGTCAACCCGGTGCTCCCGGAGGCCGCCACCCAGGTCGCCGCACAGGTGGTCGGCAACGACGCCGCGGTCGCCTGGGGCGGGGCCGCGGGCGCCTTCGAACTCAACGTGTACATCCCGATGATGGCGCGGAACCTGCTCGAATCGCTGACGTTGCTGGCCAACGTGACACGGCTGTTCGCGGACCGGTGCGTCGTGGGGCTCGTCGCGAACACCGAGCACCTCAAGACCCTCGCGGAGTCGTCGCCGTCCATCGTGACGCCGCTGAACTCCGCGATCGGGTACGAGGAGGCCGCGGCCGTCGCCAAGCAGGCGCTGAAGGAGAAGAAGACCATCCGCGAGACCGTCGTCGACCGTGGTCTGATCGGCGACAAGCTGACTGAGGAAGAACTCGACAAGCGTCTCGATGTGCTGGCGATGGCGAAGGTGAAGGACTGACCCTGCCGACGCGAGAGGGCCCGCACTCGGTTCGAGTGCGGGCCCTCTCGCGTCGAAGTCCTACAGCAGCGCGGACAGTTCGTCGCGGGCCTTCTCGCCCTCGGCGCCGAGGTCGGTGCGTCCGGCGATGTTCCACGAGCGGAGCAGCGGGGCGAACACCTTCTCCCCCTGCTGGGCGGGGTCGTAGATGCCGGCCTCGGCGAGCACCGCGGTGCTGTCGGTTCCGCCGGGCAGTGCCACGCTCGGCACGTCGAACGCGGCGATCCGCGAGGCGATGGCGCGCATCGTCTGGTCGGGCACCAGCTCGAACGCGGCCTCGACGAGGTTCCGGTAGAACAGCGACTGCAGTTCGTCGTCCGAGGCCAGCCGCTCGGCGATCACGGCCACCAGCGGGTCCTCGCCGAGTGCTGCCGTGTTGTGATGACGCACCGCCGCGGCCTTCTCCTCGAACGCGGAGTTCGCGAGCATCTCGATCAGATGCATCGGCGGCATCGCGTAACCGCGGACCATCTCGTCCATCCGGGCGCGCTCGAGTGCGACGGGATCGACGGCACGCGTCACCATCAGGTAGTTGCGGAGCACGATGGAGTGCCGGTTCTCCTCCGCGGTCCAGCGGCCGACCCAGCGCCACCACGGGCCCACCAGGGCGAGGTGCTTGGCGATCTCACGGTGGTAGGCGGGCACGTTGTCGGCCACCAGCACGCCGACCGTCAGCGCGAGCGCCTCGACGTCGCTCAGGGTCGACTGATCTGCCGACCAATCGGTTCCACCCATGAACGCGAAGTTCTTGCCCTGGTCCCAGGGAACCAGATCGTGCGGCTGCCAGCCATCCGCCTCGGCGATGTGACGTGTGAGGTTCTCGTCCACCACCGGGGCCAGCTCACTGAGCAGCTGCGAGTCGTTTTTTTCAATCGGCATCCGCACACCGTAGCGTCCGCGCCCCGGAGCCGGGTCGACCACCGGTGGATTCGACGTGAACAACGCCGGTGTTGTGACGAAAACAGCCAGGTCATGGGCCTGCAATCGCTAGGCTGACAGTTCACGGCTGCCCCGGGCCCGAGCAGAGGATCACCAATGCGCAGACTTCGGAACCTGACGATACTTCTCGCGGCCCTCGCCCTCGGCGGGTCACTCGTGACCGGGTGCGGCTCCGACGCGGACGACGCGGGCTCCTCCGACGCGTCCGGCGCGAACCCCACCTCGGAGTCCTCCGGCCCGCCCAACCCGGCCGCCGTCTCGGGTGTCGACATCCCCGACGGCCGCATCGACGACGCCGTGGGCCGCCTCGACGAACTGGCGAACGAGTCGATGGACAGCTCCGGACTGCCGGGCATGGCGGTCGCCGTCGTCCACGGCGGGCAGACCGTCTACGCGAAGGGATTCGGGGTGCGCGAGGCGGGCACCGATCAGAAGGTGGACGCCGACACCGTGTTCCAGCTGGCGTCGATGTCGAAGCCGGTGGGGTCGACGGTGGTGGCCCGTCAGGTCGATGCCGGCGTCGTCGGCTGGGACACCCCCGTGGTGTCGAAGCTGCCCGGTTTCGCCCTCGCCGACCCGTGGGTCACCGAGCACGTCACGGTGGGCGATCTGTACTCGCACCGGTCGGGGTTGCCCGATCACGCCGGCGACCACCTCGAAGACCTGGGCTACGACCAGCAGCAGGTGCTCGACAAACTCCGGCTCGAACCGCTGAGCCCGTTCCGGATCACCTACGACTACACCAACTTCGGTCTCACCGCGGCGGCCGAGGCCGTCGCGGCGGCATCGGGGACGGATTGGGCGACGCTGTCCGAGCAGGCGATCTACGGGCCGCTGGGGATGGCCTCCACGAGCTCGCGGTTCGCCGACTACGAGGCCCGCAGCGACCGCGCCGTCGCGCACCAACTCGTCGACGGCAAGTACGTCGCCGATGCGACACGCAACCCCGACGCGCAGTCCCCCGCAGGCGGGGTGAGCTCGTCCGTCAACGACATGGGCAAATGGCTGGCGATGCTGCTGGCCGACGGAACGTTCGAGGGCAAGGAGATCGTCTCCCCCGAGGCGCTGCTTCCGGCGGTCAGTCCGCAGATGGTGTCCAGCCCACCGCGTTCGATGGACAGCCGTCCGGGATCGTACGGTTACGGGTTCAACGTCTCGACCACGTCGGCGGGCCGGGTCTCCCTCAGCCACTCCGGCGGGTTCCAGCTCGGGGTGGCGACGAATTTCGTCGCGATACCGTCCGCCGACGTCGCGATCGTCGCCCTCACCAACGGGTCGCCCGTCGGAATCCCCGAAGCCCTCACCGCCGAGTTCGCCGACCTCGTCCAGTTCGGGGAGATCCGCGAGGACTGGAGATCGCTGTACCGGCAGGCCATCTCGCCGATGTCCGAGCCCGAGGGCAGCCTCGTCGGCCAGACGGCCCCCGCGAACGCCGCACCAGCGCAGCCGCTGCCGACCTACGCGGGCACGTACAACAACGCGTACTGGGGCCCCGCCGTCGTCACCGAGAGCAACGGCGCGCTGTCGCTCGGGCTCGGGCCCGCCGGGCAGACCTACCCCCTGACCCATTGGGACGGTGACACCTTCACCTTCGCGCTGAGCGGGGAGAACGCCCCGCCCGGAACGATCTCCAAGGCCACGTTCGCCGGCAACGACGTGACACTCGAGTACTACGACAAGGAAGGCCGGGGGACGTTCGTCCGCTGAGCCGACACAACCGACGGGGAGAAGATCATGAGCACGAACTCGCATGCACCGACGGGAACCGATCGCACGGACACGGCGGACGTCCAGGTGGTCCGGGCATTCCTGGACGCCCTCGTCGCCGGCGACCCGGACACCGCGCAGCAGTACCTCCACGACGACATCGTGTGGCACAACGTGTCGCTGCCGAAGATCCGCGGCATCGGCGCCGTCACGCGGATCTTCCGCGGAATGAGCCGTCCCGGTTTCGGATTCGACGTGCGCCTGCACCACATCGCTAGCGACGGAACGGCCGTCCTGACCGAACGCACCGACGTCCTGATCTACAAGCGGCTGCGCAGCGAATTCTGGGTGTGCGGCACGTTCGAGATGAGGGACGGCAAGATCGCCGTCTGGCGCGACTACTTCAGCAACCGGGATGTCCTGTGGGGCACCCTCAAAGGGATTGTGCGCGCGTTCTGACGTGTCCGCCCGATGTCATCTCGGCCCGATCGGACCGGGGTGACATCGGGCGGATCACGCTGCGGGGCAGGCGCCTACGGCGTCGGCCCGAACTCCTCCAGCATCTCCGTCACCAGGGCCGCGATCGGCGAACGCTCACTGCGCGTCAACGTGATGTGCGCGAACAGCGGGTGCCCCTTGAGCTTTTCGATCACCGCGGCCACGCCGTCGTGACGTCCGACCCTCAGGTTGTCGCGCTGCGCGACGTCGTGCGTGAGGACCACCCGGGACCCGCTGCCCAGCCGGGACAGCACCGTGAGCAGCACGTTGCGTTCCAGCGACTGCGCCTCGTCCACGATCACGAACGAATCGTGCAGTGACCGTCCGCGAATATGCGTGAGCGGCAGCACTTCCAGCATGCCGCGGCTGATCACCTCGTCCATCACCTCGGTGCTGGCCAGTCCGTCGAGAGTGTCGAAGACCGCCTGGGCCCACGGACCCATCTTCTCGCTCTCACTGCCCGGCAGATAGCCGAGTTCCTGGCCGCCCACCGCGTAGAGCGGCCGGAAGACAACGACTTTCCGCTGAGTGCGACGCTCCAGCACCGCCTCCAGCCCCGCCGTCAACGCCAGCGCCGACTTGCCGGTGCCCGCCTTGCCGCCCAGCGACACGATGCCCACACTGTCGTCCAGCAGGAGGTCGAGGGCGATCCGCTGCTCGGCCGAACGTCCGTGCAGGCCGAACGCCTCCCGCTCCCCCCGCACCAGCTGCACCCGCTTGTCGGCGTTCACGCGGCCCAGCGCACTCGACGAACCACCCAGCAGCCGAATACCCGTGTGGCACGGAAGTTCCCGGGCCTCCTCCAGGTCGACGACGCCGTCGGAGAACAGCTCGTCGATCGACGACGACGCCACGTCCAACTCGGTCATGCCGGTCCAACCCGACGGAACGACGTCGTGGGCGTGGTACTCGTCGGCGGGCAGGCCCACCGCACCGGCCTTCACCCGCAGCGGGATGTCCTTGCTGACCAGGACGACGTCGCCACCCTCGGCCTCGAGATTCAACGCGCAGGCCAGGATCCTCGAATCGTTGCTGTCCGTACGGAATCCGACCGGCAGAACCGACGGATCGGTGTGATTGAGCTCGACCTGCAGGGTGCCGCCGTCCGTGCCGATCGGCACGGGCTGGTCGAGTCGACCGTACTCGAGACGAAGGTCGTCGAGCATGCGCAGCGATTCTCTTGCGAACCATCCCAACTCGTGGTGATGCCGCTTCCCTTCGAGCTCGCTGATCACGACGAGGGGAAGCACCACGCGGTGCTCGGCGAACCTGGTGACGGCCCAGGGGTCGGACAGCAGTACGGAGGTGTCGAGCACGAACGTACGCACTGCAGAATCCGAGGATTTCCTGGGGGCGACGGACGACTGTCCGGCGCGGGCTGAGACGGAGCGTGAAGCAGTCACGTTGGCTCCTAGGTCTGCGCGGCACCCGCGCAAACTCGGTTCGCTGGACCGGTCCGTCCCTGGTGTGTCACCACACGAGGGCCGGGCGCCGGCCCCCTCGCACTGAGTGTGTCAGCCACGATCAGGACCTCCCGTACAAGCAACTTCCCCGCTGCCTGTTACCCCCGACGGTACAGCCGAACACGCCGATCGGCTGACCGAGCGGCGGGCGTGTCGGTGAACATCGCGTTACGCGGAGCAGGCGCTTCGCGCCCGTGCGTGGTTAACGAGTCTCTGCACTCGCCAACCACGCACGGGCGGCGGAGCCGCCTAGATCAGGCGCCAGTCCTCGAGACCGTCGTACAGCGGGAAGTCGGCGGCGAGCTTCGACACGCGGGCCTTGAGCGTCTCGACGTCGGACGCGCCGGCGAGCGCGGTGCCGATGATGTCGGCGACCTCGGTGAACTGCTCGTCGCCGAATCCGCGGGACGCGAGCGCGGCGGTGCCGATCCGGAGGCCGGACGTGACCATCGGCGGGCGCGGGTCGAACGGCACGGCGTTGCGGTTGACGGTGATGCCGACCTCGTGGAGGAGGTCCTCACCCTGCTGACCGTCGAGCTGGGAGTTGCGCAGGTCGACGAGCACGAGGTGCACGTCGGTGCCGCCGGTGAGGACGCTGACGCCCTTGTCCACGACATCCGAGCCGGTCAGGCGCTCGGCGAGGATCTTCGCACCGGTGAGGGTGCGCTGCTGACGGTCCTTGAACTCGTCGGTGCCTGCGATCTTCAGGGAGACGGCCTTCGCGGCGATGGCGTGCATCAGCGGCCCGCCCTGCTGGCCGGGGAACACGGCGGAGTTGAGCTTCTTCGCCCACTCCTGCTTGGCGAGGATCAGACCGGAGCGGGGTCCGCCGAGCGTCTTGTGGACGGTGCTGGACACGACGTCGGCGTAGGGCACGGGCGACGGGTGCAGCCCGGCCGCGACCAG
>JBCEBZ010000013.1:0-7854 GCA_039206675.1 Rhodococcus sp. (in: high G+C Gram-positive bacteria) | reverse complement strand
ATCGAGAACGCTCGGCAGGTCGTCGATGTAGAAGCGGAGGAAGTCGTACCGCTCGGCCCGCGCCATCGCCCGGGCCGCCGGGACTCGCCGCACACCCGAGAGGTCCCGGCGGAGCAGCTCGTTCGCCCGGTCGGCGATGATCGTCGTCGCCTCGGAGCCCGCGGGGCCGCCGTGCGGCGGGTTGTACTTGAAGCCACCGTCTCGGGGCGGGTTGTGCGACGGCGTCACGACGATGCCGTCGGCCCGGGACTCCGGGCCACTGCGGTTGTAGCGGAGAATCGCGTGACTGACGGCGGGCGTCGGCGTGTACCGGTCCCGCGAATCGATCAGCACGGTCACGTCGTTCGCGGCCAGCACCTCGAGCGCCGACGTCCACGCCGGCTCGGACAGGGCGTGGGTGTCGCGCCCGAGAAACAGAGGTCCGTCGACGCCCTGGGACGCCCGGTACTCCACGATGGCCTGGGTGGTGGCGAGGATGTGCGCCTCGTTGAACGCGGTGTCCAGGCTCGACCCCCGGTGGCCGGACGTCCCGAACAGCACCTGCTGCAACGGGTTCTCGGGATCGGGCACGCCGCTGTAGTACGCGGTCACCAGGTGCGCGATGTCTACGAGATCCTCCGGCAGTGCCACCTGACCCGCCCTGTCGTGCGCCACGAGACCTCCTGGAAACGTTTCGGATCGAACTCGGCTCCAACCCATCCTGCACCCTCGCGCCGGAGTCTGCCCTCAAGACGTCAATCGGAAACCCAGCCAGGCGACGGCAAGACCGGCCGCGACACTCGCGGCCATGTAGACGACGGACGTGACCGCCAGCCGGATCCGCAGCAGTCCCACAGATTCCACCGCGAACGTCGAGTACGTGGTCAGTCCGCCGCAGAAGCCCGTGCCCAGCAACGCGAACGTCTGCGCGGACATCGACGCCCCCGACAGCAGTCCGAGGATCAGGCCCCCGGCGACGTTCACGAGGAAGGTGGCCACCGGGAAACTGCGGTACGAGTCGACGTACCGGCCGGTGAGGTACCGCGTCGTCGCACCGAGCGCGCCGCCGACCGCGACGAGGAGGACGGTCATGTCGCCGCCTGCCGCGCCAGCCGGTAGCGGTGACCGACGAGCATCCCCAGCCGCGCCGCGAGCAGGGCGGGGACCAGCGTGGCCACCACGTAGAGGGACGCGGTCACCGCGTCCTCCCGTACCGCGTCGACGGCGAAGGTCGAGAACGTCGTGAATCCGCCGAGGACCCCGACTCCCAGGAACAGCCGCCACAACCGGTCCGGTCCCATCGTCTCGGCGAGGCAGCCGAGCAGGAGCGACCCGACCACGTTGATCACGAGGACGGTCCAGATCCCCGGCCACAGCTCGGACAGGAGGAATCTCGCACAAGCGCCGAGCGCACCGCCCAGCGCGACCACGGCCACCGGTTTCGTGAGGGACACGGCTCACATCGTGTCACGGCGGCCCGCCGGGATGCTCGAACTCCGGTGTGCACAAAAAAATCCGGGCCGGAACACCTGATGGTGTCCGGCCCGGACTTCGTGGAGCTGCCGGGAATTGAACCCGGGTCCTCCGCAGCAAAGCTAGGGCTTCTCCGTGTGCAGTTTGCTATGTCTCTACTTGGATCTCCCAGTCTCGCAAACAAGCCAGGATGACGATCCCAGTCGCTGTTGGTTGTCCCGTTCGACTCCGCGACCGAGTCGAACGGTAAAGCCCTCTAGCTGATGCCAGTACCCGGACCGAGGGCGAACCCGGACTGACAGACACGCAGTCGCTACTTAGGCAGCGAGGGCGTAGTCGCGCTGATTGGAATCGGCGCTTATATGTTTGCAGCGACGCTTACGGTGGTCTCTTGCCTGCACCGACACGCTTCCCCTACCTCAACGTACGCAGTCGAAACCGTTCAGCCCCGTACGTGCCCCACGAGTCTCGCGGGGCCACCTAGTGTAACGCGAACCCCGCCCGGATTCATCCCGGTTTACGTCCGGAGTGTCGGCGGGGGTGTTTCAGCTGGCCACGGCGATCATTCCGACCGCCGCGAGGGCGAGGAGCATCCCCGCCTGCTGCATTCTGCTCACCCGTTCACCGAGCATCACCATCGCCAGCAGCACGGTGGCGGCGGGGTACAGCGACCCGATCACGCTGACGAGCGACAGCAGCCCACCCTGGAACGCGTACATCATGGCCGCGTTGGCCAGAACGTCGAGGAAACTCACGTACACGGCGAGCTTGAGCGGCTCACCGTGCGGCGGCACGAAGTGACCGGCGGCCAGGGCGACGAGCCACACCACCGCGGTCGCCGCGGCGCGGGACACCGCGAGGGCCCACATTCCACCGTCGTCGCCGATCTGGTGCAGCGAGACGAAGGACAGCGCGAACGCGATGCCGGATCCGACGGTGAGCAGCGCCACGGTGCGGGTGAAGCGCAGCACCCTGCCGCCGGCCACCTCGCCCGCGGTCTCGTCCGGCGATTCCCGGCTGACCAGGACGACGGCGACCAGAGCGACCATGATTCCGATGTACGCGACGGGCCCGGGCCGTTCACCGAACACGAGCCCGATCAACACCGGGATACCGGCGACCAGGACGGCCGTCAGCGGCGACACCACCGACATCGGTCCCGACGCCAGCGCGAGATAGAACCACCAGACCGCCACGCCGCCTGCCACTCCCGCCACCGCCCCCCACACGAGCGAGGACGAGGTGAGGGTGCCCCCGGCGAACGGGGCGATCAGCAGCACGATCAGCAGCGACAGCGGGTACGACACGATGACGACGCGCAGCGCCGCGACCCGGCGGGACGCGACGCCCCCGACGAAATCGCTCACGCCGTAACCGATCGCGGCCACGAGCGCGAGCAGGATGGACGTCAGCGCATGCCCTTGACTCGGCGTCCGAGTTCGCGGGTCACCTCACGCTCGGCGGTCCGTCTGGCCAGGTCCTGGCGCTTGTCGTAGTCCTGCTTGCCCTTGGCGAGCGCGAGCTCGACCTTGACCTTGCCGTCGGAGAAGTACATCGACAGGGGAACCAGCGTCTGGTTGCCCTCGCGGGTCTTGCCGACGAGGTGCTCGATCTCCCGCTTGTGCAGCAGCAACTTCCGGGTGCGGCGCGGCGAGTGGTTGGTCCACGTGCCCTGCGTGTACTCGGGGATGTGCAGGGAGCGCAGCCACACCTCCCCGTCGTCGACGGTGGCGAACGCGTCGACCAGCGACGCCTTGCCCTCGCGCAGACTCTTCACCTCGGTACCGACGAGGGCGATCCCCGCCTCGTAGACGTCGAGAATGGTGTAGTTGTGACGCGCCTTGCGATTGGTCGCAATGACCTTGCGGCCCTTTTCCTTCACGTTCCGGGCCTTTCAGTCCGCGATGTCCGAGGTGAACAGTTCGTACCCTCCAGCATAGGAGAAGGGGCAAACCGAATTATTCGCGGACGTACAAGCGCAGGGTCACGTACGCGGTGACCGCCGCCATTCCGACACCCACCAGCACGAGCACCGGCGACACGAACAGCACGTCGCTGTTGGAGATCCGGGCCACGATGTTGGCCTCGTAGACGTCCGAGAGCACGTCGTCGATGAACATGTTCTTCGCGGTGAACAGGCCGACGATGGCCAAGACGGCACCGACCAGCGCGGCGACCAGCGCCTCGAGCAGGAACGGCAACTGCGTGTACCAGCGGGTGGCGCCGACCAACCTCATGATGCCGACCTCGGTGCGGCGGGTGAAGGCCGCGATCTGAACCATGTTCGCGATCAGGAGAATTGCGGCCACCGCCTGCACGATCGCGATCGCGAACGCGGCGTTGCGCACCCCGTTGAGGACACTGAACAGCCGCTCGACCAGTTCGCGCTGGTTGAGCACGCTCTCGACGCCCGGCCGGGTGCCGAAGTTCTCGTTGATGACGCCGAACCGCTCGGGGTCGCTGAGCTTGACCTTGAACGAGGCGGGAAAGCTGTCGGGGCTGACGAGCGCGGCGAGTTCGGGCTGATCCTTGAACACCCGTTCCGTCGCGTCCTTGACCGCGTCGTCCCGGTTGAGGTACTCCACCGACACCACCGACGGCGTGTCCTCCAGTTCCGTGCGCAGCGACTTGCAGATCTCCCCCTCGCAGCCCGGGTCCGACGTGGAGATGTCGTCGGTGAGGAAGATCTGCACCTCGACGCGATCCAGGAAGATCTGCTGGGTCTTGCCGGCCATCTGCACCACCAGCAAACCGCTCCCGAACAGGCCGAGGGAGATCGCGGTGGTGAGGATCATCGCGATCGTCATGGTGACGTTGCGACGGAGTCCGGTCAGGACCTCACTGAAAATGAAACTGGCACGCATCGGGGAATCAGAGTCCTTCGTAGGAGACTTGGGGACAGTACTGAAGCTTGGAGTGCAGGGAGGGCGGCTAACGCCCCACGCCGTACACACCCCGAGCCTCGTCGCGCACCACTCTGCCGAGGTCCAGTTCCACCACGCGACGGCGCATCGAGTCGACGATGTGGTGGTCGTGGGTCGCCATCACCACCGTCGTTCCGGTGCGGTTGATCCGTTCGAGCAGCAGCATGATGTCCTGGCTGGTCTCCGGGTCGAGGTTTCCGGTGGGCTCGTCACACAGCAGCACCAGCGGCCGGTTCACGAACGCCCGCGCGATGGCGACACGCTGCTGCTCACCACCGGACAGTTCTGTGGGGAGCCGGTCGGCCTTTCCGGACAGCCCGACCATCTCGAGAACTTCGGGGACGGTCCGGGAGATCATCGCGCGCGGCTTCCCGATCACCTCGAGCGCGAACGCAACGTTCTCGGACACTGTCTTCTTCTGCAGGAGCCGGAAGTCCTGGAAGACGACGCCCATACTCTGCCGCAGCTTCGGCACGCGCCGGGCGGACAGCTTGTTGACGTGGAAATCGGCGATGTGAATGTCACCCGACGTCGGCGACTCCTCCTTGAGGAGCAGGCGCATGAACGTCGACTTTCCCGAGCCCGACGGGCCGATCAGGAAGACGAACTCGCCCTTGTCCACCTCGACGCTCACCTTGTCCAGGGCGGGCCTCGTGGAGGTCTTGTACGACTTCGACACATTCTCGACGCTGATCACGAGGAGCCAGTCTAGACGTTATCGAACAGTGACCAAATGGAGCGACGCGCGGGCGTCATCGCCCGGTCTGCGGTGTCGCCGACGTCGTCGGGACGGAAGACGTGGTCGGCGGCGTGGTCGTCGGGGGCGGCGGGAACGGATTGGGAATCCCGAACGGCAGCGTCGGCGTGGACGTCACCTGGCTGGTCCCGGTGGGCGCGGTCTGCTCCGGCGTCGGCTCGGGTGTCGTCTCGGTGGTCGTGGCCGTCTCCGTCGTCGACTCGATCGTCGTCTCGACCTCCGACGTCGGCGGGGTGGTCTCCTGGAGCGGCGCCTCCCGGGTGGGGACGACAGCCGGAGCGACCGGCCCCTGAACCACCTCTTCGGCGGGATTGAGGTACGTGTACAGCGAGTACAGCACCACCCACAGGATGCACAGCACCAGTGTGGACGTCCGCACCCGGCCGCCGAGGATCCTGGCGGGAAGGAACGAGGAGTTCAGAATCCGGTCCAGCCCGCGCCGGGGTTCGTCGGTCATCCCTCGCCCTCCGCTGCCCGGACCGTCTGGAGGTCCGGTTCGACGGTGATCCCCTGCCGCCGCATCGCGGTGGCGATCCGCACGCGCAGTGCGCGACCGACCTGGAACTGCTTACCCGGCAGGGTCCGCGCCACGACGCGGACGCTGACCTCGTCGACCGTCAGACTCTCCACTCCCATCACCGTCGGCTCGTCGAGCAGTAGTTTCTTCAGTCCACGATCGGCGAATGCCTCGACACCGACCTGGTGGAGCACCTCGTTGACACGGTTGATGTCCGAGGTGGCCGGGACGGGAACGTCGATCACGGCACGCGCCCAGTCCTTGGACAGGTTGATCGCCTTCACGATCTGGCCGTTGGGCACGGTGATGACCTCGCCGTCCGAGTTCCGCATCCGGGTGACCCGGAGCGTGACGTCCTCGATCACCCCCTCGGCGTCCTCCGACGAACCCGTCACCGCGAGCTGCACCGTGTCACCGAACCCGTACTGGCGTTCGGTGATGATGAAGAAGCCGGCGAGAATGTCCTGCACGACGCGCTGCGCGCCGAAACCGAGCGCCGCACCGAGCACGGTGGCCGGGGCCACCAGGCTGCCGATCGGCAGGCTCAGCTGGTCGAGCACCTTCATCGTCGCGATCACGTAGATGATGGTGATGATCACCCACGTGATCACCTGCGCCACCGAGTGCCGGTGCTTGGTCGCCTCGGACCGCACGAGGGCGTCGCCCTGCATGTAGTTGCTGTCGATCCGGTCGGTGACCTTGCGGCCGCCCCAATTGACGAACCGCGCCATCAGGATCGCTCCGAGGACGGTGAGGGACACCGCGAGCCCCGTCGACGAGAGCCAGTCGAGGAGGTTCTGGGTGGGAGCGAACACTGCCGCCGCCGATTCCATGGGTATCAGGACGCCTGATTCTCGCGCATCCGCCACCGGATGCCGGACTCGAGGAAACCGTCGATGTCACCGTCGAGCACCGCCGACGGGTTGTTGACCTCGTACTCGGTGCGCAGATCCTTGACCATCTGGTACGGGTGCAGCACGTACGACCGCATCTGGTTGCCCCAGGAGCTGCCGCCGTCGCCCTTGAGCGCGTCCATCTCGGCGCGCTCCTCCTTGCGCTTGACCTCGAGCAGCTTGGCCTGCAGGACGCGCATCGCCGACACCTTGTTCTGCAGCTGCGACTTCTCGTTCTGACACGTCACGACGATGCCGGTCGGGATGTGCGTCAACCGGACCGCGGAGTCGGTGGTGTTGACGGACTGCCCACCGGGCCCCGAGGAGCGGTACACGTCGACGCGGACGTCGTTCTCGTTGACGTCGATGTGGTCGGTGGTCTCGACCACGGGCAGGACCTCGACCTCGGCGAACGACGTCTGGCGGCGGCCCTGGTTGTCGAACGGGCTGATCCGGACCAGCCGGTGCGTGCCCATCTCGACGGAGAGCGTTCCGTAGCTGTACGGCGCCTTGACCGCGAACGTCGCGCTCTTGATGCCGGCCTCTTCCGCGTAGGACGTGTCGTACACCTCGACGCCGTAGCCGTGCTTCTCGGCCCAGCGGATGTACATGCGCATCAGCATCTCGGCCCAGTCGGCGGCGTCGACGCCACCGGCGCCGGAGCGGATGTTGACCAGCGCGTCACGCTCGTCGTATTCGCCGGAGAGCATCGTCTTGACTTCCATCGCCGCGATGTCCTCGCGCAGGCTGTGCCGCTCGGCGTCGGCGTCGGCGACGGCCTCCGCGCCCTCGTCCTCGGCGAGTTCGTAGAGCACCGGCATGTCGTCGAGCCGCGAGCGCAGTTCCTCGACGCGGCGCAGTTCGGCCTGGGAGTGCGACAGCTGGCTGGTGACCTGCTGGGCGTGCTCCTGGTCGTTCCACAGCTCCGGATCGGCGGCCTGGTGTTCGAGCTCGTCGATGCGGCGGCGCAACTCCTCCACGTCCAGCACCGATTCGACGGTGCGGAGGGTGGTGTCGAGCTCGCTCAGGTCTGCGGATACGTCGGGATGCACGGTTCCCAAGGTTACCGGGTGCGAACGGGTGCCCTGTCACCCCTTCGTTCCGGCCGAAGTCACCCCTTCCGATCAGGTGGCGTGAAAGCCTTGTGGACTCCGGAAGCGCCTTGTTGCATGCACGGGTACGCACTTGTTTCGTGCCGCCATCCCGGACGGAGTCGACGATGACCGTGACCGACCAGTACCTGAAGAACAACGAGGAGTACGCCGCCGGATTCACCGGGCCGCTCCCCCTTCCCCCGAGCAAGCACGTCGC
>JBCEBZ010000012.1:0-7867 GCA_039206675.1 Rhodococcus sp. (in: high G+C Gram-positive bacteria) | reverse complement strand
TAGTAGTCCAGCGACACCGGGGAACCGAGGCAGGTGCCGACGTCGAGGCAGTCGTTGGCTGTGAACAGCAACGGCGCGCTCACCGGCACCTGCCCCTCCCCGACGACACTGCCGTCGACGCAGAGCTTCACGTTCAGCGGGCCACCGGGCCGCGCCTCGGCGTACTCCGTGACCACCTCCACCTTCCGGGTGCCCGGCGGGAGCGGATCGGTCGAGCGAATCTTCGTGCGCATCAGGATGAACAGGTTGTACTCGTAGCAGAGATAGCCGTCGTCGACGAAGCACGTGAGCCCGCCCGCGTTGCTCCCCAGCGCGTACAGCACGCCCTCCGGGCTCTCCGGTGCGGAGAGGTCGAGGGTGACCCGGTTGTTCCTGTTGCCCAGCGCGGGAGCGCAGAACTCGGGCATGCGGACCGTGTCACCGGAGAACTCCCAGCTCGTGTACGGCGTCGAGATCCGCTGCTCGGGATGCAGCGCGACCACCCACAGCGCGCCGCCGATGGGGAGCACATTGTTCTTCGCCGCCTCGATCACGAACAGTTCCCGCAGTTGCGCCAGCTTCTCCGGATGCTGCCCGGCGAGATCCCGGTTCTGGGTCCAGTCCTCGTCCAGGTTGTAGAGCTCCCACACGTCGTCGTCGGGGCTCCAGTCGCGGATGCCGCCCGGAAGACCCGCCACCCACGGTGCGCGCGGCCCGAACGCGGACGCCATCCAGCCGTCGTGGTAGATCGCCCGGCTGCCCATGATCTCGAAGTACTGGGTGAGCTTCCCGCCCGGGGCATCGCGGTCGACGAGCGTCTGCGCGAAGCCGGCGCCGTCGATCGGGTCCTGCGGAACACCGTTCACCGTCCGCGGCGGAGTGATCCCGACGATGTCGAACAGCGTCGGCATCACGTCGTTGCAGTGCAGGAAATGCGTGCGGGGCGCCGGGTCCGGTGTCACCTTCGCCGGCCACCGCGCGACCATCGGGTTGCGGGTGCCACCGAGATGCGAGGCCAGCAGTTTCATCCCCTTGTACGGTGCGCTGCCCGCCCACGCCCAGCCCGCGTGATACATGTTGTCGGTCTTCGGCGACCCCAGGACGTCGAGGCCACCGAGCTCCTCGAGCGCCGCGATGTGCTGCGCCGGGGTGGTCGGAATGCCGTTCTGCGCCAACAGTTCGCTGATCGTGCCGTTCTGACCCTCACCGGACGAACCGTTGTCGCCCCAGATGTACAGCACCAGGGTGTCGTCCCGGTACCCCAGTCGGTCCAGTTCGTCGAACAGCCTGCCCACCTGGACGTCGCAGTGCTCGGCGTATCCGGCGGCCACCTCCATCAGCCGCCGCTGGAACGGTTTCTCGTCCTCGGGAATGTCGTCCCACGCCGCCATGGTCGGGTCGCGGTCGGTCAGCTCCGCCTCGGGGGGAATCCAGCCCTTCTCCTTCGCCCTCGTGAAGACCCGCTCCCGGTAGGCGTCCCAGCCGTCGTCGAACTTCCCGGCGTACTTGTCGGCCCACGGCTTCATGATGTGGTGCGGTCCGTGCAGGCAGCCGCTGGCCCAGTACATGAAGAACGGCTTGTCCGCCTCGAACGCCTTGTGCCTGCGCAGCCAGCCGATCGCGTCGTCCGCGAGATCCTCGCTGAGGTGATAGCCCTGCTCCGGAGTCTTCGGGGGCAGCACCACCGTCGTGTTCCGCACCAGGTTCGGTTCGTACTGCGACGCCTCACCGGCGAGGAAGCCGTAGAAGTACTCGAACCCGAGACCGGTCGGCCAGTTGTCGAACGGACCTGCGGCGGTGGTCTCCTCGGCGGGAGTGTTGTGCCATTTCCCGAACGCGGCGGTGCTGTACCCGTAGTGGCGCAGCACCTCGGCGCCCGTCGCGCTCGACCGCGGGATGTGACCGGAGTAGCCGTCCCAGTCGTTGGCCAGCTCCGCGATCTGCCCGTTCCCGACGCGGTGATGGTTGCGCCCGGTCAGCAGCGACGCCCGGGTCGGCGAACACATTGCGGTCGTATGGAATCGGTTGTAGCCGACGCCGTCCTCCAGCATCGCGTCGAGCGTCGGGGTGTTCACCTCACCTCCGAGTCCGCTCGGCAGACCCGGTCCGGCGTCGTCGATGAGGACGATCAGAATGTTCGGGGCGTCGTCGGGGAGGCGCCTCTCCTTCGGGCTCGGGCTGTAGACCGACTCCTGCATGGTGCGGCCCGCGATGCTTCCCGACGGCGTCGGCGGGAACGGTAACGACTCGCCACCCGGTATCGGCTTCCCTGTCACGCTCGAACTCATGGCCCAATCCCCTCGTCGTCCACAGCTGTCAATCCAGTCCAGCACCGGGCGAGCGCGCGGGAGTAGACCCTCGGAGGGTGAATTCCACGCCCGCATTCGCCGCCTCGGCAGGAGAGGGGGCGCGCCGCCCCCGATTCGGGCACACTGACCGACATGAGCATCGACCGCGAGCTCCCCGCGCCGGAACATCGCCGCCCGCCCGGAGTGAGCGACGACACAGTCGCCGCGCTCGGGAAGCTGTCCGAGGCCCTCGAAACCGTCGAACGGGCCCGCGGCCACCTCTACTCGTTCCACCAGTTGATCGGCCACGCCGATCTCCAGCTCGGTGAGGCCGTCGACGCGCTGCGGGACGCCGGTCACGCCGACGTCGCGGACCGGGTGCAGTCCGAGCTCGTCGGGCGCAACGTCATCGCGGGCCGGTGGACGTTCCAGATCGTCGAGGAGTTCGACGACCAGTACTGGTCGCCGCTGCGCGAGCACGAACGTGGCGCACGTCACGAACTCGCGGACGGACGACGGCACCTGTTCGAGGCCGAGATGAAGGAAGATCGACGCACACACGGCCGGACGGGACACGAAGCCCGCCCCGGCGAAGGAGGGTGACGGGTGGAAATCCTCAGCAGCAGGACGATTCTGCGGCCGCGCGACTACGCGACGACGCTGAGCTTCTACCGCGACATCCTCGGGCTGGCCATTGCCCGCGAATACCCCGGGGGCACCGTGTTCTTCGCCGGTCAGGGCCTGATCGAGGTTGCCGCGCACGGCGGAACGGGTGAGTCGACGTCCTTCGACGGCGCTCTCTGGCTGCAGGTTCGCGACCTCACCGCGGTCCAGACCGAGCTGGTCCTCGCCGGGGTGAAGATCGACCGCGAGGCACGGCAGGAACCGTGGGGGCTGTTCGAGATGTGGATCGCGGACCCCGACGGCATCCCGCTCGTGCTGGTGCAGATCCCGGAGGATCACCCCATCCGCCGCGACTCCCGCCCGAAGGGTGAGAACTGACGGAAGGCCATACGCAGCAGTGATCCTGTACACCTGACGTCAGCTGTACTTTTTCAGTTGAAATCCGCACAATCTGGGTGTGACCGCAGAGCTCGTAGTTCTCCTGGTGGTAGTCGTCACCGCCCTCGCTTTCGATTTCACGAACGGCTTTCACGACACCGGCAATGCAATGGCCACCTCGATCGCGACGGGAGCTCTGCGACCCAAGGTCGCTGTCGCGCTCTCCGCCTCGTTGAATCTCGTCGGCGCGTTCCTGTCCGTGGAGGTTGCGGCGACCGTCGCCAAGGGCGTGGTGAACCTGGGAGAAGTGGGCGGCGAGGATCTGCTGCTCATCGTGTTCGCGGGCCTGGTCGGCGGCATCATCTGGAATCTCGCGACGTGGCTGCTCGGCCTGCCGTCCAGCTCGTCCCACGCACTGTTCGGCGGGCTGATCGGTGCGGCGATCGCGTCCATCGGCATGAGCGGCGTCGAGTGGGGCGGGGTGCTCAGCAAGGTCGTCGTCCCCGCCGTCCTCGCCCCCGTGGTCGCGGCGCTGGTCGCCACCGCGGGCACCAAGCTGGTCTACCGAATCACCGCGGGCGTGCCGGAGGGCACCAAGGAACACGGGTTCCGCATCGGCCAGATCGGTTCCGCTTCCCTGGTGTCGCTGGCCCACGGAACCAACGACGCCCAGAAGACGATGGGCGTGATCTTCCTCGCACTGGTCGCGCACGGAAGCCTGTCCGCAAACGACGAGATGCCGTTCTGGGTGAAGCTCAGTTGCGCGATCGCCATCGCCCTCGGGACGTACCTCGGCGGCTGGCGGATCATCCGCACTCTCGGCAAGGGACTCGTGGAGATCGCCGCTCCCCAGGGCATGGCCGCCGAGTCCTCTTCCGCCGCCATCATCCTCACCTCGAGCCACCTCGGTCTGCCGCTGTCCACCACGCACGTCGCGACCGGATCCATCCTCGGTACCGGCCTCGGACGCAAGGGCGCCGAGGTCCGCTGGGGCATCGCCGGACGCATGGCCGTCGCGTGGCTGGTCACGCTGCCGTCGGCGGCGATCGTCGGCGCGGTGTGCTGGGTCATCGCCCACCTGATCGGTGGTCTGCCAGGCGTTCTGGTCGTCTTCGCCGCCCTGATCCTGCTCGCCGGTTTCATGTACCTGCGCTCCCGCCGGCAACCGGTGACGTCCGGCAACGTGAACGCCGAGTGGGAGTCCGACGAGGCCTCCGCTCCCACCGACAGTCCCGAACCGGGCGTGGCCGAGACCGCGGACTCCGCCGGTCCCGCCGCGAACCGCTGAGGAAGCTTCCCATGACATTGCTGACCACCACCGTCAACTCGCTCTGGCAGGTCGTCCTCGTGGGCCTGCTGTTCGGCGCCGGGCTGCCCGCCCTCTTCGCGCTCGGATTGCGATCCCTCGGCGGCGCAGACACCGCCGGAGGCACCTCGCAGCCGACCGTCGCAGGCCGGATCGGTGCCTGGGCCTGCTTCGCCGTAGTGCTGATCGCGATCATCACTGGGATACTTCTGTTGATGAAGGACTTCCTGGCCAGCAGCTTCGGTATCCACATCTTCTGAGCGGCGACCCCGAGTCCCCGTTCCATCGACGAAAGAGGCCGAACGCGTGCCCAAGTATTCACTTCGCTCAGTGCTCGACTGGCTACGCGCCGGGTACCCCGAGGGAATCCCGGCGAAGGACCATTTCGCTTTGCTGGCCGTGCTGCGCCGCCGTCTCACCGACGAGGAGATCGAACAGGTCGTCGCGATGTCCATCGAAACCGCTCACGAGACGCCCGAACGCCACGTCGACTACGACAACATCCGCCGCCTCATCAGCGAGATCACCCACGAGGAACCGTCCGAGGAGGACGTCGCCCGGGTGACGGAGAACCTCGAGGCCGGAGGCTGGCCGGTCGGTACCGACGCCGAGAACGGCGAAGGTTCCGACGACGCGGAAGAAACCCGCGACGCAGGCTAGCCATGAGCCTTCCTCCGTTTCTCTCCTCCATCATCGGCTGGCTGCGCGCCGGCTACCCGAACGGCGTGCCCGAGCAGGACTACATTCCGTTGTTCGCGCTGCTCACCCGCCGCCTGTCGGAAGATGAGGTGGACGCCGTCGCCGACGCCGTCGTCGAGGAGGGCGACCTGCCCATCGAGAAGACCGACATCCAGGTGCTCATCACCAAGGTCACCGACGAGTTGCCGCTGGAATCGGACGTCGACCGGGTGCGCAGCAACCTCACCGCGGGCGGCTGGCCGCTTGCCGGGCCCGCCCAGTGACGGCACTGCAGGTCCTGCCCGTCCCGTCGGGTGCCGGGGTTCTCGGCATCCTGCCGCAGCTGTCCGCGATCCTGGGCGGGACCGCTCCCGCCGCGCTTCCCGTGCCCGCCGCGGACGAGCGGGAGACCCGGCGGCTGACGGACGCGCTGCGGCCCGGGGACCCGATCGACGACGGTGTCGCACTCGTGGTCGCGACGTCCGGCACGACGGGGGTGCCGAAGGGGGCCATGCTGTCCGCGAACGCACTCCGCGCCAGCGGTGACGCGACGCATGCGCGGCTCGGCGGCCCGGGCGCCTGGCTGCTGACCCTGCCGGCCCACCACATCGCGGGCATGCAGGTGCTGCTGCGCAGCGTCCTCGCGGGTACCGACCCGGTGGTGATCGACGTGTCCGACGGTTTCGATCCCGGAGCGCTGCCCGCTGCGGTCGAGTCGATGTCCGGGCCCCGCCGCTACACGTCGCTCGTCCCGACCCAGCTGGTCAAGGCCCTCGACCACCCCGAGGCCGTGGCGTCGCTGGCCGCGCTGGACGCCGTCCTCCTCGGTGGAGCCGCGACCCCCGCCCCGGTCCTGCGGCGCGCCGTCGACGCCGGGATCACCGTCGTCCGTACGTACGGAATGAGCGAGACGTGCGGTGGATGCGTGTACGACGGGGTGCCCCTCGACGGCGCCCGCGTGCGAATCGACGGTGACGGCCGCGTCCTCCTCGGCGGCCCCATGCTGGCGTCCGGGTACCGCGGCCTCCCCGATCATCCGGCGTTCGCCGAACCCGGCTGGTTCCGCACCGACGACGCCGGCACCGTCACCGACGGCGTCCTCGCCATCTCCGGCCGACTCGACGAGGCCATCTCCACCGGCGGACTCACCGTCGTCCCGCAGGTCGTCGAGGCTGCTCTCGTCGCCCACCCCGCGGTCCGGGAATGCGCGGTGATCGGACTCCCCGACGAGCGGCTGGGCCGCCGCGTCGCCGCCGTCGTCGTCGCCGAACCCGGCACCGCACCCACACTCGCCGAACTCCGCACGTTCGTCGAACGCACCCTCGACCCCACCGCCGCCCCCCGCGAACTCCACCTCGTCGGCGCCCTCCCCCTCCGCGGTCCCGGCAAGGTCGACCGGCGGGCACTCGAAGCGCAATTCGGCTAGGGGCCTCGCCCGTTCGCGTCGACTTTGGTCATACGCGCCCGCAATTTCCGCGCGTCTGACCAAAGTCGACGCGGATGCAGTTGTCCACAGGCGGTTCGTTATCCACAGGCCCGCCGAAAGCCCAGGTGAACGCATCAGTCGCATCCGAGGTGTGCGGCACGATGTCGCCATGACCGACGACGTGATCTTCCGACGCCGAGCCCTGGCCGACGGCGTCACCGATTCCGAGATCCGGCACGCACGAGATTCCGGACGGCTGGTGCGCGTTGCGACGGGCGCGTACGTCTCCGACGAGTACTTCGCCGGGCTCGATGCACAGGCGCTGCACCGCGTCCGGATTGCCGCGGCCCTGCAGTCGCGCCCACCCGGTGTCGTGGTGAGCCACACCTCGGCGGCACTGCTGCACGGAATGGATCTCGGCGACATGTCGCTCGAACGCGTGCATCTGACTCGGAACCATGCCTCCGGCGGAGGACGCACGTCGGGGGTACACGTTCACGCCACACCATTCGAATCGGCCGACGTCGGGGCCTTGGGAGGACTGCCGCTCACCTCCCCGGCCCGGACGGTGGTGGATGCGGCGCGCATCTCGACGTTCGATCAGGCAGTCGTCCTCGGCGACTCGGCCCTGCGCCGTCGACTCGTCACGGTCGAGGAGATCCTGGATGCGGTCGACCGGGCGGGACCGCGTAAAGGCATCGCGACTGCGCGGCGGGCAGCAGGTTTCCTCGACGGGCGCAGCGAGAGCCCGGGAGAGTCGCTGAGCCGTATCCGCATCCGGCAACACGACCTTCCGTCTCCCGAACTCCAGCACGTCCTCCGCGACGGCGCCGGCGCCTTCCTCGGCCGGGTCGACTTCTTCTGGGCGGGCAGCGGCGTCGTCGGGGAATTCGACGGGATGGGGAAATACGGCGTCGACGGCAGCCAGGCGGCGGTGTCCGTCCATCGCGAGAAACTCCGGGAGGATGCGATCCGCGACGCGGGGTACGAGGTGGTCCGGTGGACGTGGCGGGATCTCTTCGACTTCGCCGTCGTCAAGGCGCGCTACGAGAGGGCGTGCGCGCGCTCGGGCCGCCGGCGCTGACGGACGTTCGCGGAGACATTGGTCAGACGCGTCCGCAATTTCCGCGCGCCTAGCCAATGGCTGTGAATCCGCAGCGAGAGGGTGTGGAATCCACGGCGAGAGGG
>JBCEBZ010000011.1:0-7884 GCA_039206675.1 Rhodococcus sp. (in: high G+C Gram-positive bacteria) | reverse complement strand
CAGCAGATGGCCGGCGGCGACGAACTCGAAGCACTCACCCACGAATTGCGCCGCTAGGTACCGACTCTGCAGTCAGGCACCGACACGGCGAAGCGCCCGGCTCGAGAGCCGGGCGCTTCGCCGTTGTACGGGTGGATCAGACCTGCGCTTTGGCCTTCGCCTTGGTGAGCGCGACGTCTTCCTTGTCGAGGTCGAGCAGCGGGGTGCGGGAGTTCTCCTTGGCGGTGGAGGCGGACGCCGCGGCGATGAGCGCGCAGACGGCGGTGAAGATCGCCACCGGCACCCAGTTCTTGGGGTCGCCGCCGCGGAGGGCCTGGGCGATTGTCGGCGCGAACCCGGCGAGGGCGAAACCGAGCTGAGTGCCGATCGCCATGCCGGAGTAGCGAACCCGTGAGGAGAACATCTCGGCGTAGAACGCGGGCCAGATGGCGTTGGTTCCGGCGTAGACGCCACCCATCAGCAGGATGCCTGCCAGGAAGATCATCGCGACGTTGCCGGTGCCGATCGCGGCGAAGTACAGGAAGATTCCGGCGGCCGAACCGATGGCGCCGCCGATGAACACCGGCTTGCGGCCGATCCGGTCGGACAGGATGCCGAACAGCGGCTGCGAGACGAGGGCCACCGTGTTGGCGGCGATCGCGACCCACAGCATGGTGGTGCGGCTCATCCCGATCTCCGGGGTGGTGGCGTATGCGAGGCCGAACACGGAGAACACGGTGCTGACGACGGCGATGAAGGCGCAGAAGACGACGCGCAGAACGTCGCGCCAGTGCGTGCGGAAGAGGTCGACGACGGGCAGCGGGGCGGGCGTCTCGTCCAGGGCCTCCTTGTTGGCGATGAAGATCTCGGGCTCTTCGAGCTTGCGACGCACGATGTAGGCGACGACGAGGACCAGCAGGCTGCACCAGAACGGGACGCGCCAGCCCCAGCTGTAGAGGGTCTCGTCGGGCAGTGCCGCGACGGGGATGAATGCGAGGCTCGCGACGATGAAGCCGGCCTGGGTGCCGGTGAGTGTCCAGCTGCAGAAGAAGCCGCGCCGGTGAGCGGGGGAGTGCTCGAGGGTGAGCGAGCCCGCGCCCGACTGCTCGCCCGCCGCGGAGATGCCCTGGCAGATGCGCAGGAGCACCAGCAGTACCGGGCCGACCATCCCGGCAGTCTCGGAGGACGGCAGGCAGCCGATCAGGAACGTGACGACGCCCATCAGCACCAGGCAGAACATCATCACCTTCTTGCGCCCTGCCCGGTCGCCGAAGTGTCCGACGAACACGGCACCGACGGGACGCGCGATGTAGGAGATGCCGAACGTCGCCAGCGACAGCAGCAGCGGGTTCTTCGACCCTTCGAAGAACACGTGCGGGAACACCAGCGCGGCAGCCGAGGCGAAGATGTAGAAGTCGTAGTACTCGAGCAGGCTGCCGAAGAAGGCGGCCTTCGCGGCCTTCTTCGCGTTGGTGGGATCAGCGTTGGGGTCGACGGAGGAGCGGCCTGTGCCGTCACCGTTCCGACCGGAGGCGCCGGTGCCGTAGTCGATGGTCATCGATACTCCTGGGGAGCGAGGAATGTGAACACTGGCGGCTCGAAATGAGCAGGTGTTCGTGGGTCGTACAAGCAAGGTAACCCAGGTCACAGGCTCGCGTCAATAATGGTCGAAATGGTTAGTTCATACTTTTCCCGGTTGCTGCAGGTAGGCCAGGACGACGTCGCCGATCATCGCGCGCAGGTGGGGGCGGTTCTCCGCACCGGTGAGATCCCAGTCGAACAGAGCCTTGAACGTGTACCGATTCGCTACCCGGAAGACGCAGTACGAGCTGATGAGCATGTGGATGTCGAGCGCCGTCGTGTCGGTGCGGAAGATGCCCGCATCCTGCCCTCGCTGGAGGATCCGATCGAGCGTGCGGATCGCCGGCGCCTGAGTCTCGGGGAGGCCCTCGGCCTGGACGAGATTGACGCCGCGATTCGTGTTCTCGATCGCGACGAGGCGGATGAAATCGGGGTGCGCCTCGTGGTGGTCGAACGTCAGCTCGGCGAGCGCCCGGATCGCCTCGGCGGGCTCGAGGTGGTCGACGTCGAGTTGGGACTCCTCGTAGCGGATCTCCTCGTAGGCGCGCTCGAGGACCGCCCGGTACAGGCCGTCCTTGTCGCCGAAGTAGTAGTAGAGCATCCGCTTCGTGGTGGCGGTCTTTGCCGCGATCTCGTCGATGCGGGCCCCGGTCAGGCCCTTGTCGGCGAACTCCGTCATCGCCACCCGCAGGATGTTCTCCCGGGTCTTCTCCGGGTTGCGCGTGCGCTTGGTCGCCTGCTTCTCGGGGGTGGCGCCCGTGGTCTCGCTTCGTGTCATTCCGAAAACTCCTGACTGTGCCGTCTTCCGCGCGGTATGGAGGTATGCTACCGTGACATAACTCACTAGATAGTTAATTAGTACTCGCACCCTCCCCGGAAGTGATCCTCATGACCTCTCGTGACCTCGATGCCCCCACCACCCGCCCGTCCTACCTGTGCGGTCTGATCGGCACCGGGATCTCGAAATCGCTGACCCCGCCACTCCACGAGGCCGAGGGTCGCGCGCAGGGCGTCGGGTACGTCTACCGGATCCTCGACCTCGACACGCTGGGCATGGGCGTCGAGGGACTGCCGCGGCTCCTCGACGCGGCCAAGCTCCTCGGTTTCAACGGACTGAACATCACGCATCCCTGCAAGCAGGCGATCATTCCGCTGCTCGACGACCTGTCCGACGACGCCCGCAAACTCGGCGCGGTCAACACGGTCCACATCGACGGCGGGCGCCTGATCGGCCACAACACCGACTGGTCCGGATTCGCGCGCAACCTGGACGAGGGCCTCGAGGGCGCGCCCATGAACCGCGTCGTGCAACTCGGGGCGGGCGGGGCCGGAGCGGCCGTCGCCTACGCCGCCCTCACCCGGGGCGTCGGGCACTTCACGATCATCGACGCCGACGCCGCCCGCTCGACCGCCCTGCGTGACTCGCTCGCCGGACTGTTCCCGGACCGGGAGATCGAGGCCGGCGACCTCGCCGCCGTTCCCGCTGCGGTCGGTGCGGCCCAGGGCCTCATCCACGCGACGCCGCTCGGCATGGCGGCCCACCCCGGCATGGCGCTCGACGCCGCACTGCTGCGCCCCGACCTGTGGGTCGCGGACGTCGTCTATCGGCCGGCCGAGACCGAGCTCCTCCGCCGCGCTCGGGAGATCGGCGCCCGGACGCTCAGCGGAATCGGCATGACGATCGGTCAGGCGGTCGACTCCTTCCGGATCTTCACCGGACTCGAGCCGGACGCCCAGCGGATGCGTGAGTTCATGGGTCTGCTGTTGCAGGCGGAGGACGCCGCCGCGCTCGCGGGCGCGTAGGGCTTCGCCCGCCCCGTGGCGCAGACTGTCACGGTGAAGTTATTGCTGCTGGCCGATACTCATGTCCCGAAACGGGCGCGAGACCTGCCCGCCCGGGTGTGGGACGAAGTTGACCGCGCCGACGTGGTGATCCACGCCGGCGACTGGGTCGATCTCCCCACGTTCGAGGCGCTGCGGTCGCGGTCGGCGCGCCTCGTGGCGTGCTGGGGCAACAACGACGGCGACGACCTGCGCGCGCTGATGCCCGAGCGGGCCGACGTCACCCTGGCCGGGGTGCGCATCACCGTCGTGCACGAGACCGGGGCCTCCGCCGGCCGGGAGGAGAGGATGTCCGCCGCCTACCCGGACACCGACGTCCTGATCTTCGGGCACAGCCACATTCCCTGGGACACCACCACGGAAACCGGTCTGCGACTGCTGAACCCGGGTTCGCCGACGGATCGGCGGCGCCAGCCGCACTGCACCTACATGACTGCCACCGTGCGCGACGGGGAACTCGGCGACGTCGAGTTGCACCGGTTGTGACGGACCCCGTCAGTAGGCCGTCAGCGGAATCACGCCCGTAGTGCGGCCGAGGGCGTCGAGTACGTGTCCGCCCCGCTTGTACGTGTGCAGGCTGATGAACCGGTCCGTGATCACGAGTGACGGGAGTTCGCGCGTCAGGCCCGCCTCGAACGGCGCGATCTCGGCCGCCGTCCGAAACCACATCGTGGCGACGATCGTCGACGTCCCCGTGACAGCCTCGACGACACGACATCTGGGCATGCGGCCCAACAGGTTTCCCGCCGTGTTCAGCTCACCCGGCGGGACGGTCATCATGAACGTCGTCGGCACGATGGGCCCGAGAAGTTCGGGGGCTCCCTCGCAGCGCAGAGCGACGCGGCCCGAGTCCGTCATCCTCTCGACTCGGCGACGCGCCGTCGGCCCGGTCGTCCCGCACCGCGCTGCGAGATCGGTCCACGATTGCCGGCCGTCGGTGGCCAGAACCCGAAGCAGCGCCCGGTCGAGGTCGTCGAGCGCGGACAGCGGTGTCCGGCGGGTGGAGGCGGCCTGCCGCACCAGGCGAGTGGACTGGTCCAGGTCCAGGGCCTGTACCCGCCACCGCGAACCCTCCCGGTAGGTGGTCAGTGCGACCATCGACGTCACCGCGGTGATTCCGTCGATTCGTTCGATCCGCTCGTCGAGAAGCCGGGCGAGATCTGCGATGCCCGGAGCGAACACGTCGAGCAGGAAGTCCGCAGTGCCCGTCGTGCTGGACACGGTCGCCACCGCCGGTTCGGCGACCAGGGCGCGTGCGACGTCGCGCTTCGCCTGAGGTCGGCAGTGGACGGCCAGGAATGTGGCACAGCCCTGGCGGACGAAGGCGGGACCGGGAACCACGGCCACCCACGCCGAACCGCGTTCGGTCAGCAGCTTCCACCGTCTCGCGAGTGTCTTCGGTGTGTGCCCGAGCGTCTGCGCCAGCTCTGCCCAGTCGACCCGCGGGTTCAGCTGGAGGGCATCGGTGATGGTCAGATCGAGCTCGGTTGCCACCTCGGGCGTTAAATCCGGCATTGTGCAAGGCCTCTTCTGTCAGAAACCGGTCATCTTTCCAGGTTAGTGAGGTGGGCCACCGAAAGTGGTCGCAGCGCGGGTGCGCAACCTGGAGCAACCAGGCACAGCGAAGTCGAGGTCGAGGATGCGAACAATATCGGTTGTGGGTGAGGACCTGAGGGGCAGGCAACTCCCGGTCGGGGCACTACTGGGCTCGATGGCCACCGTCGAACTGCTCAGCGGTGTCACGCAGGGCTATCTCACACCGCTGCTGCCTGCGCTCGGTGACAGTCTGCAGATCACGGCATCGGGACAGACCAGGATCTATCTGCTGTCTCAGTTGGCGTTCGCGATCTGGACGCCGTTGCTCGCCAAACTGGGCGATTCGTTCGGCTACCGCCGATTTCTCCGCCTCTCCATCGCGCTCGTCGCGGCCGGGTCCCTGATGATGGCGATCCGGCCGAGCGTGCTGACGATCTCGGTCGGTGTCGTGCTCCAGGGGGCGGTCGTGGGATTCATGCCGCTGCTGATCGGGATCTTGCGACACCGGGCGCCGGCGAGTCGCCGCACCGGAGTCGGCCTCCTGGTCGGCGTCCTCACCGCGGCGGTCGGCATCGGCGGTGTCGTGTCGGGCTCCCTCGGTGAACGGTCGGCGACACTCGGACTGTGGGTCGCGGTTCCCGTCGCGATCCTGGCCGTGATCGCCGGCGCCCTCCTACCCGACGGTGCCCCACGGCCGGGCGGCCGTCTTCCCTTCACATCCTTCGCCCTGCTCTCGATCGGCCTGGCCGGCGTGGTCGCCGCGCTGTCGCTCGGTGCGGACTGGGGATGGACCTCGGGAGCGACGATCGGATCGATGTCTCTGGGAGTCGTCGGGCTCGCCGCATGGATCGGTGTCGACTCGCGCGCGAAGTTCCCGATGGTGGATCTCCGCTTGCTCGTCCACCCACCCGTGGCCGTCATCTCCGGCGTCACGTTCTGTCTGGCCTTCTCGACGATCGGCTTCTTCGGCGCGAACGCGGTCTTTCTCGGATCGTCGCCCGGCGACAGCGGATTCGGTCTCTCCTACGGGCCTCGCGCGATCGCGCTCGTCGCACTGGCACTCAACGTGTTCGCGCTGGCCAGTTCGCTGTCCACAGCCGCGATGTTGCGCAGACTCGGCGAACGGCAGACCCTCGCCCTGTCGGGTGCGCTGATCGCCGCGTCCTTCGGCAGTCTGCTCGTCTGGCACTCGACGGCGCTTCAGTATCTCGCCGCCATCGCGCTGCTCGGTATCGGATTCGGTGGCTACCAGGCATCGACGCGCGCCCTGTGCGTCGAATCGGTGCCCGACCGCGAGACCGCGATGGCGGCGGGGATCAACGAACTCGCTCTCTCGATGGGTGCGGCGATCGGAGCGGCTACCGTCGGCGCGATCCTGTCCGCGACCAGCACTTCCGCGGGAGTGACGCTGCAGTCCTACGTGTGGCTGTGGTGCGTGTGCGCTGCGGTCGCCCTCGTCGGCGCCGGCCTCGGTCTGTGCTACCGGAAGGGAGCGACCCTCTCATGACGAACACGGGGACGCTCGTCCCGGCGGATGTGGCGGCGAAGATCGAGGCCGCTGTCGGTCGCTGGTCGGGCGCACTGATCTCACTGAGCCACAGCCTCCACCACGAACCGGAACTGGCCTTCGAGGAATACCGATCGGTCGCCAAGATCGTCGACCTCGCGGCGGGCGCGGGGTTCGAGACGAGTACGGGCGCCGGCGGTCTTCCGACGGCCTTCGTCGCGACGAAGGGCACCGGCGACCTCACCATCGGCTTCTGCGCCGAATACGACGCGCTTCCGGATATCGGCCATGCGTGCGGACACAACGTCAACGGCGCCGCCGCGGTGGGTGCGGCGATCGCGCTGGCGGACGTTGCGGACGACCTGGACGTCCGGGTCAAACTCGTGGGAACTCCCGCCGAGGAAGCCGGTGGTGGAAAGGCAATCCTCCTGAGGGCCGGCGTATTCGACGATGTCGCCGCCGCCATGATGGTGCACGCCGGCGCGCGGGACGAGGTGGGCGGATCCTCCCTGGCGATGAGCCAATGGACAGCCGAGTACCGCGGGCGGTCCTCGCACGCCGCGACGGCTCCGTGGCTGGGCGCCAATGCGCTCGACGCGGTAGCGGTGGCGTACAACGCCGTAGGACTGCTGCGGCAGCAACTCGAGCCCGGCGTGGTCGTCTCGATCATCGTCACCGACGGTGGGCAGGCCTGCAATGTCATTCCGTCGAATGCGCGAGTGACGGTCGAGATCCGGGCGACGTCGACGACCACCCTGCGGCAGGTGCAGTCGAGAGTCCGGGCGTGTCTCGAGGCGGGTGCGCTCGCCACGGGAACGGACGTCACCATCACATCCTGTGGCGAGGATTTCGCCGAACTGCGTCAGGACCAATTCATGACGCTCGCATACTCGCGGGCCCTCGGCAGCAGAGGCCGGACCGCCCTGTCCCGGGCGGGTGACCACATCGCGTCGACCGACATGGGAAACGTCTCCCAGGTCCTGCCCGTCATTCACCCGAACATCGGGTACGACGTCGGCGGCGCCGCACACCACACGGCCGAGTTCGCGTCGCACGGTACCTCCCCGTCCGCCGACGACGCGGTACGGGACGGGGCCATCGCGATGGCACTCGTCGGCGCGGAACTCGCCCTCGATCGGCACGAGCGCACCCGACTGCGCGAACGCATCCAGAATCTCCACCACCGAAGGAAAGAGGCAGTATGAGCACCGAAGCCGTTGCGCGACAGGGGAAAGAATATGCACGGGCCGAAGGGACCGTCGTGGTCGGCGTCGGCGCCGTCACGCCGGAGGACGTGCTGAGCGTCGCACGCCGCGGCGCAGGAGTGACGCTGTCCGAGGAGGCGCTGCACGCGATGAGCGAGTCGCGCGTGCGCATCGAGCGCCTGGCCGAGGATCCGACGCCCGTGTACGGGGTCTCGACGGGTTTCGGGGCGCTCG
>JBCEBZ010000010.1:0-7909 GCA_039206675.1 Rhodococcus sp. (in: high G+C Gram-positive bacteria) | reverse complement strand
ATCGCATCGACGACGCGTACGGCGACGTCCGCCGTTGCGGGCCGCAGCCCCGGATTGTGTGCGGTACCCGGATCGGTGGTGTCGCTGCGGCTCAAGGCATCCCGGGCGCGACCTTCGTCGAAGGGCATTACACCGGCCGCGGTGACGAGGGCGACGGCACCGTCCCCCTCGGGGATGCACACGACCTGGTCGACCCCGGGCACGTTCGAGAGGATCTGCTCGACCTCACGCGGCCACACCACTCCGGACGGCGTCCGGATCTCCTCCCCGTGGCGGCCGCGCGGCCACAGGTCGCCGTCCGCGTCTCGGACGAACAGCTCGCCGGTGTCGATCCAGGCGTCCTTGGGTCCGAACACGCCCCGCATCGGCGCGTCTTCCCATGCGGGCTGCTCGCGGTCGACGGCGACCAGTAGCCGGCCCGGTCGCCCCCGACGGGCACTCAGGACATACCCGTCGGAGTCGTGCAGCAACGCGCCGGTGACGGGGTGGACCGCGGCCAGCTCGATCGCCGCCGTGCCGGGCAGCGGGCGCCCGACCGAACCGACCTTGCGCCCACTGACGTTCGCAAGAATGGAATCGGTGCGCGCGGCCGCGAACATCTCGACGACGACGGCCGGTGCGAACCGGTCCAGCACCCCGCGCCAGACCGCGGGCGGCATGCCGGAGCCGATGAACAGGCGCACCGGGTGGTGCCGCTCGTCCGCCTCGACGGGCCTGGCGAGCAGCAGCGACAGCATGCTCCACGTGTAGGGCACCACCGTCGCGCCGTAGCGGCGCACATCGGCCCAGAACGTGCCCGGGTCGAATGTGTCGGTCAGCGCAAGCCGTGCTCCCGACGCGACCGGGGCCGCGGTCGCGAGCAGCAACCCGGACGGGTGATACAGCGGGTTCGCCGAATAGACGGTGTCCGCCGCGGTGAGCGACGCCGTCGACGCGGCACCATACGCGGACAACGCCCAGCGCCGGTTCGTCACGGGCAGCGGGCGGATTCCGTCGCTGCGGTCGCTGAACAGGACGAACGCGAGGTCCCGGCCGCGGCCCGGGTCGGGGCGGTACCAGCTCGGCACGCGCACCTCCTCCGTCGCGATCGCTCCGAGATTTTGTGCGTCGCTTTCTGTCCCGGAGCCGAGTAGGTGGACGGTGACCGGGGAGTCACCGAACTCGCCGGCATGGGCCTTGTCGACCACGACGCGTCGCGCACGCCCGAGCCGCAACTCGGTGGCAGTGTCCCCGCCGGGGCGTAGCAGCACTGCGACCGCGCCGATCCGGCTCAGCGCCGCGGCGGTGGACAGCAGGGCGGAACCGGAGTCGCACAGCACTCCCACGTGCTCGCCGCGGCGGACCCCTACCGCCAGCAGGCGCAGCACGAGATCGTCCACCTGCCGGGTGATGTCAGCCCTGGTGAACGCGTGCCCTCCGTACAGCAGGGCCACCGCCTCGGGGTCCTCCGCGCAGGCCTCGGCGACCAGCTTCCCGTACGAGACCTGCGTCGTGGCGCCGACCCGCTCGAGCCGCAGCAACCTCGGCACCTGGTCGATGGTGTCGGTGGTGACCTCGGCGATCGTTCCGGCCACACGATCGACGATGGTCTTGGCGATACCCGGCGCCGCGACCGCGGAGGCCGTCGCCACGTTGACGACCTGCCGGAGCGCACTCGGGGGTTGCTCGGCGCGGTCCTCGAGGCCGAGCTCGCGGGCGTCCTGCACGCCCTGGGGTGGACCGTCGGCGGACGAGGCGCCGGCGTCGACCCACTCTGCCCACCGCGCCACCGTCGGCCACGTCTGCCGGTTCGCCCGCCCGCCGACGCCGAGCCCGAAATGCCCGGTAGGCATGGAGAACTCCCACACCTGCGCGCGTGGCATCCCGCGGACCACGTCGCGCACCGCGCGGGGCGGCGCGAACTCGTCGAGCTGCCCGGTGAAGATGAGCACGGGGCAGGTGATGTCGGCGAGCGAAACGGTGCGGCCGTCGAAAACGAGGCCGCCGCGCACGAAACGCTCGTTGGTCATCGACTCCATGACCTCGGCGATCGCGGGCCCGGGAAACGTGATCCAGCCGTCGCTCGCAAGGAATTTGCGCTGTCGCTCCCGCGGCAGCAGCGAGTCCCGGTCGCGCAGCGCGAGCAGGTACTGCAGCCGCCCCTTGGCGGTCGCGACGGGGCTGGTCCAGCTGAACAGGTTCGCCGATGCCCATCCCGGCAGACCCGTCTTGCTCAGTACATCGATGGTCGCGCGGGTGAGCGCCTGCATCAGCTCCTCGGGCAGATCGATGCCCGGCAGCGACAACGGCTCCATCGGGCTGCCGAGCGCGAAGATGCTTGCCACATCGCGGCATTCGCGCAGTGCTGCCGCCTGGTAGCAGAACAGCCCACCCTGGGAGTAGCCACCGATGTGCACGGGGTGACCGGTAGAGGCGGCAACACGCGCGATGGCGTCCGACACGGCGAGCACGTGGTCGGTGACGTTGCGCGCCTTGCCGCCCGGCTCCTGCGCGGGATCGCCGAAATCGACCACCCACGGGTCGAGCCCGCTGCGGCGTAGGTGCGCGACGGCACTCGCCGAGGGAGACACGTCCCACACGTCCGCGCTGAGCATGAGCGGCGGCACCAGCAGGATCGGGGTGCGCTCTCCCGTCTCGCCGGTCTCCTGCGCGAAGTAATGGCGCAGCGTGAGCACCGGTGTGCGGGCCGCGATATCGTAGGGCGACGCTTCCTCGCCGGTCTCGAGGCCGCCGAACCGGATGTATTCGACGACGTTCATCGCCGTCCGAACCACATGCCCGACTCGCGCCCCGACGCCCGTGGACTCCCCGAGCTTCTCGTTCGTCGTGCTCATACGTGACGTTCCTTCCCCGTTCCGGTTCGGCCGAGCGCCGTGACCACGTCCGCGACAACCGCGGGTTGCTGGACCTGCGGGACGTGCCCCGCACCTTCGAGCATCACCAGCCGTGCACCCGGCACGTGGTCCAGCAGTTCTCGTGCGGCGGCGACGTCGCACACCTCGTCGTCGGCACCCCACACGAGCACCACCTCACCTGCCATATCCGCGAAGTCGAAGGGGCTCTCCTCGACCTCTCGCATGAGGACCAGCCCGAGGGCGCCCATGCGCCGGATGTCCTTCATGCCGTGCACGCCGGCACCGAACCGCCATGCGTTCACCACACCGGGCGCGATCCGGGCCCGATAGTAGGCGGCGACCGCCAGCTGGACGGCCCACTGCGGGTATGGGATCCGGTACGTCACGCGCAGCATCGGTACCAGCGATCCCAGCACCCGGTCCGCGACGTGCAGCACGTGATGGAATCCGAGCCCGGCCGGGGCCAGTGCCGCCACCGCCGCGACGTCGGGGCGACCGGTGGCCGCGCGCAGGGCGACGGTGCCGCCCATCGAGTTACCCACGACCACCACCGGACCGGAACCGGCCAACTCGGCGATGAGGTCCGTGAGGAAGGCGTCGTACTGCGGGAGCATGGCGCCGCGGTTCAGTGGCGACGCATCGCCGAATCCGGGCAGGTCCGGGGCGACGGCCCGGCGCCCCCGGCGCGCGAGCTCGACGAGCACCGCGCGCCACGTGTCGGCGTTGTCGCCGAAGCCGTGCAGCAGCACGATGAGAGGGTCGTCGACGGGCGGGGCTCCCGCGCCGGGCGACCGCTTCACCGCAGATGCGGGCACGGCGTTCTCCAGGAGTCGGGTACGGTACCCCCCGACCGCGACCTCCCGGCTCATCACACCGCGAGAGGTGCGCTGCATTTCTCGCTCCTATCGGTCCCAGTGGCATCAGATCGTCCTGGCGGTTGATTGGTGCCCGATGACGGAACTCGGGCGTGGACCGACCCCGCCACGAAATCTCAGCCGTAGAGGCCCTCGATCACGTTGGTGTACTTTCCCGCGATCGAACGGCGCTTGAGTTTCATCGTCGGGGTGAGTTCCGCTCCGTCCGGCAACCATTCCTCGTCGAGGAGTTCGTACCGTTTGATCTGCTCGACGCGGGACAGTCGACCGTTCGCATCCTCGACGGCCTTCGCCACCGCAGCCTGCACTCGGGAATCCTGTGCGACCGCGCGCGCCGACGAGTCGGGCAGTCCGTGCTCGGACGCGAATGCCGCTGCCGCGTCGGGGTCGAGCACGAGCAGTGCGACGTTGTAGGGTCGCCCGTCACCGACACAGCACGCCTGCCCGATGAGCGGAGACGCTCCCTTCAGCGCACTTTCGATGTTGACGGGCGACATGTTCTTGCCCGCCGCATTGATGATCAGCTCCTTCTTGCGATCCACGATGCGGACGAAACCGTCGTCGTCGATCGTCGCGATGTCACCGGTGTGCAACCAGCCGTCGTCGTCGATGGCCTCCGCGGTCTTCACCGGATCCTTCCGGTATCCGCGCATCACGTGCGCCCCGCGGAGCAGAAGTTCGCCGTCGTCGGCGGTGCGCGCCTCGGTCCCGGGCATCGCTTTCCCGACGCTGCCGAGCCGGATGTCGCCGGGGAGGTTGGTCATACCCAGGGCACCGGTCTCGGACATGCCGAATCCCTCTGCCAACGGCAGTCCGATCGCAAGGAAGAACTCGTGGACGACGGACGGAATCGGGGCGGCCCCGGTCATCAGAAGGACGACTTCGTCGAGGCCGAGTTGCGCACGCAGAGGCGCGAAAACGGCGGCATCCGCGCGTGCGTAGGCGGCGGCGACGTCTTCGGATACCGGCTTCCCGGACTGTTCGGCTCGGACCTTCTGCAGCCCGGCGTCGAGTGCGGCGTCGATCGCGGCACGCTGTTCGGGCGCACCTGCCTGAAATCGTGCGAGCAGTGCCGACCGCAGCTTCTCCCAGATCCGCGGAACCCCGAGGAACCAGGTGGGGTGGGTCTCGGCGACCGCGGCGAACAGCTGCGCCGGGTTCTGCACGGTGGTGACGGTCCAGCCGGTGACCATCTGGAGGTAGTGCGAGAAGACGCGGTCGGCCATGTGCGCGGTGGGGAGGTAGGAGATGCACTGCCCCTGAGCGGGAAACGGAAAGCGCTCATGGCACGTTCGGAGAACGAACGTCAGATTCGCGTGTGTGAGCTCGACGCCCTTCGGTGGACCGGTGGTCCCGGAGGTGTAGATCAGGGTCGCGATGTCGTCCGGTCGGACGGCACGCCAGGCAGCCTCGAAGTCGAATCCGTCGGGCCTCCTGGAGCGCAGGTCCTCGAGCGAGAGCACATCCGTGTCCTCCACCGCGGGGTCGATGACCACGATGTGTTCGAGATGCGGAGTCGTCGCCGCACGGATCTGATCCAGAAATTTTCGCTCGCAGATCATGACCCGATTCTCGGCATGCCCGAGAAGGTATTCGATCTGATCCGGCGCCGAGGTGTTGTAGATCGAGAACGGTATCGCGCCGAGGTGGAGTGCCGCGGTGTCGACGAGGTGGAACTCCGGCCGATTCGTGACCATCAGGCCGACGGTGTCGCCGCGCCCGACACCGAGGCCCGCGAGCCCGCCTGCGATCGCCTCCACCGCGTCGGCGTACTCACGACGGGTCAGCGCGGTCGCGTCGCCGTGGGCGCGGAGTGCCGCCGATTCCGGGTCCTTCGACACGGTGTATTGGAAAGCGGCGCAGAGGGTTGCCGCATCAACGCCGGGTGCGGTCGGCGATGCCGACGGGGCTGCTGAGGTCGTCATGATTCCTGACTATACAGTGTGTTCGAACATTGTAAACGGACAATTTGTCGAGACGCGATGGCGATCAGACCGGGGGCAGATGTCCTCGCAACAGCAGCCAGGCGATCGCAGTGACGAGATTCTGAACGGGATCGACGAGATCGATGAGGACCATGAGAGTTCTCCCTTGTGCAGTGTTGGTTGATGGGTCAGAAGAGCGGGTCGAAGCCGGAGATCAACCAGGCGCCGTCGACACGGCTCAGCGTCACGCGGACGACGTTCTGGGTCTGTGACGGCTCGGGGGTCTCGGCCATCGTGGTCGTCTGGTTCACGTACACGAGCACGCGTGCGGTATCGGCGGTCACCGACTCCACCGACTCCACCGAGGCGCCGACCGGCACCGCCTGCATCGTGACGCCCTTGTCCTTCGCGGTCGGACCGACGACGTCGCCGGCGAGCTGCCGATACGAGCTCAGGAGGTCACCGGTCAGCAGTGCCGATGCCCGTTCGAGGTCCTCGTCCACCGTTTCCGGGGTGTACGACAGGAGCGCGGCCGCGCCGTCCGAGGCCAATTGGACCGTCGTTGCACGGGAATCCGAGATGCTCACGTCGTCCGCGCGCTGTATCCCGATCTGCACGGCGACGAGCGCACCGACCGCGACGACCGGTGCCACACACAGCGCCAGACCTTCCGCCCGGCTGATCGTTCCGTCCAAGCTGCTCCCGAGGACCGTTCGCCCGGCGGTGAATCCGGCGCGACGGCGACGGACCACGCTGTTCCACCCGACGTACAGAAGCGCGCCGCCGACCGCGACCACCGCGGCCGCGATACCCCCGACCGCGAAGTTCGACACCGCCGCCAGCGCGAGACCGGCGACACCGACAACGAGTGCGGGGAGCACGTCGACGGCCACCGCCGCCATCCGCGTGACCGCCGAGGTGGCATCGTCGTCCGGCGAAGGGTCGGCACCTGCATCCAGGTCTTCCTGCTTCACGTCCACGGCGGTGCTCATTGGACGAATCCGACGCTCGAGAGCTTGGGCTGGTCGTCGACCATGGTGACTCCTACTCGGATCTGGTACTGCTGAATCTGCGGTTCCGGGGCGGCGGCGGGGTCGGACGTCGCGGGGGTGGTCTGTGCCGTCGCGGAGACGAGGACTGTGGTGGTCTCGTTCTCCCGCCCTTCGATTCCCGCTGCGAGTGTCCGGCCTGCGGTCCGGTTTCCGGCTTGCCGCATCGAGTCGATCGTTGCCGTCTTCCGTTGTTCGAATTCGGTACGCCAATCGCCGGTCGAGTCCGCGAGGACGCGCTCGACGTATGCCTCGGCATTGTCGGTGTCCGTCGAGAGCAACCGCGCCACCGCTTCCTCGGTGAAGGCGAGGACTCGCGTGTCGGTGTCGACGCTGCGCTGGGTCGCCCGGTGATCGAGGGTGGTCTGTACCGCAAGGGCGCCGGCGCCGAGGCAGGCCACCGCTGCCGCGGCGACCGCCACCCGATAGCGGACCGACCCGCGCCCCGTCGGCGGGGTCTCCGGCAGCGCACTCGCGCCGTCGTCGCCTCGGTCCTTCTCGGCGTCCTCCGCGGCCGCTCGGGCCGCTGCTGCGGCCGAATCCGCCGCCGCCCGGGCGCGCCGCACCTGTTCCCGCAGGTCTTCGACTCGACCGGTACGTGCTGTCTGCCGGCTACGGCGTCCGAACACCATGTCTGCTCGACTCCTTCTCATGATCTACTGCCTTCACAGAGGCTCGAGGTCTGAGATCGACCAGGATTGGCCGGTCCGTTCGGCGCGTACTCGCACGCTGCTCGACAGTTCCTCGGGTTGGGGTGTCGCGCCCCTCGTCACCGTGCCGTGCAGGAACACCAGCACGGTGGCGGTGTCGGCTTCCGCCGTGACCAGTGACGTACCCGTCACGTCCCACTGCGCGCTGATCGCGTCCTGTTTCGCGCGCGGCACGATGTCACTGGCGCCGAGATCGCTGAACTCGGTCAGAAAGTCGCCGGTGAGATGAGATTTCGCCGTCGCCACGTCGGCTTCGACGGTGTCGGGTGAATAGCTGAGGATCGAGGCGGTCAGCTCTCCGATCTCCTCGGCGGCACCGGAACGCACCTGTTCGAGGCCGCGGTCCCGAGCACCGAGGGCGAAGTGCATGATCGCGCTGTAGCCGGCGAGTACCAGTGTGATCGTCGCGAGGACGATCAGTGCCCGCGACGAGCGCCATCGCCGCGGCGGCCCGGCGGATCCGGGGTCGTCGTTCGTGTCGGCTACGCGTTCGAG
>JBCEBZ010000009.1:0-7912 GCA_039206675.1 Rhodococcus sp. (in: high G+C Gram-positive bacteria) | reverse complement strand
CCGGTTGTCCCCACTGCTGGAGCCAGTCGGCCATCCGGTCCATCTCCGGTTGCTGCGCCGCCGTGATCGCGGCGGCGAGAGCGACCACATCCGTGTTCGCGGTGCGGCCGGCGACCACGTCGGCCATCTCGACCGCCTGGCCGTGATGGGGGTACATCCCGTTCAGGAACGCGACATCGGCGTCGTTGAACCGCACCTGAGATGCGGTCGCGGACGTCGCGGCACCGGACGTCGACGAGGTGCCGGACGAATCGGTGCCGCACCCGGACAGGACGAGAGCGGCGGCCGCGGCGGCGGCGATCAGGGCAGTGCTGGTGGTACGCATGAGGAACTCCTCGGGGGAAATTCGGAAAATGACAGTCGAATCCGCCGGGGCACACGCCCCGGGCTCCCTGTCACACCCGCAGAATCGAGAGTTCCGCCAACGACAACACCGTCCACGACGGCGGTCCGCGCCCCGACTGCACACGGTCGGCGCTCACCCGCGACCGCCGCGCCGCGGGTTCCGCGGACTGCCACCACAGCAGCATCGCCGACGTCAGCGCGGCGACCACCACGATCACCCCGGCACACTGATGGCCGGTGAGATGCGGTTGCCCGCAACCGTCCCCGCCGCATCCGTGGGGGTCCTCCGCGTGGGACGCGGTGGCCGAGGGTTGTTCGTGCACCGCGGCGATCGCGGTCGGCGCGATCAGGCTGTGCATGAGGAGCACCCCGGCGGCGACGGCGATCAGCAGCGCGGCACGCGCCGCGCCTGTGCGCCCCCGCCCGGATGCCGTCTCCACGGCCCCACTGTAACCGGACATACCCAGCGGGGGTACCCAGGTGAGTGGCAAAGCGTGCCCGAGGACACTTTGGCACTCACCTGGGGGACGCCGGGCAGGTGAGTGGCAAAGCGTCCCGGGGCACGCTTTCGCGCTCACATGGGGGTGTGCGCGAGGATCTCCAGCCCCTGCTGCTCGAGTCCGCCGATCGTGTCCGTGAGGATGACGAGCCCGCGGTCGTTCGCCCGGTCGAGCACGACAGTGCACTGGAAACCGCCCGTCGCACCGCCGTGCAGCGTGTAGTCCCGACCTTCGAACGGGACGATCGACCACGTCAGCGCGCGGTAGTTGTCGCCGACCCACCGCGGGTCCATCGCCGTGCCGCCCGGGACCCTGCCGTCGAGCAGAGCCCGGACGTACGTCGACATGTCGTTCGCCGTGGACCGCAGCCCACCGGCCGGCGCGTACGCGTCCAGCGGCCACGGGTCCTGCGACCGGTGCAGGACGTCGAATCCGCGGGTGACGTTCGCGGGCAGGTCCGCGCCGGTGAGCGGCATCCACGACTGCGACAGTCCGAGCGGGACGAGCATGCGCTCGCGGAGCAGCGACGGGTAATCGGTGTGTGCGGCCGCGGCCAGGGCCTGGCCGAGCAACGCGAAGCCGACGGTCGAGTACGAGTAGCTGCCGCGGGTCGTGAGCGGCGCCGACCGCAGTTGCTGCAGCAGGGTGTCCCGGTCGTACGTGAACGGGTTGGACGCGACCACCCAGTGCCCGACGGCGACCAGGGTGTCGGTGCTCATCGGGAACTGCGCCAGCCCGGACGTGTGGGACGCCAGCTCGAGCAGTGTCACGTCACCGACCGGTGCGCCCTGTAGCGGCAGCACGTCCGCGACCTTCGTGTCCTCCCGCACCTCGCCCCGGGCGACGGCGTCGACGAACAGTTCCGCGGTGAACGTCTTGGTGACGGAACCGATCTCGAAGTCGGTGTCCTCGGTGGCCCCGAAGTTCGCGAACCGGGTGCCGGCGGCGTCGATGTACGCGACGGTCGCGTTCTCGCGGTAACTGCGCCCCAGGACCTGACCGGCGAGGGCGATCAGCGCCGGGTCGCCACTCGACGGCGGGGCCAGCGCCGACGCGACGGGCGCGGCACCCCACGCGAGGGTCCAGGCGCAGAGCAGCGCGCAGAAGACGGTCGTTCGACGCAGCATTGCGACTCCTCGAGCGCGACGGGACGCGCGTGCAGACGATCTCCCCGACCGGAGGCAATTGTCACCCACCCGAACGCCGAGCACTAGACTTCGGAAGGTTTGCCGACAGGAGGCATCCCTGTCGAGGAGGTGCCCCGCAGCGTGTCGGGAGTGGTTGCGGGATTCACCGTCATATTCGTGATCATCGCGATCGGCTACATGCTCGGCCGGCGCGGGACGCTGGGCGCGGAAGGCGAGTCCGTCCTGGGCAGGCTGGTGTTCTTCGTCGCCACACCGGCGCTGCTGTTCGATTCGCTCGCATCGTCCGACCTCTCCGTGATCTTCTCGCCCACACTGGCCGTCGCGGCTGTCACGGCATTGACGGTCGGCGCACTGTACATGGTCGTCGCGAGGGTGTGGCTACGCAGGTCCCTTCCGGAACTGACCATCGGCGCGCTGTCGTCCTCGTATGTGAACTCCGCGAATCTCGGCATTCCCATCGCGGTGTTCGTCCTGGGCGACGCCTCGTTCGTGGCGCCGCTGCTGCTGTTCCAGATCATCGCGTACTCCCCCATCGCCCTCACCATCCTCGACGTCACCACGCTCCGGCGCGGCGCATCACGTCTCGACACCATCACCGCGCCGTTCAAGAACCCGATCGTCGTGGCGGGCGCGGCCGGACTGCTGATCGCACTCCTCGGCTGGACGCCACCAGAGGCCCTGATGCAACCGTTCCGGCTCATCGGCGGCGCGTCGGTGCCGGGTGCGCTGCTCGCGTTCGGCATCTCGCTGTACGGGGTTCGGGTGCTGGAGAAGGGGACCAGTCCGCGGCGGGACGTCGCGCTGGCGTCGGTGCTCAAGATCGTCGTGCAACCGGTGCTGGCCTACCTGATGGCGCGGTACCTGCTCGGGCTGGACGGCCACGAGCTGTTCGCCATCGTGGTGGTGTCGACGCTGCCGACGGCACAGAACGTCTTCGTCTACGCCAGCCGGTACGGGGTGGGAGCGGTGCTGGCGCGGGACACCGCATTCGTCACGACTCTGGCTGCGATTCCTGGGATTGCGCTGGTCTCCGGCCTGCTCGCCGGATGAGGTTACCGTGGCTTATGCGCGTAATCGCCCTCGCTGTGCTGGCCTGCCTCGCCGTCGCCGGATGCGGGTCCGGTTCGAGCACCGACGAACCGACGATTCCTCCGGAGATCGCGTCCGCAGTGGATCCCAGCCCGACCAATCCGTCGTCGGGGATGCCCATTCCGTCCGAGGTGCCCGGCGAGGACTTCGGCACCGTCTTCGAACCCCGTCCCGACATCGTCCGGGCGAACCCGACCCCGTTCGAGTCGTGGTCCCGCGCGGACGGCAACAGGGTGGCGATCCACTTCGTCACCGGGACCCCGGAGTGTTACGGCGCCGACGCGGCGGTCACCGAGACCGACACCACCGTCACGATCTCGCTGCGCACCGGCACCCTCCCGGAGGCGGCCGACAAGATGTGCATCCTCGTCGCCGTGTTCGGCACCCTCGAGGTCCAATTGCAGGCGCCGCTCGGCGATCGTCAGGTGATCAACGGTTGACCTGGTGAAGCACTGGTTCCTCAACGTCTGCATTGCCACCGCTCTCCTCCAGGCCGTCTATCACGCCGTCCGCGTTCTCGTGTCCTACCGCGTCCTCGCTCTCGGCGGCGACGCCGTCACGATCGGCGTCGTCACCGCCCTGTTCTCGCTGGCGCCGCTGCTCGTGGCCGTCCGGATCGGACGCGCCGTGGACCGCAGGCACGCGGCCGCGGTTCTGCGGACCGGTGTGCTGCTGACCTCCCTCGGCGTCCTGGTGATCGCCGTCAGCGGCGACCTGATCGTCCTCGGGCTCGGGAACGTGATCCTCGGGTTCGGGCAGATCCTCGTGACCGTCGCCGGGCAGGGGTTCATCACGCTCCTCTCCGGACCGGGTGAACTGGACCGCGGGTTCGCCGGATTGACGCTCGGCGTCTCGGTCGGCCAGGCCGTCGGGGTACCGCTGGTCGGCCTGATCGCGGCGGGAAGCTCGGACGGCGGCGTCGTGCAGACCACTCCGGCGTTGACCGTGATGGGTGTGGTGGCACTGGCCGCGGTCCCGTTCGCCTGGCCGATTCGCGAACGCCCGCAGCCGGCGGGTCCGCCGTCGCCCGGCGACCGGCAGTCCGTGTTCAGCATGATCGCGACGACGGGGATGCGGCCGGCGGTGTTCAGCAGCCTGATCGTGCTGGCGTCGGTCGACGTCGTCGTCGCGTACCTCCCCGTCCTCGGGCACGAGTTCGGTTTCAGCGTTCTCCTGGTGACGTTGCTGCTGACCGCGCGCACCGCGGCGTCGATCGTGTCGCGCGCGTTCCTGCCGTGGCTGCTGACCCGGGTGCCGCGGTCGAGGCTGCTGGTCTCCGCGACGCTGTGCTCGGCGCTGCCCACCGCCCTGCTGCCGTTCGTCCCCGACCCGGCCGTGATGGCGCTGCTGCTCGTCGTGGCCGGATTCTTCTGGGGCATCGGCCAACCCCTGACCATGACGTGGGTGGCCGGGCTCGTCACCGTCGCCAACCGGGCCGCCGCGTTGTCGCTGCGACTGACCGGCAACCGATTGGGGCAGGTCCTGATCCCGCTGGCCGCGGGCGCCGCGGCGGGGGTCGCGGGCACGTCGTCGATCTTCGTGATCACCGGCGGACTGCTGGGCACCGCGGCGGTGTCGACGTGGCGAGCCGTGAGTACTTCTTAACCGCCCGCGGTTAAGAAGTACTCACGGGTGCCGAAACGTCGCGTCCACCGACACACGACGCTCCACTTCGTCGGATGTGGCGTGCGTCTCTCCTCGACACACTGGTTTCCAGTCACGCGTTTGTCAGATCAGGGGTCAGGAGCCACACGATGAGCTATACCGGTGTCATTCCGAGCACGACCGACACACCCGGTCCACGCCGGGACGAGGCCGCCGTGTCGAGCGCGGTCCTGGCGTCCGGAGGTACCACCCCGCGGCTGCGTTTCGTCGACTCCGCGGATGCACGGCCCGAGCCGGCCGCCGTGATGGTGTGGCCGCAGGGCACCCCGCTGCTCGCGGAATTGGTCGCGCTGTTCGCCGACCTCGGGTTGCGGGTGGCGTCCCACGAACAGTTGCCCGAAGGCGAGCCCGGCGGCCCGCTGGTCCACCGGTTCGACTTCAGCACCGGCGACTTCGCTTGGGACACAGACACTCCCGGGCTGCTCTCCGACGCGTTCGAGGCCGCGGCCGCCGGACATCTGGAGGTCGACGGGTTCACCCGCCTCGTCGCCGCGGCGAACCTGACGTGGACGGACGCCGTCCTGGTCCGGGCGGCGTGCCGTTACCTCCGGCAGGTGGGGCTGGGACTGTCGGAACCGAACATCGTCGCGATCCTGTTGCGGCACACCGATTTCGTGCGCGGGTTCCGCGACCTGTTCACCGCCCGTTTCGATCCCGCCGTCGCCGGCACCGATCGTGAGAGCGCCGCAGCGAACGCCGAGCGTGTGGTTCGGGAAGCGATCGACCGCACCGCGACGATGGACGAGGACCGGCTGCTCCGCGGACTGCTGTCGTTCACCTCGGCGGTGCTGCGCACCAACTGGTTCCGTCACGACCGCACGATCAGCGCCGCCCCCGCGGCCTTCAAGATCGACCCGTCGCTGTTGTCGCTGTCCGCGGCCGTGACGCCGTACCGCGAGATCTTCGTGCACTCGCCGATCGTCGAGGGCAGCCACGTCCGCAGCGGTCCGGTGTCCCGCGGCGGCCTGCGCTGGTCGGACCGCAAGGACGATTTCCGCACCGAGGTTCTGGGTCTGATGAAGACGCAGCACGTGAAGAACTCGCTGATCGTCCCGATGGGCGCGAAGGGCGCGTTCGTGGTGCGCACCGAGACGACCCCGGACGCGGTCCGGGCGGCGTACACGAGTTTCATCGACGGACTGCTCGACGTCACCGACGACATCGTCGACGGCGAGGTCGTGCATCCCCGCGACACGGTGATCTACGACGAGTCCGACCCGTATCTGGTGGTGGCGGCCGACAAGGGCACGGCCCGGTTCTCGGATCTGGCCAACAGCATCGCGACGCGACGCGGCTTCTGGCTGGGTGACGCGTTCGCGTCCGGCGGGTCCGCCGGCTACGACCACAAGGCGATGGGCATCACGGCGCGCGGCGGATGGGTCTCGGTGCGCAGGCATTTCGCGGAGATGGGCAAGAACGTCGACACGGACGCGTTCACCGTGGTCGGCATCGGCGACATGTCCGGGGACGTGTTCGGCAACGGCATGCTGCTCAGCCGCGCCATCCGGTTGGTCGGCGCGTTCGACCACCGGCACATCTTCCTCGATCCCGAACCGGATTCCGAGGCGTCCTACCGCGAGCGCGAGCGCCTCGCATCGGTGCCCGGCAGCAGCTGGGACGATTACGACCGCAGCCTCGTCTCGGCGGGTGGCGGTGTGTGGCCGCGGACGGCGAAGAAGGTCCCGCTGTCGCCGCAGGTGCGTGAGCGTCTCGGCGTCACCGCGACCGAACTCCCCCCGCACGAGGTGGTGAAGGCGCTGCTCACCGCGGACGTGGACCTGCTGTGGAACGGCGGAATCGGCACGTACGTCAAGGCGTCCACCGAGGGGAACGCGGACGCCGCCGACCCGGCGAACGACGCCGTCCGGGTGGAGGCGAGCGACGTGCGCGCCGCGGTGATCGGCGAGGGCGGCAACCTCGGCCTCACCCAGCGCGCCCGGATCGAGTACGCGCTGCACGGCGGCCGGATCAACGCCGACTTCATCGACAACGCCACCGGCGTCGCCACGTCGGATCGGGAGGTGAACCTGAAGGTCGCGCTGGACGCCGCCGTCGCGGTGGGCGAACTCCCCGCGGCGGAACGGAACACGCTGCTCGCCCGGGTCCAGGACGAGATCGGCGAATCGGTGCTCGCCGACGCGGCCTCGCAGACCCTCGCGATCAGTCTCGCCGAGGTCCACGCCCCGTTCCTGCTCGGACGCCACGAGCGGCTGATCGAGAACCTCGAGCGGGACGCCGGGATCAGCCGGGCCGCCGAGGTCCTGCCGTCGGCGGCGGAACTGTCGGCGCGCCACCGCGCGGGCCAGGGTCTGGTGCGGCCCGAGATCGCCGTTCTGCTCGCGCAGTCGAAGAACCTCGTCGTCACCGAACTGCTCGCCTCCCCCGTCCTCGACTTCGCGGTGTTCGACGGTGTGCTCGCCGACTACTTCCCGGCCCCCATCCGCGAACGCGTCCCCCGGCAGATCAGCGGGCACCGGCTCGCCCGGGAGATCGTGGCCGTCATCGTGGCGGGCGACATGATCGACCGCGTCGGACCGGGCCTGATCCACCGCCTCGAGGAGCGGCTCGGCGTCGGCACCCCCGAGATCACCGTCGCGTACGCGGTGGTGCGGCAGGTGTTCGACATCGACAAGCTGTGGAACGAGGTCCTCACGCTGCCCGGCGCGTCCCACCGGACCCGGCTGAACCTGCACTTCGGCATCCAGGACCTGATCGAGCGCACGACGTCGTGGCTGCTGCGGCACCGCACCGCGGGCACGGACGCGCAGGAGCTGATCGAGCGTTTCGCGAAACCGGTCCAGGAACTCGCGGCCGCGCTGCCCCGGCTCACCGGTGCGCCGGCCCAGGACCTGGGCACGCTGCGGATCCTGGCGCAGGCCTTCGCCCTGGAGACCACCGCGCAGTCGCTGGACCTGCCGATCACCCAGGTGGCCGAGACGTACCGCGAATTCGGCCGGGTGGTGGGCCTCGACTGGCTGTCGGAACGGTTCTCCGTCGGCGAGACCGGGACCGCCTACTGGGAGGCGATGGCGGGGGCCGTCCTCGTCGACAACCTCCAGGAGCACTGGCACGGCCTGATCGGGCTCGTCCTGCGCGGCGCCTCGCCCGCCACGACCGCCGCCGACGCCGTCGCCCACTGGCTCACCGAACACACCACCGCCGCGG
>JBCEBZ010000008.1:0-7916 GCA_039206675.1 Rhodococcus sp. (in: high G+C Gram-positive bacteria) | reverse complement strand
GGTGTCGTCGCGGGCATCTTCGCCGCCGCCGGGCAGACCTGCATCGCGGGCAGCCGGGTGTTCGCGCACCGCGCCGTGTACGACGAGCTGCTCGAGCGGGTCGCCGAGCGGGCGAGGACCATTCGGATCGGCAACCCGCTCGACGAGGCGACCGAACTCGGACCGCTGGCCTTCGCTGACCAGCGCGACAAGGTCGCGGGTTACGTCGACCTCGGCCGCAGCGAGGGTGCGCGGGTCGTCACCGGCGGAAACTCCTGCGACGGAGGCGGGCTCGGCGGCTACTTCTACGAGCCCACGGTCCTCGTCGACGTCGACAACGACATGCGGGTGGTCCGTGAGGAAATCTTCGGTCCCGTCGTGGCGATCATGCCGTTCGAGACCGAGGAAGAAGTGATCCGGCTCGCCAACGACACCGAGTACGGACTCGCGGCCGGGGTGTGGACGACGAACCTGTCGCGAGCGCACCGCATGGCGGCACGGCTCGAAGCCGGAACGGTGTGGGTGAACACCTACCGCGCCATGTCGCCGATGTCGCCGCGCCAGGGTTTCAAGAGCAGCGGCGTCGGCATCGAGCACGGCACCGAGACGATCAAGGAGTACACCCGGCTCAAGAGCGTCTGGATCAACACGAGCGAAGATCCCGTCGCGGATCCGTTCACCATGCGGAGCTGACGTGCCCACCCCTACGCGTCGGATCTGTACCCCAACCACACGATTTGCAGAGGAGGAACAGCAATGAGGTTTTCGCTGTTCGTGCACATGGAGCGCTGGGACGAAAGCGTCAGCCACCGCCAGCTGTTCGAGAACCTGACCGAGCTGACACTGATGGCCGAGGCCGGCGGGTTCGAGACCGTGTGGATCGGTGAGCACCACGCGATGGAGTACACCATCGCGCCCAGCCCGATGCCGCTGCTGTCGTACCTGGCCGGTCAGACGTCGACCATCCGGCTCGGTGCGGGCACGATCATCGCGCCGTTCTGGAATCCGATCCGGGTGGCGGGCGAGTGTGCCCTGCTCGACGTCATCAGTAACGGACGCATGGAGGTCGGCCTCGCGCGCGGCGCCTACCAGTTCGAGTTCGACCGTCTCGCGGACGGCTTGCCCGCCGGCGAGGGCGGCAAGCACCTGCGCGAACTCGTGCCCGCCGTGCGCGAACTGTGGAAGGGCGACTACGCGCACGACGGCGAGATCTGGAAGTTCCCGACCTCGACGAGCGTGCCGAAGCCGGTGCAGCAGCCGATGCCGCCGATGTGGGTCGCCGCCCGCGATCCCGCGTCGCACGACTTCGCGGTCGCGCAGGGGTGCAACGTCATGGTCACCCCGCTGATGAAGGGCGACGAGGAAGTCGCCGACCTCAAGAACAAGTTCGAGACCGCCGTCGAGAACCATCCCGAGGTGAAGCGGCCCGAGATCATGGTGCTCCGCCACACCTACGTGCACCCGGCCGACGAGCCGGAAGGGTGGCGGCCCGCCGCCGAGGGCATCCAGAAGTTCTACCGGACGTTCGACGCATGGTTCGGGAACAAGACGACGCCGGTCAACGGCTTCCTCGAACCCAGCCCGGAGTCGAAGTTCGCGGAACGGCCCGAGTTCTCGCCGGAATCGCTGCACAAGACCGCGATGATCGGAACGCCCGAGGAAGTCATCGACCGCCTCCGGTACTACCAGGAACTCGGAATCGACGAGTTCAGCTTCTGGGCCGACAACACGCTCTCGCACGAGGAGAAGCGCAAGTCGCTCGAACTGTTCATCAACGAAGTGGTCCCCGCATTCCGCTGACACCACCCGCCCGGGCCACCGACGGCCCGGGCGAGTGTCCGGAACATCCGCTGCGGCGCGCCGCGGTAGCGCTCGGAGCGAACCACCAGCAATGTACGGTTGACATGCAAGATGCATGGCAGACCGGTGAAGGGGGAGCGATGGACGTCGCGGCGTCGCGGAGACTCGACACGAGCAACTTCCAGGAACGCGCGGCCGACGGGATCCGGGAGATGATCATCTCTGGCGAGCTCGCACCGGGACAGTCGCTGTCCGAGGTTTCCCTCGCCGATACCTTCGGGATCAGCCGCACCCCCATCCGGGAAGCTCTCAAACAGCTTCAGATCGAAGGCCTGGTGGAGATCCGCCCGAGGGTCGGAACCTTCGTCGCGGTCCCTTCCCGGCGCGAGATCAACGAACTGTTCGAGATGAAGCAGCTGCTCGAGGGTGGTGCCGCCCGATTGATGGCGGCGCGCGGTGACGTCCCCGAACTCTCGGCGATGAAAGCCAACGTCCGCGAGGCGGACGCCGCCGTCGAGGCCGGCGACGTCGAACGGTACGCCCACCTGGTCCACGAGTTCCACGAGATCCTCATCGTCGGCGCGGACAACGGCAAGCTCGCCACCCACTACCGCCTCCTGATGAATCAACTCGCCTACAGGCGACTCGTGAAAACCTCTCTCTCACAACCGGGCCGGTCGCTCGAGTCCGAGCGCGAACACCACACCGTCCTCGAACTGATCATCGCCAAGGACGGTATCGGCGCCGAAAACTACATGCGCCGCCACGTCCACGCCAGCCAGCAGGCACTCATGTCACAGCTCGACAGCTGAGGCTCGAGGCGACGCAGAAGCAACGGTTGCAGATCGCTCGCGGGCGCGCTCGGCGGATGCAGGGGAGGGGCAGATGACCACAGCTCACGCAGTCGCGATCGCGGTGACGTTCATCTGGCTGGGGATGGTTTTCGCCATCTCGTTCCTCGAGGCGCCGCTGAAGTTCCGCGCACCCGGGGTAACGGTGCAGCTCGGACTGGGGATCGGCCGGCTCGTATTCCGGGCGCTGAATGTCGCCGAGACGGTGTGGGCGGCTCTGCTCGTTGCCGTACTCCTCATCGAGGAGCCACCTGCCCGGGTGGTGGTGGCAGGGGCGACTGCGGTCGGGGTGCTCATGGTTCAGCTGGTCGGGGTCCGCCCCAGGCTGACGCGGCGGTCCGACCGCGTCCTCGCCGGCGAGGACGTCCCGCGTTCTCACGCGCACTACGTCTACATAGGCCTGGAAATCGCGAAGGTCGTTGCGCTGCTCGTGACCGGGGTGCTGCTACTCGGTGTTTGACGGGGCGTCCCGTCTCGGTCCGTCGACCACCACCTTCGGTGCACACTGGACTCAGCCATGCCGCCCGGATCGGTGCTCCACCGGAACCGCGGCGGCGGTGCAGGAGGGCCGGATGTTCCACCGCGGCGACCACGTCGCCACCGAAACCCCGACGCTCGACGAGGATCTGCTCGTCGAGCCCGAAGGCCGCCGTCCATGGGTCGAATTCCTCACGTCCACGCCCGGACGGCTGACCGTGCTGGGGGTCGCGCTCATCGCCGTGGTCATCGCCGCCGGCGTGATCACCTCGGCGGCGGTCGGCGCGCGGCAACAGCGAGTCGAGGTGCTGCGGACCCATACCGAGCCCCTGGCGAACGCCGCGCAGGCCCTCTACAGCTCGTTGTCGATCGCCGATGCCGCCGCTACGACGTCCTTCATCTCCGGTGGCGGGTCGAGTACGGGCGCGGAGCAGTTCACCCAGGCGGTCGGGGACGCGTCGAACGCTCTGGTCACGGCGACCAACGGGGTGTCGTCACAGGATGCCGAATCGCTGGCACTGTTGTCGGACGTCGTACGCAACCTCGCCGAGTACTTCAACCTCGTCGCCACTGCCCAGGCGAACGACCGGGCCGGCAACCCGGTCGGGGTGGCATATCTGTCCGATGCCTCCGCGCTCATGCAGGACACCATCCTCCCGTTGGCAGAGCAGCTCTACGTCCGTCAGGCCGGGGCGGTCGCCGAGACCCAGACACACACGGCCCAACTGCCCGCGGCCGCGTTCACGGTGACGGCAGCCGCCCTCGTCGCGCTCGTTCTCGCCCAGCTCTACGTCGTCCGGAAGAGCAAGCGCCGGTTCAACCCCGGCCTCGCGGTCGCGACGCTGCTCATGGCGGGACTCCTGATCTGGCTGATCGCCGGAAGCCTGGTGTCGACGTCGGCAAGCGAACGCGCGAGAACCGAAGGAACACAACCCATCAACACCGTCGCCCGCGCTCGTATCCTGGCGCAGCAGGCCCGCGCCGACGAGACCCTCGCCCTCCTGCAACGCGGGGCCGACACCCAATCGGAGATCGACTACACGCGGCACTCCCAGGCGTTGTCCGACGAGCTCACCCGACAGCTCGACAGCGCGCACGGTGACGTGGCCACGGACGACCTCCGCGACGCCGTGACGGCCCGCGACGGCTGGCTGGCCGCGCACCGGGACATCGAGATCGCCCTCGAGCGCGGTGACTACCCGACCGCCGCGGCGATCGCCACCGGGTCCGGTTCCGGCACGTCGGCGGCGAAGTTCGCTGCCATGGACGCGGCCCTCCGGAACGCGATCGACCGACTACGCGACGACGAGGCAGCCGCTGTGACCGACGCCTATCGGTCGATGTCGTCGCTGGCGATCGGTAGCATGATTATTGGCGTTTCCTGCGGATTCGCCGTCGGCGGGGGTATCTGGCCGCGACTGAACGAGTACCACTGATGACACGAGTGAGGATTTCGAGACCGGGGGCGAGGCCGTGTACTCGGCACCTGGTCGGAATTCTCGCTGTCGCCGTCCTCGCCGGCTGCGCAGCACCCGACCCTCTCACCCCGACGGTCTCGGGCACGTACACCACACGACCGATGACGAACGGCGCGCAGATCATCCCGCCCACGGACAATCCGCCGCCCGAAGGGCCGTCTCCCGAGTCGTGCGGAGCGCTCGCGAGCCTGCGTCCCGGCCCGCAGCCGCCGCCCGGGCAGATGCCGCCCGGTGGGTCACTTGCAGAGATCGCGTCGCGCGGCCGGTTGATCGTCGGTGTCGACCAGAACACCAACCCGTTCAGCTTCCGCGACCCGACCACGGGCACCCTGCAGGGCTTCGACATCGACGTGGCGAAGGAGATCACCAAGGACATCTTCGGCGATCCGGCAAAAGTCGAATTCCGGTTGCTGTCTTCGGCGGGCCGGTTCACGGCACTCGAGCAGAACGAGGTCGACGTCGTCGTTCATGCCACGGCGATCACGTGCGAACGCGCCCAACGCGTCGGCTTCTCCACCGAGTACTTCCGCGCGTTTCAGCGAATAATGGTCCCGCGGGGTTCCGACATCACGGGGCCGGCGGATCTGGCCGGAAAACGGGTCTGCACCTTCGTCGACACCACGTCGCTTCCCACCGTCCAACGGGTCGCACCGGAAGCCACGATCGTCGCCGTCCCCGATTGGGACGACTGCCTCGTCACCATGCAGAAACGGCAGGCCGACGCGACCAGCACTTCCGACTCGCTCCTGGCCGGCCTGGTGTCCCAGGATCCGCATTTTCAGATCGTGGGACCACCGATGGAGGGCGAAGAGCACTGGGGACTCGGTGTCAACAAGTACAAGGACGACCTGGTGCGGTTCGTCAACGGCACACTCGACCGCATGCGCGCGGACGGCACGTGGATGCGCCTCTACGACCGGTGGCTCGCCGGTTCGCTCGGCCCGATCGCAGGCCCACCCCCGGCGACCTATCGAGATTGAACGGACGGTTCCGCTCGCGCAACCAACTGAAAGTTGGTCGGTGATGCAGGACACGGGGTCGATTCCGGAATGCGCTGGTCACAGTTCGGCTTGGGGAACCATGAGTGGTCCGGGCTGCCGTAGTTGCGGGCGGAGTAGTGACTCGGGGGCGCGATACCCTGCATGTGTGGCCGGCAACGCAAGTCTTCGAATCACACGCCTGCGGGCTCTGATCGAGCATCCCCGCACCGGTGACACCGAACGGGCGGCGGCGCAGAGAATGCTCGACCGGATCCTCAGTAAGTCGCGTATCCGCTACGACGCAGGTGACCGCGTGTACGGCGCGCGGCACGATCGCGTCGGTCGCCATGCGGGTGTGTCGCGCATCGCGGACAAGATTCGCGACGACATCGCGCTCGCACGCGTGGTGTTCTCGACACCCACTCTGCCTGGGCAGCTCGCGGCGCCTGATCCGATCGGCGATGCCCCTCCTGGAATCACCTATACCGTCGAGACGCCGCACGACGCCGGCATCGTCATCACAATCAACGGCGTCCCGGCGGATTGGGGATGGATATCGGCAGGCGGCGTCGAGGCCGTCAGCCCGGCACTTCGGGCCCTCGCCGACGAGCTGGCGGAACTCATGGACGGATACAACCACGACGGCGCAGCTATCGGACGACGGTTCTTCGGACGTATTCGCGTGGGCGGCGAAACGCTGGTCTGGTGACGGAATTATTCGGACGATTCACGATTCAGTGGGATCCGGGAGTGCATGCAGTTCTGCTGCGATCAGGCACTGGTCACCTATCCGCTACTGACGACATCTTCTTGTGCCGCAGCCGTTACAGTTCCGCCGCCACTTGCGGCATGACTCGATACTCAGCTGCCGCCGGGGATAATTCCCGCCCGCGAAAGCTGGCCCAATACATCGATCAGCCAGGAACTGGCGAAGTCGTCGGGTAGCACAGCCCACGATAACCAGCGTCCGACAGCCGGGAGAAGGCCTTCGCGGACCTTCGTCCACCTCGCCCTGACCGCGTCTGCGATCGCGGACGCGGTCGACGCCTTCCGGCGTGTCGGTTCGGTCAGGTGAGCACAGCGGCGGGTACGCCGCCCGGTGCTCCGGCGACTGCATACACTGTGCCGTCGGTGTAGTCGGTGACGTACAGCGTTCCGGTGTCCGGATCGACGAGCAGGAATCGGTAGGGCCCGTACGCCCCGGAGGTCGAGCCGTCCGGGTCGGTCATGAAGGTCCCGAGGACGGTGCAGGTGGCGGTGTCGAGCACCGAGACGGTCCGGCCGTCCGCGCCGGAGACGTACAGCAGATCGCCGTCCGCGCTGATCGCCACGTCTTGTGCACCCTCGGGCAGCCGGGCCGTCGCGAGCTGGGTCCCATAGGTGGTACTGGACGGGTCGACGTCGACCACTGTGACGACCTCGTATCCGCCTGTCACACGCCAGAGCCGCCCGGAGCTGTCGGTGATGAACCATCCGTTGGAGTAGCCGCCGCTTGCGAGCTCCACCGTGTTGACGTGGTACGTGACATAGGCTCGGGTTCCGTCCGCGTTGACGGCGACACTGCTGGTGACATCGGTGAACTCGCTGCTCGAGCGGGTGAGGTCCCATTCGGGACCGACAGTGATCTCCGCCGTCGTGGTCAGGGAGGCGGTGTCGATGACGCTGACGGTAGCGCCGCTCGTGCCGTAGAGGCGACTGCCGTCCTCGCTGACGGCCAGATCGGTGAAGTATCCGAGGGACTGGGAGGTGATCACGTCGTTCGTTGCGGTGTCGATGACCGACACGGTGCCGTCTTCCCCGCTGGCGTAGAGGCGCGTCCCGTCGGCGCTGACGATCAACTCCTGTGCCAGAGTCCAGCCCTGGTAGTCGGGGGAGGGGTCAACCCAGATCGTGTCGACGACGGTGCCGGTGGTCGTGTCGATCACCGAGATCGTGCCGGCCCATGGGCTGTTGACGTACACCCGATCGACCGCCGGGGCGGCCGCGATGTTCGATGACGCCCAGTCGACCGCGATCGGCGCACCGACGACCGTGTTGGTGGCGCGGTCGACGACCTGCACGAAGCCGTCCTCGCTCACGACGTACAGCCGGTCGCCGACGAGCACCGGCCCGGTCGGGCTGCCTCCCGCCGGGATCGATGTCGAGTCGATGTCGAACACGCCCACGGCAGGCGACGGCGTGACCGGGACCGTGACGTCGACGTTGGTCACGTACTGGGCGTCTCTGACGGTGATGGTGAAACTCGCGGCGTCCGGTCCCTCCGACTGTCGGGCGAGGTCGCGGGCGGCCTGGGTCGGGGTGAAGACAAACGCACCGTCCCCGGTGGCGACGACGGAACCGGACGGTGGTGC
>JBCEBZ010000007.1:0-7928 GCA_039206675.1 Rhodococcus sp. (in: high G+C Gram-positive bacteria) | reverse complement strand
TGCTGGTGGTGGTTCTGATCATCGCGGTGACCTCCAGCGGCGGGAAGGACGAGGTCACCGGCTCCGACGCGATCCGCACCGCCCACGGGCCGAACACGATCAGCGACGGTGTGCCCCGCGGCTACACCCGCGATCAGGCCGGCGCGCAGACGGCGGCGGTGAACTTCATCCAGGCCCTCGGACAGACCGACCAGGGCCGGGTCGACGGGGCGAAGCTGCGCGAGCTCGCTGTCGGTTCCTCTCCCAGCACAGCTCTGACCACGGTCCTCGACTCGGCCAGCGGCCGCGAGGAGTCGAAGGGCACGGTCAACAATGTCCCGCTGATCGTGACCGTCACCGACTTCACCCAGGATGCGGCGACGGTGTCGGAGTGGGGGATGGGCGTGAGTCAGGCACCGATCAGTGCCGACACCGACAAGGTCGGAATCTTGTCGGTGTACGCCACGACCACGGTGAAGCTGGTGTGGGAGGGCGACGACTGGAAGGCCGTGGACTGGAGTTTCGCCAGCGGACCGGAGCTCGAGGACGCCCAGTTCCCGGCCGCTGATTCCCCGCTCGCCCAGCAGGGTGCCGGCGGCTTCTACACGTTCTACGTCAACTAGGGGGTGGGGCCGATGCTGTGGCGCACACTCATTCTGGCGTTCTTCGCCCTGGTCCTGCCCGCACTGCTGTGTGCGGCTCCGGCTGCGGCCGAGCCCACCGCGGTGCCAGAGGCGGGTCCCGGTGGGTCGGCTGCCACGAAGTCGGCCAAGGAACTGCCCGAGGGCTTCCCGGCGAATTTGAAACAGTTCGTCGCCGGGACAGACGAATTCAAGTCCGCACCCTGGTTCACCGGGGACTGCAAGGACAAGGGCGGTGACATCGGCCAGTACGTCGGCTCGGTGATGACCGAGGAGAAGCGGTTGCTGTACTGGACCGCCTCCGATGACGTCCGCCTGGCGATGTGGGGACCGGCCCTGAACCTGACCAAGAACCCGGTGCTGATTCAGGCGGTGGTCGACGCGGGCGGACAAGGATCCGGAATCACCGGTGTCCCTCTCGATGTCGAGGCGAACAAGAAGGCCGTCCTGTCGATCACCGACGAGTCCGTGCTCGGCGCGGTGTACCCGGATGTCTACCCCGAAGGGGACACCGGGATGCAGCCACCGGCGCCCACGTGCGCCGACGACGTCGCGAGGTGGACCACAACAACCTCGAGAACCTGGGGATTCGACTGGGCCAAGACCCCCGATCCGGCATCGCTCGACGCCATGAAGGCGCAGCCGCACGCCGACATGGTTCCGGCGAACGCGTGGGACGACACCTGCAACTCAGGGGCCCCGGACGTGCTGTGCATGCACGCGATGTTCGTCAACTGCGACAAGACCAACCGCATGGACGACAAAACCGCCTGCACGGCGTGGAACACCAAGATCGGCGCCCTGTTCGGCGGAACCATGAACTGGATCGACCAGAACACCAGCTTCTCCGACCGGCTCGGTACTGCCCTCGAGTCCGCGTTCAAGGCGACCCCGCAGTACAAGGCGGGGAAGATGTTCGCCGACGGCTTCACCTGGGTCTGGGACCGCACCCTCGGCGCCCTCGACAAGGTCGTCGACTTCGTGGGCGATCCGTCCGATGTGGTCGATTCCTGGGCGAACAAGCTCAAGGCCGGATCGATTTCGACCACGACCGCGGTGCTGCACGGGTTGGCCGGGGTGGGGGAGTTCGACGCGGGAAACCAGTCCTTCCTCGCGATCTACGCGGCGTCGGCGGGGCTGGGGATCCTGGTGATGGCCTTGATGACGTTGCTGGCGATCCACAAGGCCTCCGACGGCAGCAGACCGCCGATGGAGCTGGCCAAGGACCTGTTCGGCTACCTGCCGGCGGGGATCATCGCGATGATGTTCGCCCCCGGTGCCGCGCAACTGGTGATCTCGTTGGCCCACGAACTCACCAACGGCATCGTCGCAATGCTGGGCACCACCACCGATGAGGTGATCACCAACATTTCGGCGGTCCTCGGGCCGCTGACCGACTCCACGATGGTCGGCGGTGCCATCGCCGCGATCATGGGTTTCGGACTGTTGTTCCTCGGTGCGATGTCGATGTTCTTCGGGTTCTTGATGCACGCGGCGGCGTTGCCGTTGCTGGCGATCGTGTCCGCCATCGCGTTCGGTATGTGGGTACACCCGGTCTGGCGGAAGAAGGCCCTCCGCCCGGTGATGACGTTCCTGGGCGTCGTGTTCTCCAAACCCCTGCTGTTGCTGCTGCTCGGCGGCATCTTCTCCGTCATCAACACCGCCGCCGAAGGCTCGGTGGCCGACGACGGCGAACTCGAATCCCTGGGACAGCTCTCGCTGATCGCGGTGTGCTTCGTGATGATCGGACTGGCCCCGTTCTCGCTGCTCAAGTACGGACCCGTCCTGCCCACCTCCTCCGATTCCGCGGACTTCGGATCGAGCGGGTCCTCGGCCGGGCAGACCATCGGCTCGAGCGCCGGGATGTACCAGATGGCGGCCGCAGGTGGTGGCGGTGCCGGCGACCACAACCGCGGCGCCGCCACCGCACCGGGCCGCGACAACGCCGGCGCCGGTGCATCCGCCGTGGGTGGTCCGGGCGGCGGGCACGCTCCCTCGCCGGCCGACCAGCAGTCGGCATCGAGCACCCACGCTGCGAACACCAGCCACCAGACGCAGTCCGCATCCGGTGGCCACGGCAGCAAGTCCGGCGCCACGAGCGCGGCGATGGGCAGCGCGGAGAAGAAGCTGGTCGGCGCCGTGGCCGGGGTCGGTACCGGGATGGTCGCCCCGATCGCGCTCGCCGCGGCCGGCGCAGCGATGAACAAGACCGCCTCAGCGGCGCAGAACGCCCCCGAACACGCGGACGGAGACAACTGATGAACCAGCAACGCACCGCGGTCCTCGGCCGCGAAGTCGCCCGGCGCGGCATCCTCCCGTTCCCCGAACCTGTCGTGATCTCCTGGTGCGCCACCCTCGTCGTCGCGCTCGCCGCGCTCTTCGTGGTCGGCTCGTCCTGGCAGGTTCTCCTCTTCGATCTGCTGCTGATCCTGGCGGTTCTCGCGGTCACCCTCGAGATCGATCACCGCGAGTCCTACGGCAGCCGCAAGGCAAAGGAAATCCGGAACAAGGCGCGCCGCAAGCGCGGTGAGCACATCTTCGTCAACCCGACCGATCCGCGGTTCGGTGACCCGGACTCCGATCCGGGGTGGGACAAGCCGGTCCCGCTCTACCGGGCCGAACCGGTCGACCTGACCGGCACCGGACTCGACGACATGTTCATCGTCGAGCACCGCACCCCCGGCGACAACGACTACTACTCGGTGATGATCGCGATGCAGGGTCTCGCCGAGGGGCTGCGCGGCGACCCGGAGTGGGCGGTGACCTCATCGGCATTCGGGCGAACCCTCGCCAGTTTCGCCAAACGCAGCAGCTTCATCCGCGGCATCGAAATCCTGCACCGCAGCGTCCCGGAAGATCTGATCCCGCACGAGAGTTGGGTCGCCGAACAGATCCAGGCCCTGGCCGCCGCCGCCGAGCAGGTGCTGCCCGCGATTGCCTCCTACGGCCAGCTCATCGACCGGATCCGCCCCTACTCCGAGGGCCACCGCGCCTACGTCGTGCTGATCCTGCCCAAGTCGGGGGACCTGTTGTCCGAGGGCGCCCGGGTGGCCCGCCGGAAGGACGCACCCCTGATCGGCGGTATCGCGCAGGTCATCCGGGACGAAACGATGCGGGCGGTCGCCGCGCTCGAGCGGGCCAAGATGGGCCGGGTCGAGGTCTACGGCGAGCAGCGGGCCTGCGCGGTGATCCGTTCCTGCCTCGATCCGACCTTCCCGCTCGAATCACACAAGGGCGTGCGATGGGAGAACTGCTGGCCCTCCTACGTCGGCGGCGAGGACACCGTGGAGGTGGCCGGGAACTGGCACACCCGGGTCGGGACCATCCCGGCCCGATCCATCGAACCGGTCGAACTCGGCCCGCTGTGGTTGGCGCCGTTGCTGACCGGGGTCGCCCCCGACTCCGGGGACGACGAGATCCCCGCCGCCCCCACGATCCGGACGGTGATGGTGCGGATGGACTTCGTCGAGGCATCCAAGGCACGCGAGGCCGCCAAGGTCGACGCCACCCAGGACCGGGCCAAGCAGATCGACGAAGAACGCAAGGGCAAGACCACCGACGGCACCTCAGAAGTGATGGCCAGCGCCTCCGCACGCCGCCGTGAAGACCTCAAACCCGGAACCGGGCATCACGGGGTCATCTACTCGATGGCCCTCTCGGTCACCGGCCGCGACGAGGACGACGCACTGCGGGCCTGCATGCGCGTCGAACAGGCAGCCGACGAGTGCGGCATCTCCGAAATCGAATGGCAGAACCAGCGGCACGACGTCGCGATGTTCCTGACCCTGCCGCTCGGTCGGGGTCTGGCGGCCACCAAACACACCCGCGCGAAGTCCACCCGACTCCTCTGAACTGGAGCTACCACCATGATGAGCAGCGACACCCTCACCACCCCCGAAGCCCCGAGCACTCACCGGGCTCCCGGCCGGAAAGCCGCCCGCCGTTGGTGGTTCGGCGGCGGGCGCAAGAAGCTCCGCGCGGTCACCCCGGCCGAGGTGGCCGTCGCGCAGGCCTATGACGAGATCCCCCGTACCGTCGCCCGCCGGGCGGCACCGACCCGGAAGAAGTGGCTCGACCGGTGGGGCTGGTACGAGGTCCGCGTCGAAGGCTCGTGGACCTCCACCCGGCAAGGCGAAGCGCTGAACCTGGCCACCTCCCGCCGCTCGGTCCGCCACGAGGGGCTGATGACAGGGCTGAACAAGATCTCCCAGTCGATGGTGATCACCGACCCGTTCGCCCTGTACGGCTCGGAAATCGAGAACATCAACGTCGCCGTCATCGGGGACATCGGCAAGGCAAAGTCGTCGCTGATCAAGACCGCGATGTGCATGCGCCAGCTGACGCTGTGGCGGCAGGTCGTGGTGATCGACAAGAAGCGCCAGGGCAACAAGGGCGGCGAGTACAGCGGCATCGCCGAGTTCCTCGGCGCCCGCTCGATCCGATTCCGCACCGGCACCCACGGAATGCGGCTGAACCTGCTCGACCCGGCGATCGCCGCCGGCGGCGCCCGCGTCGACGGCGTCGACCCCGCCGGTCAGGAAGCCCTGGTCGGCGCCGTCATCGAGGACACGATGGGCCGCGAGCTGACCGAGAAGGAGAAGGGCGCAGTCGACCTCGCCCTCAAGGTCGTGGGCGCCCGTGCCCGCGCCGAGAACCGCGAACCGATCCTCATCGAACTGTCCGACGAACTGCTCAACCCCAGCCCCGACAGCGCCGACGTCCTCGGCCCACTGTGGGCGGACGAGTCCCGCCGGTGGGGCCTCGACCCCGGCCTGGCGCTGCGCCGGCTCTGCGAGGGCGACCTCAAGGGCCTCGTCGACGGGGCCACCTCCCCGCAGATCCGGAAGGCCCTCGAGCACCCGTTCGTGCACTTCGACGTCTCGGCGCTGCCCACCAAGGGACCGGCGCTGCGGGTGATCATGACCGTGATCAACACCTGGCTCGCGAACGTCCTCGCCTCCCGCTCGGCCGACCACAAGCAGACCCTGCTGCTGGTCGAAGAGGGCTGGCACGTCGCCGACGGATCCACCGGCAAGGTGTTCCGCGAGAACATGAAACTCTCCCGCGGCCTGGGCCTGTCCACCGTCTCCGCGTTCCACCACATCTCCGACCTGCCGCCGGACTCACCGGCGCGGGCGCTGATGAAGGAGGCGGGCATCGTCTTCCTCTACGGGCAGGATCGGCTCGAGGACGCCGAGGAGACCGCCCGGATGTACCACCTGCCACCGGGATCGGTGGACATCATCATGTCCCTCGACAAGGGCCACTGCCTGGTCAAATACGGCAAAGCCGACCCCATCCTGATGGAACACGTCCGCTCGGACACCGAAATCACCCTCACCGACACCGACGAAGTGATCAAGGGAGCAGCAGCATGACCCGTCAACTCATCGAGAACGCCATCACCCGGCTGGTCATCGCCGCCTCGACCGCCGCCCTCCTGTGGTTGCCCGCCCTCACCCCGCTCCGTGCGCCACTGGTTGACGCTCTCTCCCGGGTGATCCCGGACGCGTTGATTCCCCAGGTCACCGCCGCCGGGACACTGACGGCCGGGGGCATCGCGTGCATCGTGATCGCGACCTTCTCCGCCGCCGAGCAGGTCTCGGACGCGTACCTCGATCGCCGCCGGCAGGACGCGTCCACGGTCGCCGGCCGGATGGGGGACCCGTCGTGAGTACCGCACAGCAACCCCCGGCCCCGAGAGTCGTCCCGTACGGGTTCTTCCCGGCGCTGAGCGTCGCCGCCGGTGTCGTGGTCAGCGTCATCGGCGGCGGTTACCTCTCCGGAGTCCTCGCCGGCCACAGCGGCGCATTGCCCACCGGTGTGTACGGGTTCCTCGATGTCCTCAAGGGACTGTTCCTCTCGCCTGGCGATCCGGCGGCGGCCTGGCCGGAAGGATCGCAGCCCGGGGGACCAGTGCTGACCTGGGCGTGCATCGGTGCTCTCGCCCTGGCCTGCACCGGCATCGGGATCTTCGTCAGCACTCGGGTGATGCTGCGCCAGGCCCAGCGCAAGGCCCGCGAGCGTGGCCACGCCGACCGGAAGGAACTGGCCGTCCGCGGGCTGACGGGGAAGGAAGCGGTCAAGGCAGCCAAGTCCAACCGGCTGTCGCTGCGCGAGACGCCAAGCCGCAAGATCGCCGCCAGCGAGGTCGCGCTGCGCCTCGGCCGGCTTTACGGCAGCCGCTCGGCCGCCGACGACGTGTTCGTGCAGTACCGCGACGGTGTGATGATCGAGGGTGCCACCGGATCGGGCAAGTCCTGGCGCATCGCCTGGCACCGCATCGTGGCCTCGGCCGGTTTCGCACTGGTCACCTCGACCAAACCGGATCTGTTGTGGTCCACCGTGTCGCATCGGCTGCGGGTCGGCACGGTGCGGGTGTTCGACCCCGAGGACATCACCCTGTGGCCGGCGGACATGCGGCTGCGGTGGTCGCTGCTGGCGGGCTGTGAGGACCCCGACACCGCGATCCGCCGGGCGGCGGCGCTGGTGAACGTCCTCCCGGCCGATGACTCGAAGAATGCCTCGTACTTCAAGGGCAAGGCCGCCGTGCTGATGCGCTGCTACCTGTACGCGGCCGCGCACCTGGGCAAGGACCTCCGCACGGTGCGGGTCTGGGCAGCCTCTCGCGGCGTGCAGGAGGTCCGCGAACTCCTCGCCGCCGAGCTGCCGGACTGGGCGGCCGACCTCGAACAGATCCTCGACTCGAAATCCGACTCCTCCGACGACGTCCTCGGCGCCACCACACAACTGCTCGAATCGCTGGCCTCGCCGATGCTGCTCGCCGCCGTCGACGTGCCGATCGACGAGTCCGAAGACCTCGAGGCGCTGGTGGCCGGACCGAACACCGTCTACCTGGTCTCCGACGGAAAGAGCGGCTCGTGCCGGGCATTCACTTCCGTCCTCGCCGCCGAGATCTACCACCTCGGCAAGAAAGTCGGTCGCCAGATGCCGCAGGAACGGTTGGATCCGCCGATGTCCCTGGTTCTTGACGAGGTCAACAACGTCGCACCCATCCCGGACCTGCCCTCGCTCATCACGGACTCCGGCGGCGGTGGGATCTCGATCTGGGCGTTCTCCCACGGTGAGCTACAGAACAAGAAGCGGTGGGGCACCTACGAGGGCGAAATGTTCACCACCACCTCACCGGTGCGGGTGATCCTGCCCGGTCTGATGGACGACGCGGAGATGGCGTCGATCTCCCGGCTGCTCGGCGACTACGACGAATGGCACCCCCCGCATCACGCACCGAGGTCGCGGCCGGTGATGTCGATCCGGAACCTGCGGGAAATGCCGGCCGATCAGGCG
>JBCEBZ010000006.1:0-7932 GCA_039206675.1 Rhodococcus sp. (in: high G+C Gram-positive bacteria) | reverse complement strand
TGCTGCAGAAACTCGACGTCACCAACCGCGGCGAGGCCGGTGCGATCGGAATTCGCGCCGGGATTTCACCCGACGCGGCGATGGTCACCGTCGCGCACCGGTAGCGGGACGCGCTCCCGCCTCGGGATCGGAAAATCCCGGTCGGCGGTCGTCCGTCTCGGGTCGCCGCGCGGGTGGGCGGACTATCCTGGGGGAAGCGTGTCAGAGGTGGTGCAAGCCTATGGCGGATGATCGGTGGGCCACGCAGCGCGAGCCGGATATCGCGGTGGAACTGTCCGCCGCCGGCTTCGACGAGGCCGTGGAGATCGGACGGGGCGGATTCGGGGTCGTCTATCGCTGTGTGCAGGAAGGTCTCGACCGCACCGTTGCCGTCAAGGTCCTCACCACCGACCTCGACCGCGAGAACCTCGCCCGCTTCGTGCGCGAGCAACGAGCGATGGGCCGCATGTCCGGACACCCCAATATCGTCGACCTGTATCAGGTCGGCGTCACCCGGGGTGACCGCCCGTTCCTGGTCATGCCGTATCACGAACACGGATCCCTGGACGCGCAGATTCGCACGACGGGTCCGATCGGGTGGGAGTCGACCGTGCGGCTCGGGGTGAAGATCGCGGGTGCTCTCGAGACCGCACACCGTGCGGGCACGTTGCACCGGGACGTCAAACCGGCGAACATCCTGTTGACCGAATACGACGAGCCGCAACTGACCGATTTCGGTATCGCCCGGGTGTCCGGTGGCTTCGAAACCGCCGCCGGGTCGATCACGGGTTCCCCGGCGTTCACCGCGCCCGAGGTGCTCGAAGGCCGGCCGCCCACCGTCGCCTCCGACGTGTACAGCCTCGGAGCAACCCTGTTCTGCGCACTCACCGGGCATGCCGCGTTCGAACGACGCAGCGGTGAGCAGGTTGTGGCCCAGTTCCTGAGGATCTCCTCGCAGCCGGTACCGGACCTGCGCGACACCGGCATCCCCCACGACGTGTGCGGAGCACTGGAACGGGCGATGGATCGGTCCGCGGAAAAACGTCCGGGCAGCGCCGCCGAATTCGGCGACGAACTCCGCGCCGCCGAACGCGAACACGGGATGGCCGTCGACCAGATGCATGTGCCCGCCCGGAGACCCCCGCGACAGCCACCGGGCAGGAACGCCGAGGCCACCGAGGCCGCACCCAAGCCGACACCGCGCCCCTACCCGGTGCAGACGCCACGGACGCCACCGGTTCCGTTGACCAAGTTCCGCCCACCGACGACCACCCGGAAACTGGTGCGGCGGCACCGCCTGCTCGACGAACTCCGCGCCAGCCGCGGCTGCCGGCTGACCCTGGTCCACGGTCCCGCGGGATTCGGCAAGAGCAGTCTGGTTGCGCAGTGGCGGGACGAACTCGTCGCCGGCGGAGTCTCCGTCGCGTGGCTGACCGTCGACTCGGACGACGACAATGCGGTGTGGTTTCTCTCGCACCTGATCGAAGCGATCCGGCGGGTGCGGGCGGAAGTGGTCGGCGATCTCGGGCAGGCACTCGAGGAGCAGGGGCAGTCGGTCGAGCGATTCGTGCTCACCTCGCTGATCGATCGACTGCATGAGAGCGGGGATCCACTCGTCGTCGTGATCGACGACTGGCATCGGGTCACCGCGCCGCCATCGATCTCGGTGATGGAATTCCTCCTCGACAACGGCTGCCACCACCTGCAGATCATCGTGGCCAGCCGCAGCCGGTCCGGACTACCGCTGAGTCGAATGCGCGTGCACGACGAGCTGAAGGAAATCGACTCCACAGCATTGGGATTCGACTTCGCCGAGTCGAGGGACTTCTTCGCCGAACGCATGCAGATACCCCTGACGGACTCCGATGTCGAGGAACTCCGCGCCTCGACCGACGGTTGGATCGCGGCGCTCCAATTGGCGTCGCTGTCCCTGCGCGAATCCGGCGGTCCGGACACTCTGCTCGAGCGGATGCGCGCCGGAACCGACACCCTGGGTGAGTATCTCGCGGAGAACGTGCTCGACGCACTCGAGCCCGACCTCCTCGATTTCGTTCTCGCAACCGCAGTTCCGGAACGGGTGTGCGGTGAATTGGCGTCGGCCCTCGCCGACGTCCCCGACGGCGCAGCGCGGCTCGAGCAGGTCGTCGCCCGGGATCTGTTCCTCGGCAGGGCCGCGGAGGACAGGAGGTGGTACCGCTATCACCACCTCTTCGCCCAGATCCTGCGCCAGCGCCTCGAGCGTGATCATCCCGACCGGATCGCGGCATTGCACCGACGAGCAGCCACCTGGTTCCGGGAACGGCACCTCCTCGGCGAGGCTCTCCACCACACACTCGCGGCCGGCGACCGGACCTCTGCGGTCCAGCTCCTCGAAGCCGACAGCCTGTATCTCCTCGACCGGTCACAGATGTCGACGCTGCTCGGCCTGATCGCCAAGCTGCCCGCCGACTGGGTGCTGTCGAGTCCGCGATTGCAGCTGACGATCGCGTGGGCGAATACCGAACTGCAACGGCTCGACGTCGCAGCGAAGGCACGGCGCCGCACGCTGGAGCTACTCGACACACTCGACCTTCCCGACGACGAACGCGCCCGGCTCCACGTGGAAGCGAACGTCCTGCAAGCCGACATCAGGATCACCGCCGATCACGCGGCGGGTGTCATCGACCTCGTCGCCGAATGCCTGACCCACGCCCGGGACCATCACCCGTTCGTGGTGTCGATGGCCGCACTGATCGCCACGATCGCCGACGCGTACGAGTTCCGTTTCGACGAGGCGTACGACAGGCAGATCTGGGCTGCCCCGTACCACCGGAAAGCCACCGGGCCCTACACCGTGGCGTATGGATACTGTTTCGCCGGCATGGCGAGGGCCGAGCAGCTCGATATCGCCGGGGCGAGCGAGTTGTATCACCGGGCGTTCGATCTCGTGCGGGAGGCCGGCAACACTCAATCCCACCACGCGCGACTCACCCGCGCGCTGCTCGCCGAGGATCTGTATCTGCAGGACCGGGTCGAGGAGGCGGCGGAGTTGCTCGGCGAGACCTCCGACGCCGCGTCACTCGGTGGTGGGTCCGACTTCATGATTCGCCATTACTGTCTGGGCGCACGCATCAGATCGGCACGCGGCGACCACGCAGGCGCGAAATCCCAACTCGACGAGGGCATCCGCACCGCGCACATTCTCGCCCTCCCTCGACTGCGGGCAGCAGTGGACTGTGAACGGATGCGGCTGGGATTGCCGCCTCGGCCCCGGTTCGTCCCGGTCACCCGCGGGACGCGACGGCAACCGGTGGACGGCATCGAACGCATCACCGCCGAACTGGAGGACGAGACCGCGATCCTGCTACTCGTCCGCAGTGGCGACGCCGACCAGATCCGCATCGCCTGCGAGTGGGCCGGCGACTGGCTGCGCTCCCTCGAAGGAACCGATCGCGCCATGGCGCGGCTTCACGCCCGCCGACTGCTCGCCACGTGCCTGTGGGCGGCCGGCCGGACAGATGACGCCGTCGAGGCGCTACTGCCCGTCGTTGCGCACTGTGCCCGGCACGGCCTGATCCGCTTCCTCTCCGACGGTGGGCCGGAGACGGTCACCGCGCTTCGCTCCCTCCGCGAGCGACTGAGTGCGCCTGGTGGGGAGGAGTATCCGGATATCGCCCCGAGTTTCGTCGACAGAGCACTCGGCGCGCTCGACTGACAGAACGCATCATGGGCCCGCGGTGAGACGGGGCCTGTGCAGGACGAGTTTGGTGTGATGGGCGGCGTAGGCGGTGGGGCGACGTCCCAGTCGGCGCGGACGGCGGTGACGCGCTCGGCGGAAGCTTTCGGCTCACACCGCTAGCGCGACGCGTCGGTGTAGATCGCGGTGAGGGTGTCGATCAGCGCGGCGAGCCCGGTGGGTGGGTCGTGGCGCCACCAGGCCAGGTGCACCGGAACCCGCGGGCCGTCGCTGATGGGGCGGTAGGTGACGCCGTCGCGAGGATGGTGCGAGGCCGTCGCTTCCGCGGTGGTTCCGACGCCCCGGCCCGCGGCGATGGTGTCGAGCCACTCCTCCACGTCGGTGGATTCGACGAAGTGTTCCGGACCCGTTCCCGCGGTCCACAACTCGCTCGATGTCGTGCCGGTCCGGGGATCGATCACGATCGTGCGCGTGGCGATCTCCGACATCGTCACCTGCCGCCGACGGCGCCAGTCCGGATCGTCCGACGCGAACGCGACCATCCGCCGTTCGAGGCCGATGACGACGGAATCGAATCTGCGCGAATCGACGGGCATGCGCACGATCGCCGCATCGCAGACACCTTCGGCCAACCCCGCCGTGTGGGAGTTGTGCCGAACCAGTTGCAGGTCGATGTCGGGGTGCGCCTTCGGCCATGTGCGCAGCAACGGCGTGGTGTGACGGCCGACGGCGGCCCACGCGTACCCCACCCGAAGGATGGCCTGCCGCGTGCGGACCACCTCGTCGAGCTTGGCGACTTCCGCGAGCACCCGCCGGACCTGCGGCATCACATGCTGTCCGAGCGCCGCGGGTTCACAGCCCCGCGGCGTCCGGCGGACGAGGCGCTCACCCAGCCGGTTCTCCAGGTTCGCGATGGTGCGGGAGACGGCGGCCTGAGACACGTCGAGTTCGGCCGCGGCGTCGGTGAACGATCCGACATCACAGGCAGTGACGAAGTACCGCAGTTCCCGCAGGGTCCAATCCATAACCAAATCGTATACCTGGTACGCAGAATGCATTTTACGTATCCGAGCAACCGACCTACCGTATTTGTCGTGACAGAGCCACGATCGAATGTCCAGCTGGCGGACCGGCCGGGTCCGCGCCCGGCCACGGGAACGACCGCGCCGCGTCAGCTGACGTCCGGTATCGCGACGATGGTCGGAAGTTCCGTCAGCAACCAGGCCGGGGCCGCGATCGGCGCTCTGGCATTCCCGGTCATCGGGCCGGTCGGGGTGGTCGCGGTGCGCCAACTCGTCACCGCGCTGGTCCTCGGCGCTGCCGTGCGGCCTCGGTTCCGGTCGATGACCGGTGCGCAGTTCCGGCCGGTCCTCGGGCTCGCGGTGGTCTTCAGCGTCATGAACCTGAGCCTCTACTGTGCCGTCGACCGCATCGGTCTCGGATTGGCGGTGACGTTGGAATTCCTCGGCCCGCTGGCCGTGGCGGTGCTCACCTCCCGGCGCGTCATCGATGTCGCCTGCGCGATCGTGGCCGGCGTCGGCGTCCTGGTTCTCACCGATCCCGGCCCGACCACCGACTACCTCGGGATCGCGTTGGCCTTGACGGCCGCGGCGGCATGGGCGGGGTACATTCTGCTCAATCGGACTCTGGGCCAGAGACTTCCCGGTGTGCAGGGATCGGCTGCCGCCGGCGCGCTCTCCGCGATCGCGTGGATACCGTTGACGGTCGTCTGGTTCATCCACCACCCGCCGACCGTCGAATCGTTGCTTTTCGCGGTGGCGTGCGGAATTCTGGCTTCCGCCATACCTTTCGCCGCCGACCTCATCACACTGCGCCGCCTGCCCGCAGGGCTGTTCGGCACGCTCACCAGCCTGAACCCGGTCTGGGCGGCGCTCTCCGGCTGGCTGATTCTGCACCAGATGCTGTCCGCCCACCAGTTGACCGGAATCGGCCTCATCGCGGCAAGCAACATCGCCGTCACCGTCGCCGGTTTCGCACGGCAGGGCCGGGAGCGGAGGGTTCAGTCGGCGACCGACGCAACCAGATAGCTCGGAGGCAGGATTCCGTCCAGCGCCAGCGCGACCGCGGCCCGGGCGGCGACGGGCCCGACCAGGTTGCCGGTTCCGTTGTACCCTCCGACCGCGAAGACGCCGGGCCGCACCTCGCAGCACAGGGGCCGCCCGTCGGGAGTGAAACCGACGGACGCCGCCCATCTCCGTGTCACCGACACCGGTCGCCCGGCCATCCGCTCGGCCACCTTTTCGATGTGGGACTGCACCATTCGGGTCGGCTCCGTGTCGGACGTCCACTCGGCGTCGGCGAACAGGTCGCGGCCACCGCCGGCGAGCAGTCGGCCGTCGGCGGATTGCTGGGCGTAGTCGTAGCCCCACCGCCCGTACACCGGGCACGGCAGCCGCGGCGGCAGTCCGGGAGCGGTGCCGAGCATCTGCAGTCGCGCGGTGCGGACTCGGCCGGCCAGCTCCGGAAGTACCTGCTCGAGTCGCCCGTCCACGGTCACCAGAATCACCGGTGCGCTCACCGTGCCGTGCCCGGTGTGCACGACTCCGGGTTCGAGCGAGGTGACCGGCGAATGCTCGTACAGGCCGGCCGAATTGCGCAGTATCGACGCGAGACCCAATGCTCGGCGCGACGGATTCGTGGCCGCGTCGTCGGGCAGGAATATCCCCTGCCCCAGTTCCCCGTCGTAGGATTCGACGGCTATGGCATTGTCCCGCAGTGCCTGTGCGAGCTTGCCGCAATCCTCGAGTTCGGCCGCCCGCTCGGCGGCCTCGGCCTCGTCGACGGGATCGCCGGGAAGTCCGGCCAACCGGATCGACCCGGTCCGGCTGATCACGTCGGCGCCCAGGACGTCGGCGAGGTGGTCGAGTTCGGCGAGCGTCGCCCGGTACAGGTCCACCGACGCCGCACCCCACTCGGCGACCGCCGAATGCAGGAACGCCGCCGGACCACCCAGCAGGAATCCGCCGTTCCGTCCCGCCGCGCCCGAGGCAACGCGACCGGAATCGAGGCCGACGACCGTGAGCCCCCGGGCTGTCAGTTCCTCGACGGCGGCGAGACCGGAACCGCCGAGCCCGACGACGCACGCATCCGCGGTCACGCGTGTTTCCAACCGCGGCAACCCTGCCCATGCCGCAACGACCGGGTCGTCGTCCCACGCGCACCGTGAATCCATGACGGACACGGCAGCTGTCAGTCGGTGAGGTCGAGTGCGGCGCGGACGATGCTGTCGGTGTCGATGCCGTGGTAGCGGTAGACGTCGTCGAGGGAGCCGACCTGCCCGAACTTGCTGACGCCGAGTGCGGCGCCGGGGACGTGGTTGATGCCGGTGAGGAACGCCAAAGTGTGTGGGTGCCCGTCGAGGACGGTGACCATCGGTGCCGCCCGGTCGGCGGGGAACACCTGGTCGAGGATCCAGGACGGGCCGTCGGTCAGGCCGCGGCGCGCCTGCACCGCCTCGAACAACAGTCCGGGGCTGGTCACGCACACGACGTCCGCGGCGATACCCTGCTCGGCCAACCGGCCGGCGGCGGCGAGGGTTTCCGGGATCATCGCCCCCATCCCCACCAACGTCACGGCCGGGGTGTCGGCACGGCGGAGGATGTACGCGCCGGCGACGACCTGACGGCGGCGACGCTCCCGCGCCGCCGGATCCGACGGCACATGCGCGAGGGTCTGATCGACCGGGCGGGTCGAGAGCCGCAGATACGACGACGAACCATCCGGGCGCCCCAACCGGGAAATGCTGTCCAGCAGGGTCCACTCGGTGTCGATCGCGAACGCCGGTTCGAAGCTCACACAGCCGGGTTGCTCGAGTCCGATCGACGGGGTCTTGATCGACTGATGCGCCCCACCCTCCGCGGCCAGGGTCACCCCGGAGGGGGTGCCGACCAGGATGGACTGCCCGCCGGCGTAGATGCCGTACGACCACGGCTCCAGGGCGCGTTCGACGAACGGGTCGTACATCACCCCGATCGGGAACAACGGCTGCCCCCAGCGGCTCCAGGTGGCACCGAGTTCCCCCATCAACCCGACCAGGTTGGTCTCGGCGATGCCCAGTTCCATGTGCTGCCCGGTGGGCTTTTCCCGCCAGTGCATGATGGTTTCGGCGTCGTCGTCGAACCAGTTGCGGCGCTCGTGCGGCGACCACACCCCGACCTTGTTCAGCCACCCGGCCAGGTTCGTCGTCGACGAGACGTCCGGGGAGACGGTGACGACGCGTTTGGCGGCGTCGGGGGCCTGCCGGGACAGGTCCAGCA
>JBCEBZ010000005.1:0-7932 GCA_039206675.1 Rhodococcus sp. (in: high G+C Gram-positive bacteria) | reverse complement strand
TACGGCTGGATGCCGTAGGTGATGCCGACCAGGACGGCGATCAGCCCGACGGCGAACGTGATGTTGCCCCACCAGTCGATGTCGGCGTGCCGGCGGACGCCGGTGTCGCGGAGCTTGAGGTAGGCCCAGATCGTGCCGATCACGCCGAACGGAACCGAGACGAGGAAGATCAGATTCCAGTGGATCGGCGCAAGGATGCCGCCGATGAGCAGGCCGAGGAACGATCCGGCGATCGCGGCGACACCGTTGATGCCGAGCGCGAGACCACGTTGATCGGCGGGGAAGGCGTCGGTGAGGATCGCCGACGAGTTCGCCATCAGGAATGCTCCGCCCACGCCCTGGACGACGCGCCACCCGATGAGCCACAGGGCCGCCTCGGAGCCGTCGAACCACGTCGCGGCCAGGAAGACCGAGGCGATCGTGAACACGGCGAAGCCCATGTTGTACATCCGGGCGCGGCCGAACATGTCGCCGAGGCGCCCGAAGCTCACCACGAGCACGGCAGTGACCACGAGGAAGCCCATCATCATCCACAGCAGGTAGCTGACGTTGCCGGGCTCGAGCGGGTTGAGGTGGATGCCTTTGAAGATGTCGGGGAGTGCGATCAGCACGATGGACGAGTTGATCGTCGCGACCAGCATGCCGAGCGTGGTGTTCGACAACGCAATCCACTTGTAGTGCGGGCCGAGCGCCTCGAGTGTCCGGGTGCCGTCACCGTTCGACACGGGGGGATCCTGCGTCTGCGAGACCAAGGAATTTCACCTCTCGGTTTTCATAGTTTTCAAAAGTAAGTAAATGAAAAGCAAAGCATTCTTCTGTTGCGCGTTCTCGGTGGTGGGCATGCGGACGACCGCGGCATCCGATAATCGGAAATGCCTGGTTTGTCCGTTATGTCGCTGTCGCCCAATTGGTTCCGTCGGGCGGGTCGATCAGGTTTGTGATGATACGGCGTCTCGATCCACGACGCAGCGCTGCGCCGACGGGGCCGATCGGGGGACGGCCGATTCATCCGATTTTCGGCCCGATCGGGGGACGGGTGCCAGGGGCGATTCGCGACAGGATGGTTTCCGTCGGATTGGTCACAGTGGCAGGAAAAGGAAGATGTCGACAATTGCGAGCACCGGGTTGGCGGAGTTGGCGTCCGAGTGGTGCACCGAGGCGGAGATTCAGGTGCAGCCAACCGCTGTTGCCGGCGGACGGAGCCTGACGCGGAGCGTCTTGTTCATCGGCAACCCGTCCACCGTCACCGAGGTGACGCACTGGGCGGCCGTCAGGCACTGGACGGTGGAGCAGGGGCTGAAACCGGTCCGCGACTTCTCCGGCGATGTGCTGTGCGCAATCGTCACCGAGGCCGTGGCCCACGGTGCCTGCTCCGGTTCGGACGAGGCAGCCGTGCAGCGCGTGCGCGCCCGCGGTCTGGACTGCATCCCGGTCTACGACATCGAGCCGTGGGGGACGGCCGGGCTGTCCGCGGTGGTTTCGCCTACGCCGGTTCCGTGAGCACCCGCTGGGCGGCGGGCCAGAACTCGAGTCCGGCGGTCATGAGCCCGCCGAGCCCGATGATGAGGACCGCGGCGTCGACGCTCGTCCGCCCTTCCTTCGCCCAGTAGACGTCTTCCAGATCCAGCAGCAACGCCAGTTCGTCGACGATGAGCGCAGTGCCGACTCCGTACGAGATCGGCACCGTCGGGTGGCGGCGTTGCTTCTCGGAACCGCGCACCGCCACGGCCCCGACGCCGGCCAGCGCCGCGATCCCGAGGTTGTAGTGGTGGAAATGCCGGCCGTGCAGGCTCATGCCACCCCCGGCCGGGCCGTGCCCACGCCGAATCCAGTGCGTCAGCGCCCGCACCGCCGCAAACGTCAGCGTGAACGCCGCCCACGACACCACCGCCGACTGCTCACTCGGATCGAGCTTCCTCCGCCACGCCGCACGCAAACGGCGCAAGCGACTGCGGTGGGGTGCGGTCGCTGGGTCCTGGGTCGTCACGCCGTCAAGCGTGCCACCCGCCCTGGCGCAGCGCAGTGCATTTCGGGAGTTCGTGGGCGCTGCGCCGGGCAGAAGGATCGGCAAAGCTGTCGTGTTGCGCCATCGGATTTTGCACTGTGCGTGAGGTATTGACTCGAACGGGTGTTCGATTTAGGATCGGTGCATGGGGATCGGGGAGGATATCCAGGGGGCGTTGTCGGACGAAATTCTGACAACCGCGATCGGTGACGCGTGGCGTCTGGCCGAGGTCGAACTGCTCGACTCGGTCGTTCGTATTTCGGACGAGATTCAGAAACTCGAGGCTTTGCGCGTCAAGCTCGTCGGTGCCGTCGACCACCGCTGCACGGTCGATGTGCTGGGATTTCCGAACGTCAAGATGTGGCTGGCGTCCAAGACGCTGCTCGAGGTGGGTGCGGCGGGGCGAATCGTGATGTTGGGCAGAGGTTTGCGACGCCAACCGGAGATCGCGGACGAGTTCTTCGGCACCAATATTTCCGCGGAGCATGCGGCGCTCGTCATGAAGTTCTGCGAGAGGCCGCCCAAGGGCATGCCGAGCGAGGCGCTCGACGATTGCCGTACTGCGCTGCTGCTCGCGGCATCCGGTCCCACGGCCAACACTGACGCGGTGCGCGCCGTCATCGCCCGGCTGGAACGCGTCTTCGAATCCGATGATCCGCCGCCGAGCGAAGACACCGAACTCAACGAGTTCCACGCCTGCAAGACGCTCAACGGGCGCGTCGCCGTCAAGGGCGACCTCGATGCCGTCACCGGGGAAATGCTGCTCTCGGCACTGTCCGGACTGTCCAGGCCGCGACCTGCGCAGGACGGCACCAAGGATGCCCGCACCCCCGGGCAGCGGCGGGCCGACGGATTTGCCGAACTGCTGCGCCGTTACCTCGACTCCGGCATCGCCGGCGAGGAAGGCGGGGAACGGCCGCACGTGTCACTGCACGTCAACATTCGGGACCTCGCCGAGCACACGGACTGCGGCCGGCGAGAGGGGGAAGGTGCCGCCGCAACCACCGACGGCGGACTCTTCGCCGTCGACGGAGTGGCGTGGACGGAGTGGATGGGGCCGCTGAGCATCAAGACGGCCCGGCTCCTGAGTTGCGATTCGATCTACACGCCGATCGTGCTCGACGGCGATGGCGCACCACTGGACCTCGGAGATACCACCCGCACCGTCACCAAGCGGCAGCGGAAAGCGTTGGTGGCCAGAGATCGGGGATGTGCCTTCCCCGGATGCGGTGCGCCGCCGTCATGGTGCGAAGGCCACCACATCGTCCATTGGTCCGAAGGTGGGCCGTCCGATATGGGTAACCTCGTGCTGCTCTGCGGTTTTCATCACCGGCTGCTCCACCACAGTGACTGGGAGATCGTGATGGGGGCCGATCGGCACCCCACGTTCATCCCGCCGCGGCAGGTCGACTGGGAGCGAAAGCCGATCCCTGCCCACAACCGGGCCGGGCCCCAGGCGTCCTGATTGCAGGACGCACCACACCATGCCGTGCCAGAGCGCTCACGGGCATCACGGGTTGTCCGCATGGGTGGTCGTGTCCTGCTTCGTCACCGGCGGGTCTGGTTCCCTCGACAGATCTCGCCAGCCGACGAGAACGTGGTGCACGGCTTCGGCGCCGTGCAGCGGGTCGGGCGGTGCGGGCAGGTCGGCGGGGTAGACGAGAAACGGGGTGCTCTGCGGTCCGCCCATGCCGCCGTGCGAGCCGACCTGCTCCTCGAATGCCGCGACTTCGTCGGTGTCGGGCCAGTACGCGCCGCCGACCATGATGTCGGCGACGTTGTCGAAGGTGTCGGTGCGCCGTACTTTCGCCAGCGCGTCGGGGCCCATCAGTGCGAGCGGGTTCCGGCCGGTGACCTTGCCGGTTGTCACGTCGACCTGTCCGTGCGGCCCGAGCACCACGGACCCGCCGGGGGCCGCGACGAGCAGGAAGCCGATTCCGGGATGCTCGCGAAGCCCGGTGAGCAGCCCAGGGTGGGCGGCCTCGATGGCGCCGACGTCGGCGCGCCCGGGCAACTGGGGGAAGTAGACCAGGCCGAGGTTGCCGGAGCCGAGCACGATCGGCTCGCCTGCGGCGGTGTGCGTCTCCTCGGTGGCGGTCGGGGAGTGCACGCTCGCGGCGGCGTAGCCGAGCCCCTCCGCCCCGGGTTGTGCAGACACGTCGGATTCACGCTCGTACCAGTGACGCTTCACCGCCGTCGGTTCGCGCCGCGATGCGAGCCGGACGACCAACTGTCCCAACGTTTCCCCGTATCGTTGCAGGAACGTAGCGCCCTGACTCTGCCCGTGGTCGGACAGCACCACGACGCGGTAGTCCCGATCGGCCTGATTCACCACGGCGAGCAGCATCTCGATGACGTCGTCGAGTTTGGTCAGCACCGCGAGCGTTTCGGGCCGGGAGATGCCGGAGTGGTGCGACACCTCGTCGTAGCCGATCAGGTCGACATAGACGACGCTGCGCCCCTTGATCAGATCGCCGACCACCGCGGCGGCGGACACGTCGGTGGCGAGTACGGTCGCGAACGCCCGCACGAAGGGATAGACCCCGCCCCGCGGCACCCGCGGCCGGACATCCTTCCGCTTCTGCCGCAGGGACTGGCGTAGTTCCCGCTGCAGTTCCGCGACCATCCGGATGAACGTGCGCAGCGCGCTCGCCGGGTCGGCGAAGTAGGCGCTGTAGCCGGCGCCGCCGCCGAGGCGGGCACCGCGCATACGGCTGACGACGAGCACATTGTCGTGCGCGCCGCCGGTGAACAGATTGCCCCGGCTCGCACCGTCGTGCGCCAGCAGACCGGGGATGTCGGATCGTTCGAGTTCACGCTGTTCGTTGTCGGCGGGGTTGCTGAACACGGAGATGCGCCCGGTCGTCTTGTCGTACCAGCGGAACGCGGGCACATTGTGATTGGACCCGTGCAGCACGCCCAACTGGGTCGCACCCGTCTGGCTGCTCCAGTCGGTATGCCACGGCACCAGCCGGTGGGTGTCGCGCACCAGCTTCGCCAGCCCGGGCGTGACGCCGTCGGCGATCGCGCGACGCAGCACGTCGTAGCCGAGGCCGTCGATCTGGATGCACAACAACCCGGGGGATGCGTCCACGAGCGCCGCGTTGCGACGCAACCGGAACCGCTGCCGTCGCACCTGCATCAGGCGGTATGCGGTGTCGGAGCGGGACGCGATGGCGCCCGAGACGACAGAGGTGAACAGCGAGAGCAGCGCCGCGAGGACGAACGCGTCGCTCACCTGGTCCACCGATGCGACCGGCACCAGATACAGCGTCAACATCATGATCACGCCGCCGGCGAAGAACACCCCGACGAACAGCAGCACGGGGCCGATCCACGACATGAACCGCATCATCACCGGCCACAGTGCCGCGTTGAGCAGGCCGAACACCAACGCTAGCGCCAGCGCGGCCGGGAGCGTCGGCAGTGGAGTGAAGCTCGACGGGTCCAGGGTGATGCCGCCGAGGACGCGGTCGAGGACGATGAGCGCGAGCGCCGACGACCCCCAGAGCACGAGGAACTCGACGAGCACCCGCACCACGCCGCCCACAGAGCGCATCGCACACCCCTTCCTCGTCTGGAATCGTAAGGGTGGTGAGCGCGACTCCGGGTTCGAATGCCGCCGCATCCGGTGTGCGCTGGCTCGGACATGCCAGCGCGCTGATCGCCGATCGCGGGACTGTCGTCCTCACCGATCCGGTGCTGACCGACCGCGTCGCGCACCTGCGCCGCCGCCGCGGACCCTCGCCGATCGGGCCGCACGTGCGCAACCCGGACGCCGTCCTGCTTTCTCACCTGCATGCCGACCACACCCATTTGCCGTCCTTGCGGCTGCTCGGTCCGGACGTTCCGATCGTCGCCCCGTGGCGGGCGATCGACGGCCTGCCCGCGCTGCGCCAGTTCGCCGACCGGCTGGTGCTGCTGAGGCCCGGCGACGAGACGAGGGTCGGCACGGTCACCGTGCGCGCCGTGCCCGCCCGTCACGACGGCCGGCGCTGGCGGCGCGGCCCGGAGCTCGCGCCGGCGGTCGGGTTCGTCGTCGAGGGCGATCGGCGGACCTACTTCGCCGGCGACACCGACCTGTACCCGGACCTCGCCGACCACGTCGGCCCGGTGGACGTCGCGCTGCTTCCCGTCGGGGGCTGGGGTCCGACCCTCGGCAAGGGGCACCTCGACCCGTCCCGGGCCGCGGTCGTCGCGCGGCTGGTGGAGGCGGGCCTCGCGGTGCCGATCCACTTCGGCACGCTGTGGCCGATCGGCCTCGACGCCGTGCGTCCCCGGTTGTTCTTCGGGCCCGGCGCCGAGTTCGTCCACCACGCCGAGCGGGCGGGGGTCTCTGCGGTGGAGCTGCACCCGGGCGGCGAACTCGGCTAGCTGCCGAACGGGATGCACAGTGATCCCGTGCAGTGCGACGCCGCGGCGGCGACGGAAAACGGCTCGTCCAGGCCCGCGGCCAGGACGGTGGGGCCGCCGCCGGTGGCGGGCAGGGAGACCACTGCGCCGTTGTCCGCGCCGGTGTCGCCCGCGACGGCGACGTAGACCGTGCCCTCGGAGACGGCGAGACCGAACGGCCGGGTGAGGCCGGTGGTGAGGACGGTGGGGGTGCCGCCGGCGGCGGGCAGGGACACCACGGACCCGTCGCCGGCAACGGCGACGTAGAGGGTGCCCCCGGAGATGTCGATCCCCGCCGGGAGCGTGAGTCCGGTCGCGAGGGTGGTGGGGATGCCCCCGGCGACGGGCACGGAGATCACCGAACCACTGCCCGGTGACGCGTCGCCGGCAACCGTGACGTAGAGGGTGCCGCCGGAGACGGCGACCCCGACGGGCTGTTCGAGACCGGTGACGACGGGGGTCGGCGTGCCGCCGGTGGCGGGGAGCGAGACCACGGTGCCGGCGTCGAATTCGGTGACGAACAGCGTTCCGCCGGACACCGCCACGTCGAACGCGTTGCCGAGCCCGGTGGCGAGAGTGGTGGGAGTGCCGCCCGCCGCGGGCACCGACACGACCGTGGCCCCGGCGGTGACGAACAGGGTGTCGTGCGCCTCCGCTATTCCGCCCGGTCCGTCGATGCCGGTGGCGATCGTGGTGGGGGTGCCGCCGGCCGCGGGCAGGGACAGGACGGAACCGGTGCCGTTCTCGGTGACGTAGAGCGTGGCCGTGACCGGCCCGGCCGCGGCGACGGGGGCCGCGGCCACCGCGGTGGCCAGCAGCAGTGCGCCGGTGGTGACGACCGCCCGCCGGCCGAGTCGGGCGAACGGTGACAGGCGCATCGGCAGTCCTCTCGTAGCACGTGCCGGGAAGATTACAGCGGTCACGACACGATTCGCCGGGGTTCGGGCGCTACGAGCGGATGGTTCAGACCTCGGCCGCGACGGGCGGCTTCACCCCGACCACCGGGCACTGCGCCTCGAGGAGGACGCGCTGCGCGACGCTGCCCATGAGGAGTTTGCCGACGGGGGAGCGTCGCCGCATGCCGAGGACGAGGAGTTCCGCGGCGGAGTCGTAGGACGCGTCGATGAGGTTGTCGGCGTGGGAGCGCCCGGGTTCGTTCCGCGCGATGCGGTAGTCGACGCCGGCCGCGTCCGCTTCCTCCCTGGCGGAGTGCAGTTCGGCGTCGAACCCGTCCGCCGAAGCGCTGTCGCCGTCGGCGATCACCACGAGATCCGTTGCGCGCATCCGGGCTTCGGCGAACCCGAAGGCCAGGGCGCCACGACCTTCGATGGTCGGGACGTAACTGAGAATGACGCTCATCGTGACCTCGGCTCGAGAACGGGGGTGGTCAGGGTGCCCTGGGCGAGGTACTCGTCGAGGTTCTGCAGGGTCAGAGCCTCCATCGCGGCGCGGGTCTCGGTGGTGCCGCTCCCGACGTGGGGGAGGAGCACGACGGTGTCGAGCGCGAGCAGCGCGTCGGGACCGTGCGGTTCCCG
>JBCEBZ010000004.1:15881-29637 GCA_039206675.1 Rhodococcus sp. (in: high G+C Gram-positive bacteria) | reverse complement strand
GGCTCGCGGCCCATTCGATGGGGCCGGCGACGATCGAGTGACTGGTGAGTTTGCGGCCGAGCACTGTCTGAGCTTCGCGCGCGGCCTCGATGACCCGCGGAAGGTCGAGACCCGTCTCGACGCCCATCTCGTGGAACATGCTCACCAGATCCTCGGTGGCGATATTGCCGGTCGAGCCCGCCGGAACGGGGCAGCCGCCCAGCTCCCCGAAGCTCGATTCGAAGCTCGCGCAACCTGCTTCGAGTGCAGCGTACGCGTTGGCGAGGCCCTGTCCACGCGTGTTGTGGAAGTGTGCGGTGACCTCGACGCCGGGCAGCCGGTCGAGCGCCGCGGCGAAGAATTCCGACGCGTACGCCGGGTTGCACATGCCCGTCGTATCGCCGAAACCGATCTCGGTGGCCCCGGCCTCGGCGAACCGTTCGGCCAGGTCGAGCACGCGCCCCAGCTCCACCTTGCCCTCGAACGGGCAGCCGAACGACGTCGCGATCACCGCGGCGCAGTCGAGGCCCTCGGCGACGATCCGCTTGGCCATGACGTCGTTGTCGGCCATGGTCTCGTCGACGGTGCGATTGACGTTCTTCTTGTTGTGGGTCTCCGACGCGCTGACGAAGATCGCGACCTCATGGAACTTGTCGCGCACCTTCAGTGCGTTGTCGAGACCCTTGCTGTTGGGGACGAGCACCATCAGCCTCGTCTCGTCCGGGACGTCGATGCGTTCGAGCACCTCGACGCCGTCCGCGAGCTGCGGAATCACGTCCGGTCGCACGAAACTGGCGACCTCGATCCGGGTGAACCCCGCCCGTCCCAGAGCATTGATCAACCGCACCTTGTCGTCGGTCGGGATGTGCTCCGGCTCGTTCTGGAAGCCGTCACGCGGACCGACCTCCCGAATCTGGACCCGCTGAGGACGTGCCATGGCGTTGACTCCTTTCCCCTCACTCCGTTGCGGACGCAAGGTCGTATTCCTCGAGATCGAATTCCAGCTTGTCGCGGTGCTCGGGTGCCGCGACGGCGATCATGCGCCGCGCACGCTCGGGGAGGGAACACCCGCGCAGTGCCGCGACACCGTGCTCGGTGACCACGAAGTCGACGTCGGCGCGAGCGGTGGTGACCGCGCCGTACTGCAGGGCAGTCTTGATCGTCGACTCCCCGCGAGAGTCGGCGCGCATCGCGATGATCGAGCGGCCGCCGGTCATCGCCGCGGCCCGCGAGAAGTCCACCTGGCCTCCGACTGCGCCCGCGTAGGTGGTGTTGCGCATTTCCGCGCCGACCTGACCGGTGAGGTCGACTTCGATGGCAGAGTTGATCGACACGAATGAACGCAGCTGCGAGAGTACGTGCGGCGCATGGGTGTAACTCGCTGGGCGGAACATCACCGGCAGACCCGGAAGCCGGTCGTACAGCGCCGAGGTCCCGAGCGCGGCTCCCGTCACGTGCAGCCCGGGGTCGATCTCCTTCCGCGCCCCGGTCAGCACGCCTTGGTCGATCAGCCGGAGCGCCGCGTCGGAGATCATGCCCGAGTGCAGCCCGAGGTCCTTGTGTCCCTCGAGAGCGGTGAGGACGGCCGAGGGCAGTGTCCCGACACCGATCTGGATCGTGTCCCCGTCCGCCACGAGATCGGCGACGTTCCGCGCGATAGCCGATTCCGCCGCCGCGGGCGCACGATCCGGCGCCTCGAGCAGCGGCCGGTCCGTCTCGATCACCGCCGCGAAGCGCGACAGCGGAATTCGCGGTGCGCCGAGCGTGACGGGCATCCGCCGGTTGATCTCGGCGATGAGGACCGGTGTGTGGTCGAGGGCATCCGCGATGTAGTCGACACCGACCCCGAGGGAGCAGTTCCCGGCCGAGTCCGGCGGCGACACCTGCACGAATCCGACGTCGCACGGCAGCCGCCGTTCGGCGAACAACCGTGGCAGCGCCCCGTAATGGCAGGGCACGACCTCGAGGCGGGCGAGACGGCGGAGTTCGCCGAGGCCGCCGTAGGAGACGACGGAGAGTTCGTCGGGCAGTTCGCTCGTCAACCGCCGGTCCCAGGTGAGTCCCACGAACGCCCGGACCGGACCGATCGACGAGACCTGGTCGAGGAGGGCGTGGACGAGCGGGGTGGGTTCCGCGCTCGTCTGGCTCCACCAGATCCCGTCGCCGGGCCGGATGTGCGGTGTCAGGTCGATCATCAGTCGATCCGCTGAATCAGGGTCGCCGTTCCCAGGCCGCCGCCGCAGCACATGGTCACCAGGCCGATTTCGGCATCGCGCCGCTCGAGCTCGGCGACGATCGTGGCGATGAGCCGGGCGCCGGTCGCGCCCACCGGGTGACCGAGGGCGATCGCACCGCCGTTGACGTTGACCCGGTCCATATCGGGCTTCAGTTCCCGCTCCCAGGCCAGGACGACCGAGCTGAACGCCTCGTTGACCTCGAAGAGATCGATGTCGTTCATGGTCATCCCGTTGCGGTCGAGCAGCTTCCGGGTGGCCGGGATCGGCCCGGTCAGCATGATGATCGGGTCCACCCCGACGGTGGTCTGATCGAGGATCCGGGCGCGGGCCCGCAGTCCGTGGGTGTCGACCGCCTCGCGGGAGGCGAGCAGTACACCGGCCGCCCCATCGGAGATCGGCGACGAACTGCCCGCCGTGATGCGGCCGTTCTCCCGGAACGCCGTCTTCAGCCCGGCCAGGCTGTCGAGGCTGGTGCCGGGGCGGACGGTCTGGTCGCTGGAGCGGGTCTCGCCGGCGAGATCGAGGGGGATCATCTCCGCGTCGAAACGACCCGCCTCGATGGCCTCGGTCGCCAGACAGTGGGAGCGGACGGCGAATTCGTCCATCTCCTGCCGGGAGATCTCCCACCGGTCCGCGATGAGTTCGGCGCTCTCGCCCTGGTTCACGAAGTCGTACCGGTCGCGCAGCGCTTCCGGCCACGGGTCGCCGTACAGTTCGGAGATCTTGGCCGGTGAGTTCATCGGGACGTGGCCCATGTGTTCGACACCGCCGGCGAGGACGACGTCATGGGTTCCTGAACCGACCAGGGCGGCGCCCATCTCAACCGCGGTCTGGGCAGATCCGCAGCGACGGTCCAGCACCACGGCCGGGACCTCCGGCGGGTAGCCCGCCTGCAGCCAGGCGTTGCGGCCGATGTTGCGGGACTGCTCGCCGAACGGTGCGGTGCAACCGATCACGAGGTCCTCGACGACGGCCGGGTCGAGGCCGCTGCGGCGGATCAGGTCGGTGTACACCGCGCCGAGCATGTCGTTGGGATGGGTGTCGCGGAACCAGCCGCGGTCGGGGTGCGACTTGCCCATGGGGGTGCGGGCGGCTTCCGCGATGACGACCTCGCGCGCGGAACGCTGGAAGGGGTTGCGCTTGTCGGCCATCAGATCACCGTTCCTCCGTCGACGGGCAGCACCTGGCCCGTGATGTATGCGGCGCCGTCGGACGCGAAGAACACGAAGCTCGCCGAAATCTCGTCCGGTTCGGCCCAGCGGCCCAACGGGATCCGCGCGAGCGTCTTGGCGGCGAGCTTCTCGTTGCTGCGGATGTTCTCCGTCATCTTGGTGGCGGCGAGCGGCGCGAGCGCGTTGACCGTCACCTGCTTCTTGGCGAGCTCACGCGCCAGCGACTTCGTGAGACCGATGATGCCCGCCTTCGCGGCACCGTAGTTGGCCTGCCCGATGGTGCCCACCAGGCCGGCCGCGGACGTCACGTTGATGATGCGACCGCTGCCGTCGGTGGGCAGGTACGGGAGGACGGCCTTGCTGCACACGAAACTGCCGACGAGGTGGATGTCGACGATGCGGCGGAAGTCGTCCTCTTCGAGGTTCGGGAACATCGCGGGAGCGATGGCGCCGGCGTTGTTGACCAGGATGTTGAGCGTGCCGCCGTTCAGCGCGGCGGCCTGTTCCGCCGCCGCAGCGGCCGCCTCGCCGTCGCGGACGTCGAGGGCCGCGGACTTCGCCGAACCGCCGGCCGCGGTGATCTCCGCGGCCACCGCGGCTGCGGCGTCGCCATCGACGTCGGTGACGAGCACGGCCGCACCCGCGCGGGCGTAGGCGTGCGCCACCGAGGCGCCGATGCCACTGCCGGCACCGGTCACGAGTGCGGATTTTCCGGTGAGTTCGAACATCAGTAGCTCCTGGGAAGGCCGAGGACGTGCTCGCCGAGGTAGTTGAGGACCATCTCCTGGCTGAGCGGGGCGATCTTGGTCAGGCGGGCCTCACGGAAGTACCGGGCCACGTGGTATTCCTCCGAGTAGCCCATCCCGCCGTGGGTCTGCAGGGCGCGGTCCGCGGCCTGGAAACCGGCGTCGGCGCAGAGGTACTTGGCCATGTTGGCTTCACGGGCGCAGGGCTTTCCGTTGTCGTAGAGCCACGTCGCCTTGCGCAGGACGAGTTCCGCGGCGTCGAGTCGGGCGAGCGAATCCGCGAGCGGGAACTGCAGACCCTGGTTCATGCCGATGGGCCTGCCGAACACCTCACGCTCGTTGGCGTACTGGACGCCCCGGCGCAGCGCGGCCCGGCCGATGCCGAGGGCCTCGGACGCGACGAGCATGCGCTCCGGGTTGAGGCCGTCGAGAATGTACCTGAAGCCCTTGCCTTCCTCACCCACCCGATCCTCGACCGGAATCTCGAGGTTGTCGATAAACAACTCGTTCGACGTGACCGCGTTGCGCCCCATCTTCTTGATCGGGCGGATGTCGACCTTCGAGCGGTCCAGGTCGGTGAGGAACAGCGTCAGACCGTCCGTCTTCTTCTTCGCGTCCTCGAACTTCGTGGTGCGCGTGAGAAGAAGGATCTTCTCCGACTCCATCGCCTTGGAGATCCAGACCTTGCGGCCGTTGACGATGTACTTGTCGCCCTCGCGCCGCGCGAAGGTGGTGATCTTGGTGGTGTCCAAACCGGCGCCGGGCTCGGTGACACCGAAGCACACGTGCAGGTCGCCGTCGACGATCCGCGGGAGCGTGCGCTGCTTGAGTTCCTCGGAGCCGTGCACGATCACCGGGTGCATCCCGAAGATCGACAGGTGCATCGAACTCGCACCGTTCATGCCGGCGCCGGACGCAGCGACCTCCTCCAGCAGGATCGAGGCCTCGGTGATGCCCATCCCGTGCCCGCCGTAGGCCTCCGGCGTGGTGATGCCGAGCCAGCCGCCCTTGGCGAACGCGTCGTAGAACTCGGTGGGGAACTCGTGGGCGCTGTCCTTCTCCACCCAATACTGCTCGTCGAACTTGCCGGCGAGCTCTCGCACCGCATCTCGGATCGTCGTCTGATCCTCGGTCAGATCAAAGTCCACAGCACGTCCCGTCGTCGTTGGTTCCGTTTGGACTTAAATTACTAAAGGACAGACCAAAAAGTCAACGGCCGATCACCCGGCGGCCGGCAGCAGGGGCAAATCGCGTGCAACACGCTCGTTCCACACGCCCGGACCACCGAACAACTTCTCGTCGAGCTTGGCGCGCTTGTAGTAGAGGTGCAGGTCGTGTTCCCACGTGTAGCCGATCGCGCCGTGCATCACGAGGGCACTGTCGGCCGCCTGCACCGCATTACGGGTCACCTGCGCCTTGGCGACGGCGGCATGTAGCGCACGGTCGTCCAGACCGAGATCGACCGACGCCGCGGCGTAGTACGCAATGGACCGTCCCGCCTCGACGGAGACGAGAATGCCTGCCGCAGCGTGCTTCACGGCCTGGAACGACCCGATCGCAACACCGAACTGCTGGCGCTGCTTGCTGTAGTCCACCGCGAGACGCAGCATGCGGTCCATCGCCCCGAGCGAGTCCGCGGCGACGAGCACGGCCGCCCGCAGTCCGGCGTCCTCGAGCGCCGTGGCCGCCTCGATGTCGAGACGCTGTCCGGCGACGCCGTCGAATCGAACGTCCGCGGCCGCGCGGGACGGGTCGAGGAAGCGGTGCGGTTCGACCGTGACACCCGGGTCGTCGACGCGCACAAGGAACAGGGCGGCGGCGCCGTCAGCGCCGGTCGCCGGCACGACCAGTAGTTTCGCCCGTTCGGCGCCGAGCACCGCGGCGACACGGCCGGTCAGTGCGCCGCCCTCGTCGGCGCGGACCGAATCGGCGAGGCCGAACGGACGTGTCGCGTCGACGGCGACGGCCGCGAAACCACCCCCGGCCAGTACGTCGGCGGCGACGTCGGCGGGCAGCAGGGCGGCGGCGAGGACGGACGCGGTCCAGGCGCTCGACGGCGCGGCGTACCGGGCCAGCGCCTCGGCGGTCAACGCCAGTTCGAGCAGACCACCGCCCTGACCACCGATGTCTTCGCCGAGGCCGGCGGAGAACCAGCCTTCCTCGACGAATTTCTGCTCGAATTCGGCAGGATCTCCCGATTCACCCCATTTGCGGACATTCGCCGGAGGGGCGAACCGCCCGAGCCAGCCGTCCAGGGCTTCGGTGAACATTTCCTGCTCTTCTGACAGTTCCCAGCGCATAGAACTGGTCCTCTCGATGAGACGAAGAATAGGCTGCAAGACGAATGCAGCGAGAACCCAATGGTATATTAGGTCTGACCGTTAGACCAGAGAGGGCGGGGAGCCATGCCACCAGCCGTGCCGAACACCACCCGGAACGGACGTTCCTCCATCCAGCTGACCCCGATGGAGGTACCGAAGGCGTCGGACGTCCTCGCCAACGAACTGCGTGAGCGCATTCTCAGCGGTGATTACGTCGAGGGCACACCGCTGCCGCCGGAGCGCGAACTCGTCGTCCAGACGAAGATGAGCCGTACCACCGTGCGCGAGGCCCTGCGCATCCTCGAGGTGCAGGGACTGGTGCGCATCAAGGCGGGCCGGGCCGGTGGCGCCTTCGTGCAGCGACCGGGCGAGCAGTCGATGGCCGACACGGTGGCCCTGCTCATTCGGGGTCGCCAGATCCGCCTCGCCGCCCTGCTCGAGACCCGCGAGGCGATCGAGCCGTTCTGCGCCCAACTCGCCGCCCGCCATCGCACCGACGAGGATCTCGCGCGACTCGACGCCGCCAACGACGACATCGCCGGCGCGGGCGACAGCCTCGACGACTTCCTCCAGGCGAACATCGACTGGCACGTCGCCGTCGCGAGCGCCAGCCACAACGAACTGTTGTCGGGTCTGATGATCTCGCTGTCGCGGGCCATCTACGCCGCGACCGAGAACGAAGGCTTCATCGACGACAAGGTCCGCGAGATCACCGTCAAGGCGCACCGCTCCGTCACCAAGGCCATTCGCGACAAGGACGCCGATGCCGCCGTGCGTCGCATGAGCCGGCACGTCCACTCCTACGCCGAGTCGATCAAGGACTTCGAGAAGCGCACCGATATCCCACTCGACGAATAGCTCTCCGTTTGACGCTTCGACGACGAAGGCCCCACACCGTGCGGTGTGGGGCCTTCGTCGTTCCTCACGACACGTGGTCGCTACCGCCCGCCACCACGGCGCGGATCTCGTCGATCGCCTCCGGGTTCTCGGCACCCGACAGGTCACCCGGGTCGGTCCCCAGGGCGGCGGCGCGCACCGCCCGGCGCAGGATCTTCGCCGACCGGGTCTTCGGCAGTCGCGACACCCGGTGAACGACGCTCGGCGCGAACGGTTTTCCGAGTTCCGCGGCGACACTGGCGACCAGTTCGGCCGAGATGTCCGCCGTGTCCGCGTCCGCACGGGGAACCCAGAACGCCCACACCGCCTCGCCCTTCTTCGGGTCCGGGACACCGACCGCCGCCGCCTCGGACACCGCCGGGTGCGCCGTCAGCACGGCCTCGACCTCCGCGGGGGCCAGACGTTTCCCGGCCACGTTCATGACGTCGTCGGATCGGCCGCGGATGTACCACTGACCGTCGTCGTCGACGAGGGCGTAGTCGCCGTGGCGCCACATGCCGGGGAACGTCGACCAGTACGCCTCCAGATAGCGTTCCTCGTCCTTCCACACCCCGCGCGTCATCGACGGCCACGGCTGCCTGCAGACGAGTTCACCCTGTTCGCCGCGCAACGACCGTCCCGCGTCGTCGACGACGTCGACGTCCATACCCAGGGACGGGCCGCCCAGCGAGCAGCTGCGGATCGGCTCCACCGGATACGGTGCCAGGAACGAACCGCCGACCTCGGTACCACCGGAGAAGTTGATGACCGGCACCCGGCCGCCGAAGACGTCCCGAGCGAGCCACTCGTAGGAGTCCGGGTCCCACGGCTCACCGGTGGATCCGATCGTGTGCACCGAGGACAGGTCGTATCGTGCCGCGACGTCCGTCTCCCGCCCGCGCAGGGTCCGGATCAGCGTCGGCGAGACCCCGAGCATCGTCACCCGGTGCCGCTGCGCGAGTTGCCACAACCGGTCGGTGTCCGGCACGTCCGGCGAACCCTCGTACAACACCAGGGTGCCGCCGTTGGCGTGGGTGCCGACGATCGACAGCGGCCCCATGATCCAGCCCATGTCGGTGATCCAGCAGAACACCCCACCGGGCGTCAGATCGAACGAGTACGCCACCTCGCTGGCCGTCTTCACGAGGAACCCGGCGTGCGTGTGCACGGCGCCCTTCGGCTTGCCGGTCGTGCCGGACGTGTACGCCAGTGCGAACGGCTCGGCGGCGTCCATCGCCTCGACCGGACCCGGGTCGCCGCCGTTGCCGAGCAGCTTCGCCCAGGAGATGTCGCGGCCGGTGGAATCCACGTCTGCGCCGATGTTTTCGACCACGACGACCGACTGCACCGTCGGGCACGAGGCGAGGGCCTCGTCGAGAGCCGGCTTCATCGGAACGGACTTGCGACGCCGCACCGTTCCGTCCGCGACGATCACCACCTTCGCGTCCGCGTCCTGGATGCGGGACGCGATCGCGCTCGGCGCGAAGCCGGAGAACAGCGGAACCAGTACCGCTCCGAGCCGCGCGACCGCGTACACCGACACGACCGCCTCGGGGATCATCGGCAGGAACAGGGCGACGGCGTCCCCCCTGCCGACGCCGAGTTCCCGCAGTCCGGCCGCGGCCCGCTCGACGTCCGCGGCGAGTTCGCGATACGACAGACTGCGGACGGTGCCGTCCTCCGCCTCGTGCGCGACGGCGGTCCTGTCGGCGGCCGCCGGGTCGGCGAGCCACCGCCCGAGACACGCGTCCACGACGTTCGTCTCACCCCCGACGAACCAGTCGGGATGCTCGATTCCGCGGGAGGTGTCGAGCACCTCCCGGTACGGGGTCTGGAACGGCAGGCCCAGATCGCGAACGACCGCGTCCCAGTACCACCGCACGTCGGCGACGGAACGGGCCCGGAGTTCACCCAGGCCCGACAGCCCGTGGGCGCGGGCGAGCCGGGTGACGTTGGCGTTCTCGACGTACTCGTCGGTGGGGTGCCAGGTGTAGTCGGACACGGTCAGCTCCTCGGCATGTCGAGCATGCGCTCGGCAACGATGTTGCGCTGGATGAAGGTGGATCCGCCGGCGATGGCGGTGCCGCGGGCCTGGTACGCGAGCCGTTGCCACCGCGCCGTCTTCTGCCGCTCGTCGTCGAGGGCGAACTGCCCGCCGACCGGTTCGAGGGACAGCCGGAAGTCGGCGAGTTCCTCGACGAGGGGGCAGAAGAACAGCTTGCCGATCGACGTGACCGGCCCCGGCGGGCCGTCGTTGGCCGCGAGCGTGATGACGCGCTGGCCGATCAAGTAGTGGACGAGGGCGCGGCCGTACAGGTCGGCGACCTTCTGCCGGATCACCGGGTCTTCGCCAACCGGGCGGCCCGCGTCGTCGGTCATCCCCGCGATGTCCGACACGATGTCGCCCACGGCGCGCTTGGTGTTGACGCGGCCCGTCGCGATCGCCACCCGCTCGTAGGCGAGCGTGCCCATCGCGACCTTCCATCCGCCGTCGACCTCCCCGACGACGAGGTCGTCGGGGATGAACACGTCGTCGAGGAACACCTCGTTGAATTCCGCTTCGCCGAGCATGTGGGCGAGCGGGCGCACCGTGATGCCTTCACTGTCCATGGGCACCAGGAAGTAGGTGATGCCCTTGTGCCGCGGGCCGCCGCCGGTGCGGGCGAGCAGGATCGCGTGGGCCGCGATGTGTGCGCGACTGGTCCAGATCTTCTGCCCGTTGACCTTCCAGCCCCCGTCCACCTTCGTGGCCTTGGTGCGCAGCGAGGCCAGGTCCGATCCCGCCTCCGGCTCGGAGAACAGCTGGCACCAGATTTCCTCACCGGTCAGAATGGGCCGGAGGAACCGTTCCTTCTGCGCGGGTGTCCCGAAATCGATGATGGTCGGGCCCGCGAAGTCCTCGCCGATGGTGTTGAGCCGCTCCGGCGCACCCACGCGGTCCATTTCCTCGGTGAAGATGGCCTTGCGGATCGGGTCGGCGGCCTGGCCGCCGTACTCCTGCGGCCACGACATCCCGCCGTAGCCGGAGTCGAAGAGCAGCCGCTGCCATTGCTGCCAGAACGGCACCTTGTCGACCAGATCGACCGGTTCCGGCCACGGCAGCGTCGGGACCGCTTTCTCGGCCCACTCCCGGACCTCTGCACGGAATGTGGCCTCGTCTGGGGAATCAGCGAGCTCCATTGCACCCTCCTCACGAATTTAGGCTCAATGATACTATAGGTCAGTCCAAAAAGGAGGCCCGGATGTCAGACCCACTCCCCGCCGGCGTCGTCGATCGCGTCGAATACGACGTCGAACGCGGCAAGATCCGCGAATTCACGCGCGCGACGTTCACGACCGATCCCGTCCACACCGATCCGGTCGCCGCGCGCGAGGCCGGCTTCGGCGACGTGCCCGCGACACTCACGCATACGGTCGTCGCCGGACACCAACGTGACCAGCGCGCGTTCGTCGACTCGCTGGGCCTGGCCCTCGCCCGGGTGGTGGTCGGTTCGGTCACGTGGACATACCTGCGACCGCTCACCGCAGGCGACCACGTGGTCGGCACCCGCCGCGTCGTCGACGACGTACAGCGAGAGGGCAAGCGCGGCGGGACGATGCGCGTCGTGACCCTCGAGACCGAGTACCGGGGCGCCGACGGTGAACCCGTGGTGCGGCTCGAAGAGGTCCTGATCGAACGAGGAGAGCAGCGATGAGAACACCGGCCAAGGTCCGCGTCGGCGACGCCCCCGGCACCCGGGTGGTCGGCCCCGTCAGCCAGACGGACATCGTCCGATTCGCCGGCGCCGGAGGCGATTTCAATCCCCTGCACCACGACCCCGGCTTCGTCGCCACGTCGGGTTTTCCGGGCGTCATCGCGATGGGGCAGATGCAGGCCGGGATACTGGCCGGCTGGCTGTCCGACACGTTCGGCGTCGAGCACGTGCGCTCCTTCGGTGTCCGGTTCGTCGCTCCGGTCTTCCTCGGCGACACCCTGACCCTGGGCGGCACGGTGGTGACGATCGCCGAGGCGAATGGTGAGTCGCTCGCGACGCTCGACCTCGTCGCCTCCGGAGACACGGGCCCGGTCGTCACCGGATCGGCGACGGTCGTGGTGGCCGCGACCTGATCGCTCCGCTCCAACCACGAGAAAGGGGGCGAAGCCGATCGGCTTCGCCCCCTTTGTCTTCCGATCAGCTGACGGCTTGTGCCCGCTGCTGCCGGTCGGCCTCGATCTTGGCCGCGATCTGCGCACGGAGCACGTTCTTCTGGATCTTGCCCGTGGCCGTCGTCGGCAGCGCCTCGACGATCTCCAGCCGCTCCGGAACCTTCTGGATCGCCACCCCCTGCTCGAGCAGGTAGGTCTTGATCTTCTCGAGCGTGATGTCGCCGTAGCCGGGCGCTGCGACGAGGTAGAGACACACCGCCTCGCCGAGACGCTCGTCGGGCATCGCGACCGCGGCGACACCGCGGACGGCGGGATGCGCCGCCAGGAGGTCTTCGACCTGACGGACACTGATGTTCATTCCGCCGCGGATCACGATGTCCTTGGTGCGGCCGGTGACCCGCACGTAGCCGTCCTCGTCCATCCGGCCGAGATCGCCGGAGCGGGAGTGGCCGTCCGGTGTGAACAGCTTGGCCGTCTCCTCCTCGTTGTGGAGATACCCGAGCATGTGCATGGCGCCCTTGTAGGCGATGTCACCCTCCTCGCCGCGCGGAACCTCGTCACCGAGTTCGTCGACGACCTTCACCGACTGCATCGGCAGCGGACGCCCGTCCGAGGTGAGCGACCGCTCGGGCTCGTCGCGCACCGTGCACATGGTGGTGGTGACGTTCTCCGAGCGGCCGTACAGGCTGAGTACCTGCAGGCTCGGGAACAATTCGGCCGCCTTCGTGACGAAGCTGGCGGGGATCGGGGCGCCGGCCGCCACCCACAGCCGCATGCTGCCGATGTCGTGCACGGCGGGATCGTAGGCGTCCATGAGCATCTGCAGGAACGTCGTGGCACTCACGGCGACCGTGCACCCGCGCTCCTTGATCTGCGCCATCCCCCGGACCGGCTCCCACACCTCGATGAGATGCGACGCCGCGCCGTGCATGAGCGGAAGGACGATGCTGGTGACCAGGCCGGTGGTGTGCGTGATCGGCGAGGGGCCGAACTGCACGTCGTCGGGCGTGTAGGCGAATCCCTTGGCCAGCAGGCGCGATCCACAGGCGAATGTGTTGAACGTGTGGATGCAGCCCTTGGGACGGGACGTGGTGCCGCTGCTGTAGACGATGACGAACGGCTCGTCCGGCCCGACGCCGGTCCCGAGTTCCGCGATCGCCTCCTCGGGGCCGATCTCCGCGAACAGCGACTCGAACGACACCGCGCCGTTCGGCAGGTCGCCGTTCCCGCGGACGACGACCACGTCCTCGAGCGAGTCGACGGCACCCAGGATCTCGGTGTACATGCCCGCGTAGTCGAACTTCTTGAAATTCTGCGGCGTAATCGCCAGCCGCACACCGGCGTTACCCAGGATGTATTCGACGTCGTCGCGGCGGTAGATCGGCATGATCGGCACCAGGACGGCGCCCAGTCGCGACAACGCCACGGAGATGACGGCGAATTCGATCCAGTTCGGAACCTGCACCGACACCCGGTCGCCGGCGGTGATCCCGTGTCGCCGCAGTCCCACGGCCAGGCTCAGCGCCCGGTCCCGCAACTCCCGGAAGGTGATGCCACCGCTGGTGTCGTCGGTCAGGAAGACACGGTCGCCCCGCTCGGCGACCTGGACCTCGAGCATGTCGAAGAAGGTGTCGCGGTGCCACTGCCCGGTGGCATAGAACTCTCGGATCTGTTCGTCCGAATAGCGATCGGTGACCGATGCGAACGCCATGGGAAGCCTTCCTCTGAGCGCAGATGTGAAGAGGTAATGAAAACTCTGTGTTGGCCCTCACAATATAATGGTTAGACCGAAAGTGCAACGAGTTCGAAGTCGCGCGATCACCGCATGCTCCATACGGGAGAACGCTTTTCGCGGAACGCGGTGACACCCTCGACGATGTCCTCGGTCGTGAACGCGAGAGCGAGCTGAGACTGCAGCGCCGTGAGAGCATCCGGCAGGGACATGTCGCGTGTGTTGTTGATCGCCTCCTTCCCGAGCCGCATCAACAGCGGCGACTTGCCCGCGAGGCGGCGGGCCCACGCCCGGACCTCGGCATCGAAGTCGTCGTCCGGAATCACCCGGTTCACCAAACCCAGCTCGCGGGCGTCCGCGGCCGTGATGAGCTCGCCGTACATCATCAGCTCGTTCGCCTTGAGCCGCCCGACGTTCCGGTAGATGAGCGCGGAGATCATGAACGGGAAGACACCGACGTTGATCTCCGGACACCCGAACCGGACCGACTCCTTGGCGAGCACGAAATCGCACGCCAGCGCGAGACCGAACGCACCGGCCAGCACG
>JBCEBZ010000004.1:0-15871 GCA_039206675.1 Rhodococcus sp. (in: high G+C Gram-positive bacteria) | reverse complement strand
GCTTCCCGAGACCGCCGATGAGCTGATACAGCCGCGGGAAGCGATCCAGACCGGCGTATTTGACGATCGTGGGCGTCTCGCTCGCGAACGCCTTGAGGTCGCCGCCCGCCGAGAAGATCTTCTCGTGCGACGACGCCAGCACGACGACCCGCACGTCGCCGTCGTCCCGGGCGCGTTCGAACGCAGCGAGAAGCTCGTCGAGCAGGTCGTCGGACAGCGCATTGCGGGTTTCGGGGCGATCGAGAGTGAGGACGGCGACATGCTCGTCGACGTCGTATCGCACGGGGTGCGCCATTAGGCCGATCCTTCCATTTTGGTCGTACCATTCGACCCTAGTATGACGGCCGCACCCGAGACAAGAACCCCTTCGGCTCACTTTCGCGGAAAGCGTGACGGATTTGGACTGACCATATACATTGGGGTGAGGCCGCGGACGGTGCAGCAACGTCCCAGGTGACACCTTCTCTATACTGTGCGTTGGGTCACAGGAACGGACGACGGTGTCGTCGTCATCCGTGCGCGGCCACGGCGCGAGGAGTGGTGAGTGGTCATTTCGACGAGTTCGTTCGAGCTTTCCGAGCAGGCGGTTGCGGAGTTGCAGGAGCTTCTCGGCAACGAGCCGAATCTGATCCGGCTGGCGGACGGCGAACCCGACCTCACGGTGATCCGTGCGTTCGCGGCCCGAAAGTTGCGTGAGGGCGTCGACTCCCCCGAGCGCACCCTGCGCCTCGCGGAGCTCGTGACAGAACTCGACGCCGCGAGTCGCGAAAACATCGCCCGCCGACTGAGCGTGCACACCGCCCAGTTCGAGGCACTGCAGCGGGTCGTCCGTGCGCTCGATGCCGGTGCGGATCACCTCGCCGAGGTCGTGACCCGGGAACTGTGCACCAGCCTGGGATACGGCAAGGCGATGTTCTCCGTGGTCCGCGGTTCCACCTGGTCTCCCACCGCGCTGGCGGTCAACCCCGAACTGACCGGGGACTTCCACGAACTCGCCACGGCCATCGACGGACGCGAGATCTCGCTGCGCGAGGCCCCCCGCGAGGCCGAACTGGTCCGGCGACGCCGGCCGTATGCCGTAGACGCCGTCGACACCTACCGGCACACGTACCGGCCCCTCATCGACCTGTCGCGACCCGCCGGATACCTCGCCGTTCCGGTCATCGTCGACGCCCGCGCGGTGGCGATTATCCACGTCGACCGCCAGAGCGACAGCCTGTCCGACACCGACGTCCACCTCGTCACGGTGCTGGCGGGCGCCTGCGCCTCCTCGAAGGAACGCGCCGACCTGCGGCAGCAGATCTACACCCGAAACGAGCACGTCGACGCCGAGATACAGCGGCTCACCCAGGCACTGCGGCACCTCGAGCAGGCACCCGTCACGATGCCGGAATCGGCCGCCGCCGAACTCCCCCGGACCGGGGCGTCCACCGACTTTTCGCAGGCACCGATCCTGCCGCGCGCGCAAGCGCTGACCGCGCGCGAACGCGAGGTGCTCACGCTGATGGCGACAGGGGCAACCAACGCCACCATTTCCCGACGGCTGTGCATTTCCGACGGCACCGTCAAGTCCCACGTCCAGCGGATCTTCAAGAAACTCGGCGTCTCCACGCGAGCCGAGGTGGCGGCGCTGTGCGCCAACGCCAAGACGGTGTCCGGTGGCTGACGCTCCCCACCCCGAACCGCACACGGACGAGAACACCACGGACACCGATCGCGCCATCACCGACATCCTCTCCGAGATGCGGACGGCCGATCCGGACCGTTCGACCGAACTCGGCAGGCTCCTCGTCGACCTCCTCGACCGCAGAAACGCCGCGGAGGCGACCCGGTCCGCCGAGATCGGCGCGGTCGCGACGGGCATCGATCGCGCCGTCCGGGCATTGGACGACGCGGCCTCGAGCGCGGAACTCATGCAGCGCGCGTGCGAGCGCGTCGCGGAACTCTGCTCCGTGGACAAGGTTGTCCTCTCACGCCTCGACGGCGACCGGATCATTCCCGTCGCTGCGTTCAGCGCCGCCCCGGACACGATGCCGGCACTGCCCTCCGAGTTCGGTCTCCCGGACGGCTCGCCCGAGGCGGATGCGCTCGAGACGAACACCGTCACGGTGGGTTCCCCCGCTCCCGCCGAGCTGCGAGAGTTGCTGGGCGCGAACGGTTTCACCACCACCCCCGTCGTGGTCGACGGGATTCCTGCCGCGCTCGTTCACGTCGGCGCAGTGTTGGACGGGTCCAGGCGCCACGCCCTGGGGGTGTTCGCCGAAGTGCTCGGCGGGCACTTCGAGCGAGTCGGTCTGGAGTCGCGTCGTGAGCGTCAGAATGCGCTCTTGCGCGAGAGCGCCCGGCGGTGGACCGGCGACCCCGACGTCGACGCGGCACCCTCCCGCGGCGCGTCCGATCTCGCACCGTCGCAGTCCGACCGCGACGTCGCCGAGCAGCGCCCGCTCGAACCACTGACCGAACGCGAAGCCGACGTCGTCCGATTGATTCTCACCGGGGCGTCGAATTCCGCGATCGCCGCCGAACTGGTCATCACCGTCGACACGGTCAAGTCCCACGTAAAACGCATCCTCCGCAAACTCGGCGCGACCAACCGCGCCGAGCTGATCGCGAAGTATCAATCCCCGACCCGGTGAACCCGGGCGGACCGGTCAGGCGTCCGAGGACGGCACGGTCACCGTGACGGTGTCCACGTCCGGCGTCAGCACGAGCTGGCAGGCGAGACGCGAACACGGCTGGACACCGTCGAGGAACTCGAGGAGGTCCTGTTCCTCCAGGGTCGGCTCGCCGAACGCCGCACGCGAATCGTCGTCCAGGAACACGTGGCAGGTGGCGCACGAGCAGCTACCGCCGCATTCGGCGACGATGCCGGGCAGGTTGTTACGCACCGACCCGTCCATCACACTCTGGCCGGCGGGGACGTCGACGGACGACGTCGAACCATCCGGGAGCTGGTAAACGACGGTGGGCATGGCGATCTCCTTCGGGTCGTCCGGTGAACATCAAAATTGTGTCGCCGGTCACTGGCCGGGCACATCACCACTTCGACTGATTACCCCCCTCCAGTGGGGTGATTCTCGGCGTCCATGCAGGGGGTGACGCGGCACACATCCCCCGTTAGGTGGACAACTATCGATCAATGGTGTGATGCCCCTCACTCTCGCAGCTGACAGGCTGAACTCACTCCAGTCGGCGAGGACGCCGCGACGTTCGGCGCCGCATCTCACTGCACCACGAAGGGGAATTGATGAGCACTACAGAGCAGGTCACGGAACTGATTCCGGACGCCGTCGCCCGCCAGGTGGTCCTGCCCGAGGGACACCGGGACAACGACGCGCTGTTCGAGGCCTACCGCTGGCTGCGGGAGAACAACCCGCTCGGGCGCGCCGAAGTGGCGGGGTACGACCCCATCTGGCTGGTGAGCAAGCACGCCGACATCATGGAGATCGAGCGCCAGCCCGACATCTTCACGAGCGCCGGCGGCGAGGACAAGGGCTCCGTCAACCCGATCCTGGCGAACCAGGCCGGCGACGCGTTCACCAAGAGCATCAACAACGGCAGCCTCCGCATCCTCGAGACCCTCACCTACCTCGACCCGCCGGAGCACACCGCGATCAAGGACATCGCGCTGGACTGGTTCCGGCCCACCAACCTCGCCCAGTGGGAGAGCGTCATCCGCGACCTCGCCAAGGCTGCCGTCGCCCGGCTGCTGAAGACGGACGGCCGGGTCGACTTCGTCAAGGATTTCGCCCTGCACTACCCCCTGCACGTCATCATGAGCCTGTTCGGGGTACCGGAGTCGGACGAGCCCCGGATGATGGCCCTCACGCAGGAATTCTTCGGCACCGCCGATCCCGATGCCGCGCGTGAGGACGTCGAACCGCTCACCCCGGACGCCGCCGCGAAGCAGTGGGTGGCCACGATTCAGGACTTCTACGCCTACTTCGAGCGGCTGCTGCAGGACCGGCGGGCCAACCCGCGAGACGACCTCGCGACGATCATCTCGGTGGCACGCGACGAGAGTGGCGAGTACTACCCGAACGAGGTGGCCTACGGCTACTTCATCGCCATCGCCACCGCCGGTCACGACACCACCTCCAGCACCCTCGCGGGCGGCGTCCTCGAACTCGGCCGCAACCCGGAACTCCTCGCGAAGGCGAAGGCGGACCCGGCGCTCGCACCGCACATCGTCAACGAATCGCTGCGCTGGGCGTCCCCGGTGAAGCACTTCATGCGTCAGGCGACGCAGGACTACACGCTGCGCGGTCGCGACATCAAGAAGGGCGACCGCTTCATGCTGCTGTACCAGTCGGGCAACCGTGACGCGGACGTCATCCCGGACCCCGACACGTTCGACATCACTCGCAGGCCCAACAAGCACATCGCGTTCGGCTACGGCCCGCACATGTGCATCGGCCAGCACCTGGCGAAGCTGGAACTGCGGATCATGTTCGAGGAACTGCTTCCCCACATCGCGTCGGTCGAGTTGGTCGACGACACCAAGATGATCCAGACCAACTTCGTCGGCGGGCTCAAGAACATGCCCGTGCAGATCGAGTTCACCCGGTAACCATGGTCACGTCACGAACAGCACCCACCGTGGTGATCGTCGGCGCCGGGCATGCCGGCGGCACTCTCGCCGGCATGCTGCGGCAGCAGAAATTCGACGGTCGGATCGTCCTGTGCGGGGACGAAACCCATCCGCCCTATCACCGGCCGCCGCTGTCGAAGAAGTACGCGGACGACGAGTTCGTCCAGTGGCTCAAGCCGGAATCGTTCTACGCCGACAACGAGATCGACACGCTCCTCGGCGATCCGGTCGTCCGGATCGACCGGGACGCGCGCACCGCGACGACGACGTCGGGCACGGTCCTGGAGTACACGACACTCGTTCTCGCGACGGGCGCCGCGCCGCGGACGCTGACGCTCCCCGGAAGCGATCTCGAGGGTGTGCTGAGCCTGCGTACTCTCGGCGACGCCACGCAGTTGCGCGAGGCCGTGCACACCGGATCGACTCTCGCCATCATCGGTGGTGGGTACGTCGGCCTCGAGGTCGCCGCCTCCGCGCGCGCTCGCGGATGCGAGGTCACGGTGATCGAACGGGAAGACCGGGTGCTGGCGCGGGTCGCGAGTCCCGAACTGTCGAACGCTCTCACCGACTTCCACCGCAACCGCGGCACTCGCATCCTCACCGGTGCCGAGGTCCGAGGAATCACCGAGAAGAGCGGTCGCGTCGCGGGTGTCGAACTCGGCGACGGAACCGAGATCCCGTGCGATCTCGCCCTGGTCGGTGTCGGCGCGATCCCGAACGACGCACTGGCCCGGGAGTCCGGCATCGAGTGCCTCGCCGGGATCGTCGTGGACGGTTCGGCCCGCACCAGCGATCCGCACGTCCTCGCGATCGGCGACGTGACCTACCGCCTGCACGACACGCTCGGGAAGATGGTTCGACTCGAAAGCATCCCCAGCGCAGTCGAACAGGCAAAGCAGGCGGCGTCGGTCATCACCGGGTCGCCGCTGTCGCCGCACGAGGTGCCGTGGTTCTGGTCGGATCAGTTCGACCTGAAGATGAAGATGGCAGGGATGGTCGGCCCGGACACGAGGGCCGTCCTGCGTGGCAACCCGTCCGACTCGTCCTTCGCCCTGTTCCACCTCGACAGCGACGGGATTCCGGTGGCTGTCGAGACCGTGAATGCTGCAAGCGAATTCATGGCTGGTAAGAAGTTCATCAGTAATCGCAGCAAGGTCGATCCCACCGCTCTCGCCGATACCGCCATCTCGTTGCGGGAAGCCGTTCTCTGAGCATTTCGATTCCGGTCGTCCTCACCGGGCCGGCCACACAAGACATGGAGAAATGACGATGGAAGCACTCGCAGCAGTCGCGAGAGAACCGCACACCGAGTTCACCCTCGAACCGATCACTATCGACGGACCGCGCGCCGGCGAGGTGCTCGTCGAAATCGAGGCGGTCGGCATCTGCCACACCGACCTCGCCGCCCGCGACGGCGCCCTCCCCACCGCACTGCCCGCCGTCCTCGGCCACGAAGGCTGCGGCATCGTCCGGGAAGTCGGTACCGGCGTCACCAAGGTCGCCCCCGGCGACCGCGTCGCCATCACCTTCAACAGCTGCGGAACCTGTCCCTCGTGCACCACCGGGGCACCCTCCTACTGCCACCAGTTCATGCACCTCGCCTACGACGGCGTCCGCGACGACGGCACCGGCCCGATCACCACCCCCGACGGCGAATCCCTGACCGGCCTGTTCTTCGGGCAGTCCTCGTTCGCCACCTACAGCCTGGCGTTCGAACGCAACGTCGTGAAAGTTCCCACCGACGTTCCCGCCGAACTCCTCGCACCGCTGGGCTGCGGCATCCAGACCGGCGCCGGCGCCGTCATGCGCTCCCTGAACTGCCGCCCCGGATCCGCGATCCTCGTCGCCGGCGCCGGATCGGTCGGCCTGGCCGCCGTCATGGGCGCCGTCGTGCAGGGCTGCACCACCATCATCGCCGTCGAACCCCACCAGTCCAGGCGCGACCTCGCCCTCGAACTCGGCGCCACCCACGCCCTCGACCCCGCCGCCGGCCCGGTCGCCGAACAGGTCCGCGGCATCCTCCCCGCCGGCGTCGACTACGCCATCGACACCTCCGGCATCCCCGCCGTCATCGAATCGCTCATCGGCGCCATGACCTTCCACGGCAAAGTCGGCCTGATCGGTGTGCCCGCCGACCCCGAATCCTCCGTGCCGCTGAACATCATCAACTCCCTCGCCATGGGCCTGACGATCACCGGCATCATCGAGGGCGACAGCGTCCCCGACGAGTTCATCCCCGAACTCGTCGAGCTCTACCAGGCCGGCCGGTTCCCACTCGACAAACTCGTCACCACGTTCCCGTTCGCGAAGATCAACGACGCGATCGACGCCCAGCACCGCGGCGAGGTCCTCAAACCCGTGCTCGTCCAGGACTGACACCCCCTCACCGAACCTCCCGAGAAGGACACCCCGATGACGATCGACTACCCCGATCTCTACATCCGCGGCGGATGGGCCCGCCCGTCCGGCGCCTCCACCATCCCGGTCATCTCCCCCACCACCGAACAGCAGATCGTCTCCGTCCCCGAGGGCACCGACACCGACATCGACGACGCCGTCGACGCCGCACGCGCCGCACTCACCGAATGGGCCGCACGGACCGCAGCGCAGCGCGCCGAGGTACTGGGCCGCTTCGCCGACGAACTCGAAGCCCGCGCCGAGGACACCGCGACCCGCGTGAGCAGCCAGAACGGCATGCCCATCACCCTCGCGCGGCAGTTCGAGGGCGGCTTCCCACCCGTGCTGCTGCGCTACTACGCCGACATGGCGGCGCAGCAGGAAGACGAGATCCGGCCCGGCATGCTCGGCGGCTCCACCCTCGTCACCCGCTCCCCGATCGGCGTCGTCGGCGCCATCGTCCCGTGGAACGTGCCGCAGGCCATCACGTTCCTCAAACTCGCCCCCGCCCTCGCCGCCGGATGCACCGTCGTCCTCAAACCCTCCCCCGAAACCGTGCTCGACGCGTTCCTCATGGCCGAGGCCGCCATCGCTGCCGGACTCCCCGCCGGTGTGCTCAACATCGTCCCCGGCGGCCGGGAACTCGGCGCCTACCTCGTCGCCCACCCCGGCATCGACAAGGTCTCGTTCACCGGCTCCACCGGCGCCGGCCGCGCCATCGCCCGCACCTGCGGCGAACTGCTCCGCCCCGTCACCCTCGAACTCGGCGGCAAATCCGCCGCCGTCATCCTCGACGACGCCGACCTGACCGCGAACCTCGAATCCTTCTACGCAGCAACACTGCTCAACAACGGTCAGATCTGCTGGCTCGGCACCCGCGTCCTCGCACCCCGCTCCCGGTACACCGAGATCGTCGACACCATCACCGACCTCGCCCGGGGCCTGACGGTCGGCGACCCACTGTCCGACACCACCCAGATGGGGCCACTCGTCTCCGCCCGGCAACGACACCGCGTCGAAAGCTACATCGACAAGGGCCGCTCCGACGGCGGCCGCGTCACCACCGGCGGCCGACGACCCGACAACATCGACCACGGCTGGTTCGTCGAACCCACCGTCTTCGCCGACGTCGACACCGGCCACACAATCGCCCAGGAAGAGATCTTCGGACCCGTCCTGTCGGTCATCCCCTACACCGACGAAGCCGAGGCCCTCGCCATCACCAACCACTCCGACTACGGACTCGGCGGCTCCATCTGGACCGCCGACCCCGACCGCGGCACCGCGTTCGCCCGGGGCGTCGCCAGCGGGACCGTCGGCATCAACGGCTACTCCAACGACCCCACCGCCCCCTTCGGCGGCATCAAGGACAGCGGCCTCGGCCGCGAACTCGGACCCGAGGGCCTCGCGAGCTACCAGCAGCTCAAGAGCATCTACCTCGACGTGCGATGACCCGGCCGGGTGCGGCCGTGCGACTTTCGCACGGCCGCACTCGCCCACCCGACAAACGAGAGAAGGAGACACCCATGACCAGGGAAGAACTCGACATGCTCGACTTCGCGGTCGAATGGGCACCCTTCGGCGGTGACCGGACCACCGTAACTATCTCGGCGCGGATTCCTCGACGACCCTGAGCCAGTGTGCATGCGCCTGCGCCGACCACTGTTCGCGGCGTCGCTGGAAGAGCACAGCGCCATCACGACCGATCCATTCGGGCAAGAGTTCCTTGGGGAGTTGTGGGTCGAGCCGCATGAACCTCTGTTGCAGGCTTACGAGTTCGATGTAGGCAAGTAGCAGTTCATCGTCGTCGCCCGGCTCGGATGCACCGTCCTGCGTGAGCAGTGTCTGGTAGCTTGCGGCAAGGTCGGTCAGATCCCACGCCCGATCGACGACTTCGTGGTTGTCCAGCCCTCCCGGGCGAAGATTGCCGGTGAGAACAAGTGCCGATTCGGACAGACCGAGCGTCGAGACCAATTCGCTCAGTTCTCGCGCCCTGTCGACGTGCGGTGTCACCCACACTCCTGGCGTGGGATTGCCCATCCCCAACCACGTCAGGCCTCCGTTGAGACGGTTGCGAACCGAGTTCTTGCGTTGCGGCACCGTGATCGTCAGCACGAGCCATTCCTCATCCCACGGCGACGGTCCGTCGAGAAACGCATGCGACCGCTTGATGCCGTCGGCGGCCAACGCGCGACCGTGGTCGGCGAGGTGCCAGCGCACCCCACGGCCGATGCGTTCACGCTTGATCCATTTGGCGGATGCGGCACGTGAGAGCAATTGCCGTGCAGCGTGATCCTCTATCCCCATCCCGCCGAGGACCTTCATCAGCGCGGCGGTCCACGCTCCCTCTTCGGTGTCGTACAAGAACTCACCGATGACCGTCAACAGCATCGACCGCGCACTCGGCGGCGGCAGTGGCTGCTGTGCAAGACGGTTCGACGCGATCAACGAGTCCTCCTACTGTGTCGCAACGAATGTACTCACTTCGACCCGCGACAAGAACTCGTAGGCCCCCAACTTCTCCTCCAAGGACTCGATGTCGACGCTCGACGCCGACGCGGGTGTCAGCGTCACGGTCACTTCTCGACGAAGACCGGTGTCGTCGAGTGCGACATCACAGACTACGGGTGCCCGGCTCGAGCTCGAAACGACGTGACGAACCTCGTCCTTCAAAGCCAGTGCTCGTAGCGCAGGCTTCGATATCTTACCGACGGGAGTCAGCGGCAGCCGATCCAGCACCGTGACATGAACTGGGGTAGCCGCTTTCTCCTGCACATGTTCTCGGCAGAACTGCAACAGTTCGGCGGACTCGGCAACAGACCCGGCCTTGAGCTGAACGTACGCGACCGGCATCTCCCCCTTCGCTTGATCCGGTCGACCTACCGCAGCGACCACTTCTACCGCCGGATGCGAGCCCAGCGCCTCCTCGATGTCTCGCGGATCGATGTTGTGACCACCACGGATGATCAAATCCTTGCTGCGTCCCGACACCCAGACGAATCCGTCGTCGTCCACCGTTCCGAGGTCGCCCGTCCGACCCCACACGCCTCCGCCGGGCACACCGGTCACGAAGAAGCCGGCATCGAGATGCGCATCCTGGTATCCGGGGCTGACAGTCGGCCCGCCGATCAGCAACTCTCCCTGTTCCCCTGGTTCACAGTCCCGACTCCATTGACCGTCGATATCGAGGACGACAGCGCGTACCTGGGAGTGCGGCAGGGGCCGGCCGGCCGAGCCCACGCGCGGCTCGACACCATCGTTCGGATGTCCGGTGATCGTTCCGTGAAACTCTGTACCTCCCCAACATTCGCGCAGCCATATTCCGAACCGATCGTGAAACGTCCGGATCAGAGCAGTGGACACTGTGCTACCACCGACGTGGAAGTCGGTCAGCGTCGTCGAGCCCTTCGGCGCGCCCGCCGCGTTCAAGATCGCGAATGCTGTCGTCGGGGTGGCCATCGTCGACGTCATACGGTATCGCTCGACGATCGCCCAGAAATTCTCGACAACGTCCCGTGACCGGAAGCCACCGGACGTCAACGTCAGCAACGTCTGTCCGTAGACAACCGATCGAAGGGCAAGCGCGATGCTTCCGCCGCAGTGAAAGTTCGGCATCCCGTGGCCGACCACGGCATCTTCCTCGCAACCCATCAGGGCTCCGACGTTCCACGCCACGACGAGTTGGCCGCTCTGCGACATGCGCACCAACTTCGGCGCACCCGTCGTACCACCGGTGGGCATGACCATTGCGTCCCGGTCTGGGTCGTCCTCCACGTCGACGGTCCGGCCGCGGTGTTCGGCCAATGCTGCGGTGAACGTGCTGTCGTCGCCGTCGACGAGAAGGACATCTCGCAGTGTCGGGACACTCGCCAGAACCGCAGCGACGTCCACACCGCGTTCTCGAAGGATCGCGCCGGTCGTGACCAGGACGGTCGCAGAGGTGAGATTCAGGATGTTGACGAGCGAGGCAAGTTCGAGAAAGGGATTCAATGGCACGGCCGTACCCACCCGCTGAGCACCCCAGGTGGCGAACAATCCCTCGGGCACCATCGGAACCATCACGGCGACCACGCTCGGCGCGTCCGCAGCACGCTCGAGGAACACCGAAGCCGATGCCTCCGCCCCGATCAGCAACTCGCGATACGTGACATCTCGGGTCGGAGTCAGGAAGTCCGGACCATCGAGATGCAGGAACGCGCTCTTGTCCGGGTGCCGGCGAACCGATTCGGTAAGACATGCGTGAATCGTCGAGCCGGGTAGCAGGTGCTGGTGTCGGTGCTGTTCCACGTCGAGGATGTCCTCGCGCGACCGGACACGGCGGCGCACCAAGGCCGCACGTGTGCTCATCTCAGACAACGGAGATACCACCGTTCACACTGATTACCTGTCCTGTAATTCTGCGCGAAAGCGGAGATGCGAGGAACAGAATCGCATCGGCCAGATCCTCGGGCTCGGTGAGACCGAGCTGAGCCTGTGAGACAATCTTGTCGAATATCTTCTTGCTGAAATCCGCACTCATCGCCCGATCGTACGATCCGGTGTTGACGATGAGCGACGGCGTCAGAACGTTGACACGAACGCCGTACCGCTTGGCTTCGACGGCGAGCGTTTGCGAGAACGTCACGATCGCAGCCATCGCGGCACCGATTCCGGTCTCTCCGGGGGTGGGGACCTTCGCCGCGTCCGACGCGATGGTGACGATCGCGCCGTGTCCGCGCTCGCGCATCACGGGCACGACGGCCCTGCTCATCAGAATCGGTCCAATTGCCTGCTGGACCAGAATGTCGATCAACTTGTCGGGTTCGATGTCGTGCAGCAACGTGGGCTGATATTGCGCGACAGTGGAGTTTACGAGGATGTCGACTGCACCGAGATGGTCCTGCGCCTGTCGGACGACTTCGTCCGCTGCGCCGGCAGCGTTGACATCCGCGGCGACGAACAGGACGTCGCATTCGGGGTTCGACTCGTGGAGTCGAGCAAGTGCGTCCTTCCCGCGACGCTCGTTGCGACCGACCAGCACCTGCTTCGTCGCTCCTGCGTCAGCGAAGTATCGCGCGGTGGCGAGACCCACCCCCGAGGTCCCACCCGCGATGAGGATGCCTGAGCCGGAAAAGTCGTACCCGCGCTGCGCGGACAGTGGGGATGTGTGGGGAGCGTTCATTGTACGTTGCTCGCTTTCATTGAAGATGACGGAGATGTCTGCGTGATAGCCGAGTCCTGCTGCGGAGCGTGAATCTTGACGATGTAGGCGGCACTGAAGGCGCCGAGAGCGCATAGTGCGAGGCACAGTGCGCTGACGGTCCAGACACCGCCGGCGGTCGGCTCGAGCGCGGTCGCGACCAGCGGCGCGAAGCCGGCAACCAGCGCCGCCAGCTGCATTCCGAACGACCCCGCGGTGTATCGCACAGCGGCGGGCAGGCTCTCCACGACGAAGGCCGGGAAGATACCGTTGACCACCGCGTGCCCCAGCCCTGCGACGAGGATGAGTGAGACGAACACCAGCGCCAGGTTGCCGACGCCGAGCATGGCAAAGTAGAAGAACAGAAGTACGGCCTCGCTGAGCAAACCGAAGACGATGAGTCGGCTCCGGCTGACCTTATCGGAGAGTGCCCCCCACACCGGGTTCATGAGGACGACGACCAGCGTAGCTGCAGAGACCACCCACAACATGCTCGTTCGAGGGATACCCGACTGGTTGACGGCATAACTGAGGCTGTACACGGTAATGACGTACCAGATCGACATCATTCCGGCCATGATGAACGTGATACCGAGGATCGCCATCGGGTGCTTGGACAGCGCGTCACGAATCGGATTGTGCTTGACCGCGGTCACGGCAGCGCGTTCGGCCTGACTCTGCTTGAAGTCGGGCGTCTCGTCCAGACCGCGGCGGATCAACATTCCGACGAGAACAATGACGGCACTGAGCAGGAACGGAATCCGCCAACCCCAGGAATTGAACCGATCGTCCGGCATCAGGGTGACGACGGCGAAGACGATCGTCGCGAGGAGGGTTCCGCCCTGGGCGCCCGCGGTGGAGAAGCTGCCATAGAATCCACGCTTGCCCTTCGGGGCATGTTCGACCGAGATCAGGACAGCTCCACCCAGTTCACCGCCGACCGCCAGTCCCTGCAGGACTCGTAGAACGACCAGAAGGAGCGGGGCGAGCGAACCGATCGAGTCGTATGTCGGGAGCAAACCGATACACACGGTCGCGGCGCCCATCACGGAGATCGTGAGTAGCACTGCGGTCCGGCGACCGTACTTGTCACCGATGTAGCCGAACAACAGCCCGCCGAGTGGGCGAGCGACATATCCTGCGGCGAAGGTGGCGAAGGACAGCAGCAATGCGACATGAGTGCTGACGTCGCGGAAGAAGAGGTCGCCGAAGACGAGGGCGGCGGCAGTTCCATAGGCGACGAGGTCGTAGTACTCGATCGCCGATCCTGAGAAGGCAGCGAGAGACGCACGTCGGGACGTCGTCTTCGATCGTGGCGTGACTGTGTCGGGAGGCAGGGACGAAGGCATAACTTCTCCTGGAACACTGGAAGGGGAAGGATCGCGGCGAAGCATCGACCGCGGCATCGATTGTGAAGCAGTCCGTGAATGGAATGACCATAAAATGTGACGTGCATCTCGTCAAGTGGGCGTTTGGAGCGGATTTCCTCGAGGACCGTTGCAGGCAAACGGATTTCACTCGTCCGTGCGAGCCGGCGGCTAGCCGTCACGCACTCCTCCCATGACCTCAGGTCGCACATCAGCAGCCCTCCACATCAGCCTTGCGCTCATCAGAGTAACCCATCTAGCTGCAACGTTGTACATATTTTTAAACATCTAGTTGCAAGATGTGAAAATTGGGCGCATGATCGCACCTGTCGGGTACGCCACAGCCGAAGACGCGTACCCGGGTCCAGCGCCATGAGCTACACGAGAGAAGGACGGGCGAGAACCATGCCGTCAACATTCACGCAGGCAATGCGCACCATGAGCGCCGTAGCCGATAGGCCGAACAGCTACGTCACCCAGTGGAAGGAGCGCACTGGACGCAAAGCGTTGGGAGTGTTTCCGATGAACTTCCCCGCCGAGCTGGCGCACGCCGCAGGCGTACTTCCCGTGATCATTCAAGAAGACCGTGAACCGATCACCGTCGGCCGGAATTTGTTGGGCGAGTTCAATTGTGGCTACACCCGCAACGTCGCCGATCAAGCAGCACTCGGCCGATTGGACGTCTACGACGGCTTCTTCCATGCCGACCATTGCATTCAGTTGCTGGGTGCCATCGATGTCGTGCGCGAGGACGAATCGAACAAGCCGGTCTACTTCGGCCAATTGATGTCCTCGATGAGCGATGATTGGGCATTTCCGCAGGTACTGGGAAAGATGGAAGATTTTCGCAGCGAACTCGAGAAGTTCGCTGATCGCACGATCTCCGACGCGGATCTCTCGCGAAGCATCGCCATCTTCGACGCCAACCGGCGCCTGATGCGGACGATCTTCGAGAACAGGCGGTCCGGCGACGCCGGACTGACGTCCGCCCAGCTCCAGGTCCTCGTCAAGTCCAGCATGATCATGGACAAGGAGGAGCACACCGAACTGCTTCGCGACGTGATGCGCGACTCGAGCTATGCGCCCCGCGACGACCGTATCCGCATCCACCTCTCCGGCCACTTCTGCCATGCCCCCAAACCTGAACTCCTGGACGTCATCGAGGACTGCGGAGCCATCGTGGTCGATGACGACCTCTTCCACGGAACACGTTATGTATCAACGGATATAGGCCTTGAAGGCGACCCACTCGAAGCACTCGCGTCGGTGTACCTCCGGCGCAACACCGCCGTACCCTGCCCGACCCGGGTCCAGCACGAAGTGGACTGGGACCGGTTCCTCGTCGACTCGGTCGACGCCAGCGGCGCGCAGGGCGTCATCGTCCTGATGGCGAAGTTTTGCGAACCGCACATGCTCTTCTACCCGGAGCTGCGGAAAGCATTGGAAACCAGATCGATTCCGCTGCTGCTCATAGAAACCGAACACGAGGGTCTGCCCATGGAATCCGTCCGCACCCGAGTGGAAGCGCTGGTGGAGCGAATCAGACGCAAGCAACTGTCCACCGTCTAGCACCCACACCTACCTCCGGAGGAATGTACTGTGTCAGTCCCCACGCTCGGCAATTCCAACAAGATCGTCATCCCGACCGCCACCAACATGGTGGGCGACTATTGGGAGAACCTGTTCACGGCGAAGGAACGCGGCAAGCAGGTGGTCTGGTACAACGGCTCGGCCGTGAACCCGATCTTCCAGGCAGCCGGACTCGAGTGGTGTCACGGAGAAGCTTTCTCGGCACGCCTGGCCGCACAACAGCTCGAGAAGCCGGCTCAGCTCGCCGGTGAGGAGTACGGGTACATCGGTGAGTTGTGTTCATACGCGAGAACGCATCTCGGCTGCGCAGTACTCACCAAACAAGCCAAGGCCGAGGACGAGAGCGGCATCGTGGGTCTCGTGGACCAACAGCAGCTTGCCTCCCGCTTGCCCGCACCCGACTTCTTCGTCAACGCGTACGCAGGATGCAGCACCGGTCAGCAGTGGGACGAGATTTCGTACCGTGTCTTCGGTAAGCAGGTGCCGATCTTCAACGTCTCCATCCCCTTCCTGCCGAGCAACAAGCCCGACGCCGGCTACCTTCGCGGTGAGGAATGGGAGCAGGCGTCACGTTATGTGGCGGATCAACTGCACAAGCTGATCGCTTTCCTGGAGACGATGACGGGCCGGCCATTCGACTGGGATGCCCTACGGCAGAACATGTCCTACATCAAGCGCGCCTCGGAGCTACGTCGCGAGGCGATGGCGCTGTGCCGTGCCGCCCCGACTCCGGCCACCTACTGGGAC
>JBCEBZ010000003.1:0-7943 GCA_039206675.1 Rhodococcus sp. (in: high G+C Gram-positive bacteria) | reverse complement strand
ATTCGCCGACTACCCCAGCGCGGCGACGCTCAATCGGCCACAAGCACATCGCCCGACCGGTGCGGTCACCGTCGAGCACCGCGGTCGAGTGGCACCCCCGCCGACTGGTCTCGGTCGGACGGCCGCCTTGGGTGGGGGTGACGACGCGGGCACGGCGCCCGCACGTAGATCACGGCCGCTTCAGCAGCAGTCGCCTCGTCGTCGTCGGAGGTCATTTTCGCCTGCGCCGTGGTGCAGGCTCACGTTCGCTTTCCGATCCACCGAGCAACTCACTGAGCGTCTCCCCCACGCCCTCGAGTACGCCCTTGGTCTTGGACTTCGTGCTTCCGCTGCCCTTGACGTCGGAGACGAGGTCGGTCAGGCCCTTCGGCTCGCTACCGATCTCGAGCCGATTCACCGCCTCGGCGAACCGAAGGTAGGTGTCGACACTCGCGACCACCACCCGGGCGTCGATCGTCAGCAGTTCGATACCGACCAGCGAGACCCGCACATAGGCGTCGATGACCAGGCCCTTGTCCAGAATGGTGTCGATGACGTCGGCCAGGCTACTCGAGCTCGGGCCACCTGATGTGGTCATCGCGGTGTTCCTCGCTTCTCTACCGCTCGTCGCCGGAGCTCCGCGTGCGCAGACTCCGTTCCGGCTAGCCGACTACCCGAAACGGAGGAAGTTCAATCGGCCAAAAACTGAAAGAGACTGGATAATTCGGTGTGGGCAAGCGCCGAGTGACGATCCCAACCGGTTGGCAGGAAACCGGCGTAGCTCGCTCCGATTCGGGTACCCGCGAATTACGCTGCCCCGGCACAACACGGACCGCGGGCAGCGAGTCCCGCTCCGGCCTTAGACCCCTTTGCCGCGGCGGGGCGCCCGCCGCGCACGGACCGAGGCCGAGCGTTCGCCCGCCCTCCTCGGCCGCGCGTGGCCCGCATTCGGCGACCGACCGGATCCGGTGGGCCGGCATGCTGGGGTGGCAGGTCGATTTCTGCTCAGCTGGCCTTGGTGGTGAGAATCTGTACGAGGTCGTCGAGGGCGGTGACGGCGGCGTCGCTGTCCCGGTCGACCAGCCAGCGCAGCACCACCCCGTTCATACATGCCAGCGCGAACCGGGCAACCTGATCGACTGGGGTTGTCCATTCAACTCCGGATCGGTTCGCGCACAGAGTGAGGAACGCGACGGTTTCGGCGTCCATGGTGCGGTATTGCCGCTCGGCGATCGCGCCGGCCGACAGGTTGCCTTCGCTGCGTTGGCGCAGTGCGTGGGCGGTGATCTCGTAGGTCAGCAACTGGCGATCGGGGGTGGATTCGATGATCGGCCACAGCCCGCGGATCCCCGCGCGCAGCAAATCCGAGAGGGCCGCGATCCCGGCCAGCCCGGTGGGCCCGGTGTGCTGCCCGAACGCCGCCCGCATTCCGTCGTTGACCTGCAGAATCTGGGATTCACCCAGGTGGGTCAGGAGCGTGTCCTTGTCGGTGAAGTGGTAGTGCACCACCCCGACGGAAACTCCGGCCGCGGCCGCCAGTGGGCGCGTGGTCAGCGCGTCGACCCCCTGCTCGGCCGCGATCGTCAACGCCGCGTCGATCAGCTGGGCTCGACGCTCGGCGGCGGGGAGGTTCTTGCCCATTTGCTGAGGGTAATCCTCCGATCCCGGTCGGTGGCGGTGATCACCGTGCGAAACCGACGGCGGCATCGCACTTCCGGCACACCGGCTGCCGGGCCATCGCCGCGACGAGGACTACCTGGGACTGCGGGTCCGTGCGGTGCCTCTCCCGCCTCCCCGGTCAAGCACCGTGAAAGGTGTCGAATTCTGAGCAGTCGTCCAAATGAATTGGCTCTCCGCCCCTTTCGAAAGGAATTCGTTACTCGGTTTTGTGCAACGCCTGGCGCACCTTCGTGCGATATGCAAGTAGGCGGGATCGGCGATTCCGTAAATAACAAAAGGCAAGAGGAGTGAAACGCTCATGGGTTCTGCAGGCATCGATTTCGCGGTCGCCTTCGAGGCGTTCCTGAAGTGGCTGAGTATCACGTTCAACGGCGGCATCGGCATCGGCTGATCGGCCACACACGATGAAAGCGGCGATGGCCCAACTCACCAGGTGGGAGCCGGGCCCGCGCCGTGACCCGCGACCTTCCCCCCGAGAGCACAGACGCACATCGTCCTCGAACTTGCGAAAAGGGGAGTAATCGCCATTCGGCAACATGCGCAGCGAACCACTCCCAAATACGGGTACGTACGCACGACTTCGGAGAAGATCGTCGGAGCGCCGTGTTTATCATTATCTCCTCGAAATCGGCGCTCACGTCCAGGCAGCGCCATTCTGGTACCAGGCGATGCGCTCATCGAATTCTCCAACGCTTCGGAGGATATAGGACTCCCGAGTGACGGTGTCCGCTCCCGACATTGTCCATGTACGGCCATCCGGCACTGACACTGCCGCACAGTTCCGGCGCTGCCGAGGGGCACCCGCAACGCGGTCATTCGCGCCGGATAGTCAAGCGTCCCAGAGTAATCACGAAGATTGCGCCGGAGAAACCTTTCCATGGCCACGGCGCGAAGCGGTCACGACAGCACAATGCTGCGTCCGTCGTCATCGACGCAACCGTGTGGGGTTCGGATTGCAATCGGCTGCAACGTTGGGTGCGCGGGTGCTGTCTCCCTACATTCGTGATCCGGGTTACACGCTGCGTGGTGACGAGAACTGTTCCGAAGTCTCGTCCACTCGGAAGGCGCAGGCCCTAGAGCAGCCGACCCCAGGCAGAAAGCAGAGGAGAGCAATGGCGCTGAACAAGAGTGCACTACTGAGCGCATATCGGAGGATGTCCGAGATCCGCGCGTTCGAGGACCGTCTACACGAAGAGAACGCGACCGGGGACATCCCGGGGTTCATCCACCTGTACTCGGGTCAGGAAGCCATCGCGGTCGGTGTGTGCGAGAACCTGAACGACACCGACTACATCGGTTCCACCCACCGCGGGCACGGGCACTGCATCGCCAAGGGCTGTGACCTCGACGGCATGATGGCCGAGATCTTCGGCAAGGACGACGGCCTCTGCCACGGCAAGGGCGGCTCGATGCACATTGCCGACCTGTCGGTGGGCATGCTCGGCGCGAACGCGATCGTCGGCGGTGCCCCGTCGCTGGCGATCGGTGCCGCGCTGAGCGCGAAGACCCTCGGAAACGGGGGCGTCGCGGCCTCCTTCACCGGCGACGGTGGTTCCAACCAGGGCACCGTGTTCGAGGCCATGAACATGGCCGTCGTCCTCGCCCTGCCGATCATCTTCGTGATCGAGAACAACGGGTTCGGCGAGGCCACCGGACGCGACTACGCGGTCGGCGCCCCGAGTATCGCGTCGCGTTCGGCCTCGTTCGGGATGCCGGCCACCACCGTCGACGGCACCGACTTCTTCGAGGTCCACGAGGCGACGCAGGAGGCCCTGGAGCGGGCACGCGGGGGAGGCGGCCCCTCCACCATCGAGGCGGTCGCGCACCGCTGGCACGGTCACTTCGAGGGTGATGCCCAGCTGTACCGGACCGCCGATCAGGTCGCGGAGCTGCGTAAGACGCAGGATCCGCTCGTGAAGTTCCGCGCGAAGGTCGACGGCAAGAAGGTCACCTCGAAGGAGCTCGACGCGATCGACGTCGACGCCCGCGACCGGGTCGCCGCGGCCGAGGCGAAGGCGCGCGCCGCGGAGTACCCGCCGCTGGAGAACCTGCTGGCCGACGTGTACGTGTCGTACTGAGAGAGAGAACCAAGATGACCACGTCGAAGACGACGTATCGCGAAGCGATCAAGGCCGCCCTCGCCCAGGAAATGCAGCGCGACCCCACGGTCGTGCAGATCGGCGAGGACCTGCGCGGTGGCCAGGCCGGCACCAACCCCGAACTCGACACCGGGAAGGTGGAGGCCTTCGGTGGCGTGCTCGGTGTCACGAAGGGACTGTGGACCGAATTCGGCTCGGACCGTGTCATCGACACCCCGATCACCGAGTCCGCCATCATCGGGATGGCCGCGGGTGCCGCACTCACGGGGCTGCGCCCGGTCGCCGAACTGATGTTCATGGACTTCTTCGGAGTCTGCTACGACGCCCTGTACAACCAGGCCGCCAAGTTCCGCTACATGTTCGGCGGCAAGGCCCGCACCCCGCTGGTGGTGCGTGGCATGATCGGCGCCGGATTCTCTGCGGCCGCACAGCATTCGCAGTCGCCGTACAACGTGTTCGCGGCTGTCCCCGGCCTCAAGGTCGTCGCACCGTCGAACGCCTACGACGCGAAAGGCCTTCTGATCCAGTCGATTCGCGACGACGATCCGGTCGTGTTCTGCGAGCACAAGACGCTGTACGACGTCAAGGGTGAGGTGCCGGACGCGCCGTACACGATCCCGTTCGGCGTCGCCAATTACACCCGCGAAGGCACGGACGTCACGATCATTGCGTTGTCGGCGATGGTGAACGCCGCCAATACTGCCGCCGACAAGCTCGCCACCGAGGGAATTTCCGTCGAGGTCGTCGACCCCCGCACAGTATCCCCGCTGGACGAGGAAGGGATCCTCGAGTCCGTGGCGTCCACCGGACGGGTGGTGATCGTCGACGAGTCGGCCGCTCGCTGCGGGTTCGGCCACGACGTCGCCGCCCTGATCGCCACCAACGTGTTCGGATCGCTGAAGGCACCGATCGAACTGGTCACCCCACCGCACACCCCGGTGCCGTTCTCGCCGGTGCTCGAGCAGGTGTGGCTGCCGAACGCGGCCCGGATCGAGGCCGCCGTCCGCAAGGTGGTGAGTGCCTGACATGAGCGACATCAAACTCATCGAAGTTCCCAAGTGGGGCCTGTCCATGGAGGAAGGCACTGTCACCGCGTGGTTGGTCGAGGTGGGAACGTCGTTTGCGAAGGGCGACCTGATCTGTGAGATCGAGACCAGCAAGATCACCAACGAATTGGAGGCACCGTTCGACGGGGTGTTGCGCCGAGTCGTCGCCAAGCCGGGTGAGACACTGCCGGTCGGCGCGGTGCTCGCGGTCTCGGCGCAGGCCGCAGTCTCCGACGCCGAGATCGAGAAATTCCTGACCGGGATCGGCGCGGATCAGGTCCCCGCATCCGAGCCCGAGCGTTCGCCGGGCGGCCGGCCCACGCCTGCGGAGCCGGGCGTCGCGTCCACGCCCTCGGCTTCCGCGGCACCCGAACCGGCCCCGGTGACCGGCCTCGGCGCGACGACCGTTCCCGACGCCCTGCGCGGTCGGACGAACGGTGATGTGTTCGCAACCCCACACGCGTGCCGACTGGCCGACGAGTTGTCGATCGACCTGGGCCTGGTGACGGGGACCGGCCGGGACGGCCGGATCTCCGTTGCCGACGTCCACGATGCGATCCGTTCGGCGGGTGGAACCATTGCACAATCACCTGCTCCGACGCGATCGGGTGCGCCGGGGCGCTCCAGCGAGGACGACAGCGCCGTCGCGGCGACTCCCGTCGCCCGACGTCTGGCCGCATCGCTCGGGATCAACCTCCACGACTGCCGGACCACAGGCTCTCGAGGTCGAGTGTGCGAGGCCGACATCCGCGAGGCCGAGCACCGGTTCCGGGTCCGGCCGGAGGCCCCTGCGGTCCGCACCGAAACGACCGAACACTTTGTCGCAGAAGCGGAATACGAGCGGATCCCGTTCACCGCGATGCGCAAGGCGATCGGTCAGCGCCTGCAGGAGTCCAAGCGCAACGCCCCGCACTTCCGGATCACGGCCGACCTGCAGATCGACAATCTGCTCACGCTGCGCAAGGAGATCAACGCGACCGTGCCGGCCGTCAAACTGTCGGTCAACGACTTCATCGTCAAGGCATGTGCCGCGGCGCTGCGGAAGGTCCCGGACGTCAACGTCCAGTTCGACGAATCATCCCAGTCGGTGTTGCGGTATGCGTGCGCCGACATCTCGGTGGCCGTCGCGCTGCCATCGGGTCTGATCACCCCGATTGTCCGAGGCGCCGACAGCAAAACGCTGGCGACGATCTCCGGTGAGGTGCAATCGCTGGTGACCAGGGCGAAGACCGGGAAACTGACGCCCGACGAGTTCCAGGGCGGCACCTTCACCGTCTCCAACCTCGGCATGTTCGGAGTGCGGGAATTCGACGCGATCATCAACCCGCCGCAGGGCGCCATTCTCGCGGTGGGGGCCGGGCAGGAGCGTCCCGTCGTCGTCGACGGACAGGTCGTGCCCCGCACGATGCTCACCGTCACGCTCTCGTGCGACCACCGAGTGATCGACGGGGCTCTCGGTGCCACCTTCCTGCAGGAACTGCGGCGCTTCGTCGAATCGCCCGCCCTCATGCTGGTCTGAGAGGTACACCATGACAGAGAAATACGACGTCCTCGTCGTCGGTAGCGGCCCCGGTGGCTACGTCGCCGCCATCCGCGCCGCGCAACTCGGGTTGCGCACCGCGGTGATCGAACGGGACAGGCTCGGCGGGATCTGCCTGAACTGGGGGTGCATTCCGACCAAGGCGCTATTGCACGGTGCCGACGTCGCGCACACGCTGGCGAATCTGCGGCCCCTCGGCTTCAGCGCGAGTGGTGTCGAGTTCGACATGGGTCAACTCGTGGAGTTCAGCCGGTCGGTCTCCGGTCGGCTGTCCGACGGGATCGGATACCTGATGAAGAAGAACGGCATCGATGTCATCGAGGGGACGGCGCGGTTGCTCGACAAGGGCGTCGTCGCGGTGACGGCCGCCGAAGGGGCGGTATCGGAGTACCTGGCCGACCACGTCATCCTGGCCACCGGGGCCCGGCCCCGGTCGGTTCCCGGCGTCACTCCCGACGGCGACCGCGTCTGGACGTACTTCGACGCCCTGGTCCCGTCAGAGCTGCCGAAGTCCCTGTTGGTCATCGGGTCCGGTGCCATCGGCGTCGAATTCGCAAGCCTGTACAACGATCTCGGCACCGACGTCACCCTAGTCGAGTTGGCTCCGCAGATCATGCCGGTCGAAGACGCTGCCGTCGCGAGCCACGTGCGGCGACAGTTCGAAAAGCGCAGCATCAAGATCCACACGGGTGCCTCGGTATCCGAACTGTCGGCAGGCGCGGATGCCGTTGCCGTGACCGTGCGATCGTCCGACGGCACGACCGACGCACTCACGGTGGACAGGGTGCTCGTGGCAGCCGGAATCCAGGGCAACATCGAGGACCTCGGACTCGAAGAGGTCGGTGTCGAGGTCGAGCGCGGATTCGTCACCACCGACGAGTGGTGCCGAACCACCGCGTTCGGTGTGTACGCGATCGGCGACGTGGCGGGCGCACCGTGTCTCGCCCACAAGGCCAGCCACGAAGGTGTGCTGTGCGTGGACAAGCTCGCGGGTGTGGATCACGTCCGGCCGTTGGACCGTGAGTACGTGCCCGGCTGCACGTACGCCCGGCCACAGGTCGCCAGTCTCGGCCTCACCGAAGACCGGGCACGTTCCACCGGGCGACGTCTGCAGATCGGCCAGTTCGACCTGCAGGCATCCGGGAAGGCACTTGCCATCGGCGAAGCCGACGGTTTCGTGAAGACGATCTTCGACGCCGACAGCGGAGAGCTCCTCGGCGCGCACATGGTCGGACCCGACGTCACCGAACAGATCCAAGGCTTCGGTATCGCCCGGTCGCTGGAGGCAACAGGCGACGATCTCGCCGAGGTCGTCTTCGCGCACCCGACCCTGTCGGAGTCGATGCACGAATCGGTCCTGGCCGCATTGGGTCGTCCGGTCAACATGTAACAACTCCCGCCGAACCGCCTGACCCCCAACAGGTGCCGCGGTTCGGCGGGACTTCACCCCAGGAATCGAACGAGACGTGAATGCCACACCAGGAACACCTCCGGCGGCTGCCTTGGCCCCAGCCGGGCGCAAATTGCTCCGCCTCGAGATCCGAAACGCGCAGACTCCGATCGAACGCAAACCGAACTGGATCAAGACGAGAGCGAAGA
>JBCEBZ010000002.1:19302-29813 GCA_039206675.1 Rhodococcus sp. (in: high G+C Gram-positive bacteria) | reverse complement strand
GCACCCGCAGGCGTCTGACACGGCTCGGCCCGAAATGTCAGCCGCCGGCGCCGGTCGTGGCGGTCGCGCCGCCGGTCGGCGTGGTGGTCGCGGGACTGCCGCTCGTCGTTGCGGGCACTGCGGCCGGGTTTCCGGCGGGCACCGAGCCTGCACCGTAGAAGACCGGCAGGATGCCCTTGAGGAGCGTCAGGGCTGATCCCTCACCGGATGGAACGGTGGCGAGGTTCGTGCCGATGACGATCGTGAGGCCGGTTTTCGGATCGACGCCCATGAAGGTCATGAAGCCGGGGATCTGGCCGTCGTGACCGATGAGGGGACCGAACCGGGCGATACCGAGTCCGTACCCGGCCGCGGTGGGGTTGGCCGGATCGGTCGGTTGAATGCTGTCGAGCCGGATCTGCTGCATCTTCTCGTCCAGGAGACCGCCGCCGACCAGTGCCTTGACGTACGTGGCCATGTCTCCGACCGTCGAGATCGCGCCCCCGGCCGTCCACGCCCACGAGGGGTTGGCATTCGTCTCGTTGTTCGGCTTCAGGGTGCCCGCGACGGCGGCGGGCTGTTGGTCCGCGGGAAGCGCGTAGGTGTCGATGGTGGAGACGTTGGTGCCGAACGAGTAGCCCTGCGGATGCGGTTCGGGGATCGAGGAGTCCGCGGGCGCGGGCAGGGAGGTCTGCTCGAGTCCGAGAGGCTCGAAGATGCGCTGCGCGAAGGCGTCGGCCGCCGACATGCCGGTGAGCTGCTCGATGATGACGCCGAGCAGGATGATGTTGGTGTTGCTGTACTCGAACTTCTCCCCGGGCGGGAAGTTCACCGGGTGGGAGAAGGCGATGGCCAGCAGCTCGTCCGGCGTCCACACCTTGCCCGGGTCGCTGTCGAGTGTCGCGTTGAATTGCGGGTCGAAGGTGTAGCTGTAGAGCCCGCTGTGCATATCGGAGAGTTGCGCGATGGTGATCTTGTCGCCGTTCGGCACGTCGGGGCGGAACTTGGACACCGGATCGTCGAGGCTGAGCTTGCCCTCCTGCACCAGCTGGAGGATGACAGTCGATGTCATCGTCTTGGTGTTGCTCCCGATCCGGAAGTGGTCGTCGATCGACATCGGCTTGTTCTCGTCGATGGTTGCCGTGCCGAACGTCGCCGACCAGTCGCCCTGGTCGGGCGAGGCGATCAGTACCACCGCCCCCGGAATGGCGTTGTCCTTCATCAACTGGTTGATCTGTGGTTCCACTGTCGCCGCGTACGCCGGCGCCGCGCCGGTCGTGGTCGTCGCAGACGGTGTCGACGTCGGTTGGGACGTCCCGCACGCCGCGACCATCAACATGCCGGCCGCGACGAGTGAAGCTGCGATTGTCTTCGTGCGTTCCATGAGGTCGCCCGGTTCGTGTGTCGTTCTGCGTGGGTGGGGTACGCGTGATGCCGATGTTCGCCAGGTGGTGCGATCGTGACGGGAGCTGACTACTGAGAACACCCTAGTCTCGCGCACCGGGGGCGCACGTGAATTTCGAACGGGATCCCGGCGGCTCGGCGGATCGGCGAGTGACGTGTGCCACCGGGAGTGGCGCGTAGTTTGCGCTGCTCCGGCTGCCGGACTAAATATATGTGTGACCGTTAGTCTCACGTATTTACCAGTCATCGGAGTGCCTGTGTCTGCCGCCGCCACAAACAGTCGTCTCGTGGGCCGGCGTCGGCCCAACGCAGTGGGGACGGCGTTCGACCGACGCGACATCGAGGGTGCGCGGTGAGGTCGCCGATGGTCCGGTGGCAGCTGATCGGCTTCGTTCTCGTGGCCCTCGCGGGCCTCGTCTATGTGGGTGCCAACTACGTGCGCCTCGACAATCTCCTCGGCTTCGGTGAATACACCGTGAACCTCGAATTGGAGACGTCGGGCGGCATCTTCACCAACGCCGAAGTCACCTACCGCGGCGTGCCGGTCGGACGGGTCGGGAACATGTCCCTCGCGGCGGACGGCGTCGTCGTCGAACTGAGGATCGACAAGGGCGCGCCCGACATTCCCGCGTCCGCGAAAGCTGTTGTGGCGAACAGGTCGGCGATCGGTGAGCAGTACGTCGACCTGCAGCCTTCGGCCGATCGTGGTCCGTTCCTGGTGGACGGCTCCCGCATTGCCGCGGGGGACACGTCCACGCCGGTACCCGTCGAGGAGTTGCTCGCCAGCACACAGGGATTGACCGAGTCCGTGCCGATCGACGCACTCCACACCGTCGTGACGGAACTCGGCGCGGCATTCGACGGAAAGGCTGAAGACCTTCAGTCGCTGGCGGACTCGCTGTCCGGGCTGTCGACGTCGGGCGCCGAATCACTCGACCGAACCGTGGCTCTGCTGCGCGACAGCCGGACGGTTCTGGGCACGCAGTCCGAACAGTCCTCGGCGATCAAGGATTTCAGTGCAGATCTGGACTCGCTCGCCGACCGTCTGCGGAGCAGCGACCCCGACGTCCGGCGCCTGATCGACAACGGGAACCCGGCGAGCGAGCAACTGGGACAACTGGTCTCGGACGTGGGCCCCGGCGCCACGGCGAACCTCGCAAGCCTGTCCGCCACGGCCGAGGCGATCTCCGTGCAGGCCACGGCCCTGCGAACCCTGTTCGTGTACCTGCCGGGCGTGGCGGCGGCCTCGTCGACGATCGCGCCCGACGACGGAACCGTGCACCTGGGCTTGGTGGCCGAGACCAACAACCCGCCGTCGTGCACCGTCGGGTACGAGGGCACCCGGGCGGTCCTCGAGGAGATGAAGAGGCGGGATCCGAACTTCGACGACACGCAGCAGGACTTCCCGCAGAACACCGCCGCCACCTGTGCGGCCCCGCAGGGCAGTCTCACCGGCGTCCGCAGCGCGAACCGGATCGTCTTCGGCGACCCCGCCACCGTTCAGCCGTGGGACTCCACACCCAAGAAGGACCCGAACAAGCTGGACCTCAACCCGATTGCGAATCAGCTCGCCCCGCTGCTCGGGGTCACCCCCAACTGACGCGAGTTCCGGGAACCGGAGCCCGGACCCTCCCGGGTGTCGAGTTGACAACCGCGCCCCGATCCTGCAATCTTCGAAACAGGTCACGAGTACCAGCGTCAAGCCCCGGCTAGCTGGTCGGCAACCCTCCACCGCGGCGGGGTGCTCCGGGTGACGACCAGGCTGAGGTCCATACCGGACCCGGCAAGCGCGGACTCCGAGAGGGCACCGACCCTGCGACGAGTCCCTGACTACGAGGGATGTCGTGATGACTGCTGTACTGACCGCTGACGTGTGTGTTGCCCCCCTGGCTCAGGTTTCGGGCTCCGACCTGCGGGTTCCGCTCGTTCACGGCGGCGACTGCACCTACGTGAACTTCGACTACGCGGCCAGTGCGCCGGCGTTGGCGCAGGTGACGGACCGTATCGGGGCCCTGCTTCCGACGTACTCCAGCGTGCACCGCGGCGCCGGCTACGCCTCGCGGGTGTCGACCGAGTGCTACGAGAAGGCCCGCGACTCGGTGGCCCGGTTCGTCGGAGCCTGCGACGACCAGGTGGTGGTGTTCACCCGCAACACGACCGACTCGCTGAATCTGCTCGCCGGGTGCGTTCCCGGTAGCACCGTCATCCTCGACATCGAGCACCACGCGAACCTGCTGCCGTGGAAGGACTCTCGCGTCGTGCGGGCGGCAGACACGCTGGCCGAGACCGTCCGGCTGCTCGTCGCGGAACTGTGCTCGAAGCCCACCGCCCTGCTCGCGGTGACGGGCGCGTCCAACGTGACCGGTGAAGTGCTGCCGATCGCGGCGCTCGCCGAGGTCGCGCATCGTTGCGGCGCACGGATTCTCGTCGACGCCGCGCAACTCGCACCGCACCGCCGCATCGACCTCGCGGAGTGCGGTGTCGACTACCTCGCGTTCTCCGGGCACAAGCTGTACGCCCCGTTCGGCTCCGGCGTGCTCGTGGGCCGCCGGGACTGGCTCGACGCCGCCGAGCCGTATCTCGCGGGCGGAGGCGCGGTCCGGAACGTGACCGTCGAATCCACCCAGTGGGCGCCCGCTCCCGCCCGGCACGAGGCCGGAACTCCCAACGTGCTCGGCGCCGCGGCCCTCGCCGCCGCGTGCGATGCGCTGTCCGAACTGGACTTCGGCACGGTGGCCGAACACGAGGCGGCACTCACCGGCCGGCTGCTCGACGGCCTCGGTTCGGTCGACGGCCTGGAGTTCCTGCGGCTGTGGTCGGACGCCCCCGACACCGTGGGGATCGTGACGTTCACGATCGACGGTTTCGAGCCCGGCGAGATCGCCGCCTACCTGTCCGCCGAACACGGAATCGGAGTCCGGGACGGACGCTTCTGCGCCCATCCGCTGCTGGGCCGCCTCGGCAGGCCCGACGGCGCCGTGCGGGTGAGCGTCGGTCTCGGAAGCTGCTCCGAGGACGTCGACCGGCTGGTCGACGCCGTGCACACCCTGGTGGCGGGACGGCGGAACTGGGCCTACGCCAAGGAGAGCGGCCAGTGGAATCCGGTGCCCGAGACCCGATTTTCGCGAGACGCGCTAGTATGACGGCATGGCATCGCAGGCTGGGAGCACAATGATTGCTCACTGGTGCCGTCGGCATGTGGATCTGTGCCGAACCGCCTCGGGTATGTGTTCGAGCTGACCGGTCTTCCAGCTCCGTTTCATTCACACGTCATTCCCGAGGAACCCTTATGTCTCGAGACACTGCCTTCGTTTCCCGTCCCCTTCGCGTCGCCGTCGAACTGACCGGATCGGGTCACCACCCGGCCGCCGAGGGCGCCGCGGGCACGCGGCCGATCAACGGCGCCGACTACTGGGTGGACCTGACCGCCGACTCGACGGATCAGCTCGACCTCACGTCGTTCCCGCCGAACGTCGTCCGGATCCGGGCTGCCGATCTGCGTGAGGCGCAGCAGGAGCGCGCGCGGATCCGTGCCGAAGTCGCCGCCGACGGCCGCGACCCCGACAGCGTCACCGTCCTGGTGGACCTCGAGGTGCTCATCGCCGGAGAGGCCCGCGCCGCGCGCAAGGAGCTGGCCCTCCTCGACAGCGCGCTGGACACACCCCGTACACCGGTGTCGTTGCAGTACATCGGAACTCCGGTCGGCCTCGCCGGGCTCATCGCCGACATCCAGGCGGCCGGCGTCGCCGACGGCGTGACCCTGCTGCCGCTGTCGCTGCCCAGGGTGCTCGAGCAGCTGGTCGACGGCACCCTCCCGTGGCTGGAGGAGCGGGGTCTGGTCACCTCCGCCGAAGCGGTCGACGAAGCCCTGCGTCGCTTCGATGTCCCCCGCGTCGAACGGGTGCTGGCGTCCTGACCTGGTCAGTTGCCGTTGTTCGCTGAACCCAGCGGAGTAGGCCGGTAGTACCGGCCCTCGTGATACAGCAGGGGGGCCGCCGCGGAATCGTCGTCGGCCTCGGCATGGACGCGGGTGACGAGGCCGATGACGAGCGTGTGGTCGCCGACCGGAATCAACTGGTCCACGATGACCCGCATCCAGCTGGGAGTTCCGTGGAGAACCGGTTCGCCGGTGTCGAGCCGCGCCCAGAGCGACTCGTCGGAGAACCGCTGGTCCGCGCTCCGCGAGAACCGCTGAGCCAGGTGCTGCTGGTGCTCCCCGAGCAGGTGGATCACCAGCGAGCCCGCCGAGTGGAGCGCATCGATGCTCGACGACGTGTTCGCGATGTTGAACGACACCAGCGGCGGGGCCAGCGAGACGGACGAAAACGAGGATGCGGTGAAGCCGACCGGCCCCGATCCCGAGTCGAGGGTCACGATGGTGACGCCCGCCGGGTGACGACGCAGGGCTGCGCGGTAATCCTCCGCACAGATTCCGGGGGCGAGTTCGGGGTCGCGGGGGAGGTCCGAACCATCGACGGTATCGGCGTTCTCGGCTCTGTCGGACAAATCAGTCTCCGGGTCGGCCCGTGTGGGCGCTGCGTCACTCTCGTTCACGAGATCTGACGTCAACTATAAGGGCGCGAGGCGGCCGGGATTCAGTCGACGTCGATCGCCAGGCCCGCGGTGATCCGGACCAACTCCGAGAACGACGTGCGGAAGACGGTGTCCGGGTGACCGGCGGCCGCCCACAGTTCCGCGTGCTCCGACAGGGCGTTGTCGACGTAGGTCGGAAGGTTCGTGGGATGGCCGAGCGGGGCGATCCCGCCGATCGGCTGCCCCGTCGCTATCCGCACCATGTCGAGGGGCGCCCGCGTCAGATTTCCCTGCAGTCGTTTGCCGGTGTTCGCCAGATCCACCTCGTGCGCCCCCGACACGAGGAGAAGGATCGGGTCGTCGTCGAGGAGGAACACCAGCGACTTGGTGATGGCGCCGACATCGACCCCGAGGGACTCCGCCGCCTCGGCCGCGGAGTGGGTGGAGTCGGGCTGGGTCACGATCACCCCATGGTGCCCTCGCGCGATCAGAGTCTCGGCGACATGCGCGGCGTGGGGGTGCAGGGGCGTCGGCATGTTCCAAGAGTAGGTCCATTCCCCTGGAACGACGTCAAGATGCGTCTTCCGACACGACATCGGAACGGGGCGTAGTCGATTCCGGCTTCCGGAGCCGCCGGACGGTGAACCCGAACAGCAGTCCCAGCCCGACCGCGGAGTACAGCGCGAGGGCGAGTGCGGGCTGTCCCAGCCCCACGTCGTCGAAGTACACGATGCTGCGGATTCCCTCGGTACCCGCGCCGGGGGTGATCCACCGTCCGATGGTCGCGTAGAAGGTGGGGATGACGTTCGAACCGAACGCACCGCCGGCGCTCGGGTTACCCAGGATGACGAAGACGGCGATCGCGAGCGGCACCGCCAGGATGCCGACCGAGGCGCGCAGGCCGAGCGTGAAGACCGCCGTGCCGAAGACGACACCGGTCCCGAGGAGCCACAGCGGGAACCAGTGACCTGCGAACGTGCCGAGCACGTGCGTCGTGATCAGGGCGCCGAGAGCGCCGGAGAGCAGGGCGTAACCGAACAGCACGGCCGTGTGCGCCGACGCCTGGCGCAGGGTCCGCGGGGCGCCGATGAACAGGCCGATCGCCGCCGCGAGCAGGTAGCCGCCGACCACCCACCCGACCGCCAGATAGAAACCGGACAGGCCGCGGTTGTCGTGCGCGCCGACGGGAATCTCGTCGCGAACCGTGAATGGGCGCCCCTGACTGTTCTCCACCTGGGTGAAGACCGATTCGAGTGCGCTGGAGATGGAACTGCCGCCCGCGCTCGCCGTGATCAGGGTGTCGGGGCCGGCAGGGTTCACGACGAACGCGCCCTGGATCTCGCGGTCGTGGAGGAGGCGGCGGGCTTCCGCGGTGTCCGAGACGATGCGTGCGCGGAGCGGTCCGCCGTCGATCGCGTCGAGTCGGTCGGCTACCTGCTGGTCAGTCCCGGCGGGCAGTCCCGCCGCTGCGACGACCCCGATTTCGATGTCGCGGGGCGTGGGCTGATGGAACGCGGCCACGTAGCTGAGGATGAAGCCGAGCTGGAGGAGGAGGACGCCGAAGACCAGCGCGGCCATCACCTTGGGCGCGCCGTACTTCGACACCGGACTGTCGTGGTGCGCGGGAGCCGAAATGGTGGTTTCGCCGGCAGTGGTGGTCATCGGACGTCCTCGATCCTTGTCGATACCGTGGGTATTGAATACCGTAGGTATCGTGACTGAAGAACGTCAACCGGACAGTCGTCACACCGGATGGGCGCCGACGACGCGTCCCGGTCGCGACGTCGTGCGGCAGCGCCTCCTCGACGCCGCGGCGGAGGAATTCGCGGAACGCGGCTTCAGCGCGGCCAGGCTCGCCGAGGTCGCGCGCCGGGCCGGGTTCACCAAGGGCGCGGTCTACTCGAACTTCGAGTCGAAACAGGACCTGTTCGCGGAACTCTTCGCGGCCCGCTCACTCGAACTCGCGGGACGAGTACTCGCCGAGATCGCCGGCATGAACCCGGCGGACGCCGCGGGCACGGGCGGCGAGGCCGTCGCGTCGTGGATGGTGCGCGAACCGGGCTGGTCGCTGCTGGTGCTCGAATTCGGTGTGCTCGCCGCCCGCGACCCGCAGATCGCGCAGGCCTACCTGCGGGAGCGGCGGCAACTGCGGGGACGGCTCGTCGAATTGATCGGCGAGCGCGCGCGGGAGTGGGGAGTGGACGAGGGCTTCGACGTCCGCACCACCGCCATCTCGCTGATGGCACTCATCTCCGGCCTCGTCCTCGAGCATTCCGTCGACCCCGAGGAAGTGGATCAGCCGACGATGGGCGCCGCGGTCACCGCGCTGTTCGCAGGTGCAGTCGCCCGGGCCGGGCTGATCTGAACCGCCCGGGCCGGGCTGATCTGAACGCCGCCCAGGAAGCTGTCGATGTGCGCCCAGGTGGAGTCTTTCGCCTTCGGGCCCGCGACGAGTCCCAGGTGGCTGCCCGGCGCGGACTCGAACCGTACCGACGGCGAACCGGTGAGCACATCCGTCGCCGCCCGGACGGACGGGATCGGGGCGATGACGTCCTCGGTGCCGCCGATCGCGAGGACCGGCACCGTGAGATCGGCGAGCGAGATCGCGCCGTTCCGGGTCTCGAAGCTCCCCGTGGCGAGCGCGTTCCCGAGGATCAGCTGAGTGCAGACCTGGCGGAAGAAGCGTGCAGGGTATCCGGGCATGTCGGCCATGAACCGGTCGATGGACTCCATGCGGGCGAGGGTCTCGGTGTCGTGCAGGTTCCGCGCGATGAACCAGGGTTTGGTGAGTTCGCGCTGGAGTGCGGTGAAGCGGTAGCTGGCCTGGACCAGTGGCGCGGGCAGGCCGCCCATCGCACCCGTTGCGGTGGTGAGGGGACGGTCGCCGGTGAACCGGCCGACGGCCCTCAGTGGCGCGATCATCGTCACCGACTCGTAGTCGATGGGCGTGCCGATCGCCGTCACCGAACCGATCGGCAGATCGCCCCGGCCGGCGGCGGTGAGCAGCGACATCGTTCCGCCGAGGCTCCAGCCGATCAGGTCGACGGGTGCACCGTCGTGGCGCCGGGACACGCGGTCGACGGCGGCCGGGATGAAGTCGTCCACCCAGTCCTCGAACCCCAGGCCGCGGTCGGCGTAGCCCATCGTTCCGTAGTCGACGAGATACGTGGCCTTGCCCGACCCGACCAGGTGCGCGGCCAGGCTCTGGCCCGGCCGGAGGTCGAAGCAGTGTGCGGGCGCGGCGAGGGGCGGCACGAGAAGAACGGGCCGGTCGTCGTCGGTGTCGGAACCGTCGAACCGGTACAGGTCCTGGTGGGGCGCCTCGTGGATGGGTGTCGACGGGGTGCGCTGGACCGGCGCGATGCCGCCGCCGAAGGACAGTCGCCAGGCGTTGCGGGTCAGCGTGTTCAGCGTCGGGTTCCAGGCGATGTCGAGCACGGATTTCCTCTCGTGGCGGCGCAGATCCTTCAGGTATCTGTGACGTCAATATACAGGTAATCCTGCGACGGTCCGTCAGCGGGAGGCGAGCAGAACCCGCAGCACGGTCGCCGGCCGCAGCAGCGCGCCCGGCCGGTCGAGAAGATGCGTCACCCGGAAAAACGCCGAGCCCACGGCCGGGTCGACGGATGCCGCGCGATCGAGCCGGGACGCGTACGCATGGACGGACCGGACCCGTACCGACCGTCGTCCCGGCACGGCCGGGATCCGAAGGTCGTTGTCGACGGTCAGATTCCACGCGGCATCGATGCACCGGTTCGCCCTCCGGAGGAAGCGGCGAGCGAGATGCGTCCGCCCCGACCTCAGACAGTCCCGCAAGATCTGCGCCTCCACCGCGGCGACGCTCATCCCCTGGCCGTAGATGGGATTGAACGAGCAGATGGCGTCCGCGAACGGCAGATAGTCCGGCGGCAGGTCGTCCGCGGAATAGTGTCTCCGGACGGTCGTCGGGATCCGGTAGCGCACGCCGTCGTCCACCGGCACGGCCGTGCGCAGCGCGTCGTACATGTCCGGTGCCGGGAACGATTTCACGAAGTCCAGGAACCCGCCCGGATCCAGCGGCGGCACGTCGTCGCCGTATCCGGCGAGCGTGACGATCCACGTGCCGTTCTCCTGCACCCCCATGAATCCGCTACGCGGACTCGACGGTCCCGGCGCCATCCCGATTCCGGAATCGCCGTCCAGGTGCGGCGGGTCGAGTCGAAAGTGCCTCGTCGCGTAGCTGACGTCGACGGCCACCTGCGACTCGGTCGGCGGCGCGAACCCCAGCGCGCCGAGCCGGGCGACGCTCTGCGAACTGCGACCCGACGAATCCACGACGAGGTCGGCCGCGACGACCTCCGGCGGAACCCCGCCCCGGTGCTGCACGGTCACGCCGGTCACCCTCCCGCCGTCCAGGGTGAGGCCCGTGACGTCGGAACGGTCCCGGATCCGTACGTTCGGCAGGGCCCGGACCCGTCGGCGCACCTGCCACTCGACCATCGGCCTGCTCGCGAGGATGCCGGGAACCCCGCTGGTCGCGCGGGCCATCCGGTGCCCGTCGACGATCCACCGGATGTCGCCGAGCGCGTCGCCCGCGGTGGCGCCGAGGCTCAGAA
>JBCEBZ010000002.1:9663-19292 GCA_039206675.1 Rhodococcus sp. (in: high G+C Gram-positive bacteria) | reverse complement strand
ATCGCGGCCTGTCCACCGGCGAGGAGGGCGTGCACGTGCCGGGCCTGCGGCACGCACCGGCGCGCCGTGGCCGCGTCGGGCAGGACGTCGCGGTCGAGGACGACGACGTTCCGGAACGTGCTGCCGAGCGCCGCCGCGGCCAGCAGGCCGCCCATTCCGGCGCCGACGACCACGGCGTCGCCATCCGGGGTCGTCCGGTGCGTCATCGCGGCTGTCCGTTCGCAAGACGATGCAGAGACCTCCAGGGTATTTCGCCTGGCCTCGGCGAGCGGAGGTTACTCTCGAGTAATGACCGAACAGAAGACCTGGAATGCGTTCACCGTCGAGCGCAAGGATCACGTCGCGCAGGTGACGCTCATCGGACCCGGAAAAGGCAATGCGATGGGGCCGGATTTCTGGAGTGAGCTCCCCGAGATCTTCGGTGAACTCGACTCGGATCCGGACGTACGGGCCGTGGTGATCGCCGGCTCGGGCAAGAACTTCTCCTTCGGTCTCGACCTGCCCGCCATGAGCGGCAGTTTCGGTTCCGTCCTCGCGGACAAGGCGCAGGCAGGCCCGCGCACCGCGTTCCACGACATGATCAAGCGGATGCAGTCCGGCATCAACGCGGTCGCCGACTGCCGCAAGCCGGTGGTCGCGGCCATCCAGGGCTGGTGCATCGGCGGGGGCGTCGACCTCATCTCCGCGTGCGACATCCGGTACGCCAGCGCCGACGCCCAGTTCAGCATCCGTGAGGTGAAGGTCGCGATCGTCGCCGACATGGGCAGCTTCGCCCGGCTGCCCGCCATCATCGGCGACGGCCATCTGCGGGAACTCGCACTCACCGGCAAGGACATCGGTGCGGGTCACGCGGAGAAGATCGGTCTCGTCAACGGTGTCTACGCGGACGCCGACGCCGTCCTCGCGGCCGCGCACGCCACCGCCGGCGACATCGCGGCGAACCCGCCGCTGGTCGTGCACGGCATCAAGGACGTCCTCGACCACTCCCGGGCGGCCGCCGTCGACGACAGCCTGCGCTACGTGGCCGCGTGGAACGCCGCGTTCCTGCCGTCCCAGGACCTGACCGAGGCGATCACGGCCGTCTTCGAGAAGCGCGCACCCGAGTTCAGGGGCGAGTAATCCGTCCGCACTGTCGGGGGTGGACGCTTATCCGCAGGTAAAGCCCAGTTCATCAGTTGCCCGAATCCTCGCTGCGCTCGCATACTTGCCGACTACAAGTAAACGACCAGCGCAGCGAGGACACAGTGTCGAATTCGGTCGAAACGCCGGTGGCCTATACCCACCGGCAGATCCTGGCTGTACTCAGCGGGTTGATGCTCGGCATGTTTCTCGCCGCGCTCGATCAGACCATCGTGGCGACGGCGATCCGCACCATCGCCGACGACCTCGACGGCTACTCGCTGCAGGCGTGGGCCACCACCGCCTACCTCGTCACCGCGACCCTGGCGACGCCGCTCTACGGCAAGCTGTCCGACATCTACGGCCGCAAGCCGTTCTTCATGTTCGCCATCACGGTGTTCGTGATCGGCTCGGTCCTGTGCACGTTCTCGACGTCGATGTACATGCTCGCGGCGTTCCGCGCGGTGCAGGGACTCGGCGCCGGTGGCCTGTTCTCGTTGGCGCTCACCATCATCGGCGACATCGTCTCCCCACGTGAGCGCGCCAAGTACCAGGGCTACTTCCTGGCCGTGTTCGGCACGTCCAGCGTGCTCGGCCCGGTGCTCGGCGGACTGTTCGCCGGCCAGGACGCGATCCTCGGAATCGACGGCTGGCGCTGGGTTTTCCTGGTCAACGTGCCGGTGGGTCTGGTCGCGCTCACCGTCGTCTCCCGGGTGCTGCACCTCCCGCGACGACCGGGCGGAAGCCGGCGGATCGACTGGTGGGGCGCGATCGCCCTCGCGGTGGGTGTCGTGCCGTTGCTCATCGTCGCCGAACAGGGGCACACCTGGGGATGGGGCGACTCGAAGTCGTTGGCGTGCTACGTGATCGGCGTCATCGGCGTGCTGGCCTTCGTGCTCGTGGAACTGGCGATGAAAGACGACGCTCTCATCCCGATGCGATTCTTCCGCAACAGCACCTTCGCGCTCGGCGTCGTCATCAGCCTCGTCGTGGGCGCCGTCATGTTCGGCGGCATCACCCTCCTGCCCCAGTACCTGCAGGTGGTGAAGGGCTCGAGCCCCACCCTCGCCGGGTTCCAGATCCTGCCGATGGTCCTCGGCCTCATGGCCGGCTCGGTGGTCAGCGGCCAGATGATCTCGCGGACAGGGCGATACCGGTACTTCCCGATCCTGGGGACCGCCCTGATCGCGGTCGCCGCGTTCCTGCTGCACACGCTCGCGGCCGACACCCCGATGCCCGTCGTGATGGCGTTCATGCTGATCCTGGGGCTCGGTCTCGGAAACCTGATGCAGCCGCTCACTCTCGCCATTCAGAATGCCCTGCCCCCGCAGGACATGGGAGTGTCGACCGGAGCGGCCACCTTCTTCCGGCAGATCGGCGGCACCGCAGGCGTCGCGATCTTCCTGTCGATCCTCTTTTCCCGCCTCACCCCGGCCATCGGCGAGCGAGTGACGGCCGCCGCGGGCACATCCGACTTCCGCCGGGCCGTGGTCGCCGCCGCGCAGAGCAACGACCCCGCCGAGGCCGCCATGGGTCAGGGAATGCTCAGCCCCGACCACGCCGGGGTCAGTGGCGTCCTCACGGACAGCTCGGTGATCGGCAGACTCGACGACGTGCTGGCCCTGCCGTTCAAACAAGGATTCGCCGACGCCATCGGATCCGTCTTCCTCACCGTGTCGATGCTCGCCGTCGTGGCCTTCGTCCTCACCGTGCTGTGGAAGGAAGTACCCCTCCGCAGCGAGTCCGGACTCCAGGCAGCGGCGCGGGGAGACGCGGGGGAGTGAGACGGCAACGGCGCCCAACCCCGAGACCGGAGTTGGACGCCGTTGGAGTGGCTGTCGGCCGGCTCAGTGCCCGCCGTTGTCCTTCAGACGCTTCAGGGACGCCTCGACCTCGGCCTTCGCCTCGGCGAGCCCGACCCAGTCGGCGGCCTCGACGTGCTTGCCCGGCTCGAGATCCTTGTAGTGGACGAAGAAGTGCTTGATGGCGTCCAGTTCGAACTGCGGGACGTCGCCGATGTCCTGGATGTGGTCCCAGCGCGGGTCGCCGGCAGGCACGCACAGCACCTTGTCGTCGCCGCCGGCCTCGTCGACCATCTTGAACATGCCGACGGGACGTGCCTCGACGATGACTCCGGGGAACACCGACTCGGGAAGCAGGACCAGCGCGTCCAGCGGGTCGCCGTCCTCGCCGAGGGTGTTCTCGATGTAGCCGTAGTCGGCCGGGTAGCCGAACGCGGTGTACAGGTAGCGGTCCAGCTTCACGCGACCGGTCACGTGGTCGACCTCGTACTTGTTTCGCTGACCCTTGGGGATCTCGATGGTGACGTCGAACTCCACGCCGATTCCTCGCTGTCGTGTCGATGATGATTCGGGGAGAGGATATCGGGTCGAGGATAAGGTTGGTTGTCTGACCACCCACGAATCACAGTGAAGACGGAGGCGCGTTGCCGGGCCAGGGAAAGAAGAAGATGGGCTCGTTGGCGGGACGCCACCGTCGGAACATGCGAATTCTGTTCGCGTCGGTCGTCGTCGTGGTGCTCGCGATGGCCGCCGTGCTGGTGGTCGCGGTGAGCGCGCACAACGCGTCGGCGGGCCGCGGCGAACTGACGATCGCCCCCGAACCGGCGCCGATCATCGCGGCCCCGCAGGTCACGCCGGTCCCGGACGACGCCCCGATGCCGACGGCGCAGGGGATCGCCGCCGCGGTCGGACCGGCCGCCGCCAACCCGGACCTCGGCAAGTTCAGCGGAACGGTCGCCGACGCGGTCACCGGCCAGGTGCTGTGGAGCGTCAACCCGCAGACCCCGATGACGCCGGCGTCCACCACCAAGGTCCTCACCGCGGGATCCGCGCTGCTGTCGTTGCCGTCCGACCACCGCGTCACGACCAAGGTGGTGCAGGGGGCGACTCCCGGTGAGATCGTCCTCGTCGCCGGTGGTGATCCCACTCTCACCGCGAAGCCGGTCGGGGAGAACGGCTACTACCCGGGTGCGGCGCACATCTCGCAACTGGTCGATCAGATCCGGACCGCGGGCATCCAGGTGACGCGCATCGTGGTCGACACCGGCATCTATTCGGGCGACACCATGGCGCAGGGATGGTTCCCGACGGATGTCGGCGCCGGATTCATCACCCCCACCGAGCCGATCATGATCGACGGTGGACGCGCCGACCCACTCGTGGACGAGTCGCCGCGCAGTTCGACGCCCGCGCTCGACGCCGGGCGGACGCTGGCCGGTGCGCTCGGCGTCGACCCGTCGGCGGTCGCGTCGGGGGTCGCGGCACCCGGCGCCGCCACCGTCGCGAGTGTGCAGTCCGCGCCGCTGCGCGACCGGTTGCGGCAGATGATGGAACACTCGGACAATGTGCTTGCCGAAGCGATCGGGCGGGAGGTTGCCATGAATGCCGGCGCGGAAGCATCGTTCGCGGGCGCCGTCGCGACCATCGGCCGGACCCTGTCCGGCGCCGGATTCGACCTGTCGGGGCTCACGCTGCACGACGCGAGCGGGCTGTCCGTCGACGACCGCATCGCACCGCACACGCTCGACCAGGTCCTGACGGCCGCCGCCGGGGAGGGGAACCCTGCCCTGCGGCCGATGCTCGACTACCTGCCGGTGGCCGGTGCCACGGGCAGCCTGTCGGACCGGTACGCGTCGGGGAACCGCACCGGCGCCGGGTGGGTGCGCGCGAAGACCGGCACCCTGTCCACGGCCAGCGCCCTCGCCGGCTACGTGGTGGACCAGAACGGGCGCGTCCTCACGTTCGCGCTGATGTCCAACGACCGTCCGCCGGAGGTCAGCCGTCCCGCACTCGACGCACTGGCGGCCGCGCTCCGCACGTGCGGGTGCCAGTGATGGCCGCCGAAGGGAATGCCTTCAGCGGTGCCGTCGACTGGAAACTCGCAGCCAGGACGGGGGTGAGGCTGGCGCGCAGCGGTCCCGCCACGTCGCGGTATACGGCCGAAACCGTGGTCGCGGAACTGGCCGACGCGTCGATGCGCGCGGAACTGCCGGTCCGGGAAGTCACCGGCCTCGCCGACGGACTTCCGGTGCCGGCCGCCCAGATCCTCGACCGGGCGGGGTGGATCCACGCCGCCGCGCATTCGATGTCGCAACTGACCGGCGGCGACGCAGCGCCCGGCATGCTGCTCGGCAAGCCGGCGGGCATTCAGGCCGGGGCGATGCTCGCATACCTGTCCTCCGCGATCCTCGGCCAGTACGACCCGTTCACCGGCGACGACGGAACCCTGCTGCTCGTCGCGCCCAACGTGGTGTCCGTCGAGCGCACACTGCGGGTGCGGCCCAGCGACTTCCGGCTCTGGGTGTGCCTGCACGAGGTGACGCACCGGGTGCAGTTCTCGTCGTCACCGTGGCTCACCGGGTACATGCAGGAGTCGGTGGAGACCCTCGGATCAGCCGAGGACGAGTCGATCACCGATATCGTCGGCCGGTTGTCCTCCGCGCTGCGCGACCGGGGGCGCACGGAGCCCGACGAGTCGGGTGCGCCGGGCGGCATCGTCGGACTCCTGCGCGCTACCCAGGCCGAGCCGCAGCGGGAGGCCCTCGACCGTCTGCTGGTGCTCGGCACCCTCCTCGAGGGACACGCGGACCACGTGATGGACGCGGTCGGTCCCGCGGTCGTGCCCTCGGTGGCCACGATCCGCGCGGCCTTCGACAACCGGCGCCGCCGGAAGAGCAACCCGGTGCAGCGACTCATCCGTGCGCTGCTCGGGATGGACGCCAAGATGGCGCAGTACGTGCGCGGCAAGGCGTTCGTCGACGCCGTCGTGGACAAGGTCGGGATGGACCGGTTCAACGTCGTGTGGACCGGCCCCGACACGTTGCCCCGGCTCGCGGAGATCGACGCGCCGGACGCCTGGGTGTCCCGGGTGCTGGGCTGATTCGCGAAGGGCTGAGCCGGTGACCGTGCTTCCCGAGGAGCCGGCGATCCTCGAGGTTCGTCACGCGGTGCGGCGCTGGATCGCGGCACACGCCCCGGACGGCGACGTCGCGGTCGCGCTGTCGGGCGGCGCCGATTCACTCGCCCTCACCGCGGCGGCGACAGCCGAGGCGCGTTCGGTCGTCGCACTGGTCGTCGACCACCGGCTGCAACCCGGTTCGGCCGACGTCGCTGACGAGGCGGCAGCGCGTGCCCGGGCCCTCGGCTGCGGGTCCGCCGACGTGCTTCCCGTCGATGTGACCGGATCCGGTGGGCTCGAGGCCGCCGCCCGGCAGGCCCGCTACGAGGCCCTCGACTCGGCGCGCGGAACCCGCCCGGTGCTGCTGGGGCACACCCTCGACGATCAGGCCGAAACCGTGCTGCTCGGGCTGTCGCGCGGTTCGGGCGGTCGATCCATCTGGGGCATGAGCCCCTACGACAGCCCGTGGGGCAGGCCGCTGCTCGGCGTGCGACGAGCGGTGACCCGGCAGGCCTGCACGGAACTGGGACTCCACCCGCACGAGGATCCGCACAACGCGTCACCCGACTTCGTCCGGGTGCGGCTGCGCACCGAGGTGCTGCCCCTGCTGGAGGACGTCCTCGGCGGCGGCGTCGCCGGGGCCCTCGCCCGCACCGGGGAACACCTGCGCGAGGAGGGAGCCGTCCTCGACGCGGTGGCCGCCGACGCCGAAGCGAAAGTCGTGGTGGACGGCGAAATCGACGCGGCACTGCTCGCCCTGTCGGACCCGCCCGTCCGCAGGCGGGTACTGCGCAGCTGGCTCCTCGCGGCCGGGGCACGCGGTCTCGGGGACACCCAGTTGCGGGCCGTGGACGACCTCGTCGCACGGTGGCGGGGGCAGGGACAGGTGGCGGTCGGGGGCGGAACACCGGACGCGAGGTTGGTGGTCCGACGGCGACGTGGCAGGCTGAACGTCGGATTGGACGACCGACGAAGGGTTTGATCGCGTGTACGAAGGCGACATCGCATCGGTACTGATCTCCGAGGACGAGATCCGTCGACGTACCGTCGAACTGGCCGAGGAGATCGCCAAGCGCTACCCGGAGGGCGCCCCGGAAGGGGATCTGCTCCTGGTGGGTGTCCTCAAGGGCGCCATCTTCTTCATGACCGACTTCGCGCGGGCCCTCCCCATCCCCACCCAGATGGAATTCATGGCCGTCAGCTCCTACGGGTCGTCCACGTCGTCCTCCGGTGTCGTGCGGATCCTCAAGGACCTCGACAAGGACATCGCCGGCCGCCACGTCCTGATCGTCGAGGACATCATCGACTCCGGTCTCACGCTGTCCTGGCTGATGCGCAACCTGTCGAGCCGCAACCCGGCCTCGCTCGAGGTCGTCACGCTGCTGCGCAAGCCCGACGCCATCAAGGTCGACGTCAACGTCGCGAACGTCGGCTTCGACATCCCCAACGAATTCGTCGTCGGCTACGGCCTCGACTACGCCGAGCGTTACCGCGACCTGCCGTACATCGGAACGCTCGAGCCCTCCGTCTACGGCGGCTGAACTCCGCCCGCCCGTCAGCGGACGGGTTCGTGGGACACGGCGAGTTCCAGCGCCCGCAGATCCTGCTCCAGCTGCCGGAACAGCCAGTACACGCCGACGAAGGCGAAGATGCCGCCGACGCACAGGATGCGGACGGCGATGATCACGAGCGTGATCTCGTCGGGCGACAGGAATGTCACCCCGGCGACCCCGGCGAGCGGAACGGACGCGGCCACCGCGAGATACAGCGTGCTGCGGCGGTCGAGGCCCCGCAGTTTGTGCGCGTCGGCGCTGCTCGCGATGTCCTGCGGGAGCAGGGTCGGGTAGATGCAGCGCACCGCGAAGAACGCCACCACGAAGAACGGGTACGCCACCGACACGGCACCGCACACGATCAGTGACGCGATGAAGTGCACGTACGCGCCCGGCGGCACGTTCCCCGCCGCCAGTTGCAGGGAAATCGGGTAGGCGATTCCCGCGATCACCCACAACCCGAACACCACGAGCACCACGCGGTCGCCGAGCAGCAACGTATCGGTGCGGGCCCGGGCCAGCGTCTGGCGGTCGTACGTGCGGCCCTTGCGCAGACCCCGCGGAACCAGCAGCGGGTAACGACACCAGTACAGCAGCATGATCGCGCCCAACGGGAACGCGATCGAGTTGATCACCAACTGGATCCCCTCGAACGACTGCTGCGCCTCCGGCGTCAGATTGCTGATGATCAGCATCTTGTTGTGGTGATAGTTGTACGCGCCCGCGAGGGCGTTCGGCACCGCGATACCGATCACCAGGATCGGGAGCGCGAACCGGCGCAACCGCATGCGCCAGCTGTTCGGCGGCGGATCGACGAGATCACGGGCCCGCGGGTTCAGGCACAGGTCGAACTGCTGGGCCAGTTCGGCGCCGGACGACCACCGGTCCGCCGGCTTGGGCGCCAGGCACGTCAGCAGTACCCGGCGCAGCGACGGCGGGCAGTCGGCGGGCAACTGGTCGAGGAACTCCGGGTCGACGTCGCGGCTGCGGCTGTCCAGCATCGCCTCGAGTGCGGCGAGCGACTCGCTCGACACGTCCTCGTCCTGGAACGGGCGCCGCCCGCACATCAGCTCCCACAGCATCACCCCGAGAGCGAAGATGTCGCTGCGGGTGTCGAGGTCCGCCGCCGTTCCCGGCATTCCGCGGTGACACGCCTCGAGTTGCTCGGGCGACATGTAGGCCAGGGACCCGCCGAAGTAGGCGAGCGGCGACGCCCCGGTGACGGTGTCGCTGAAACTGATGTTGAAGTCGGCGAGCTTGGGCACACCCTCCGCCGTCAGCAGGATGTTGGCGGGTTTGATGTCGCGGTGCAGGACGCCGCGTTTGCCTGCGTAGTCGAGGGCCTCGGCCAGTCGCCGTCCCAGCCACGCGATCGTCTCGGGCCAGGTGAGTGACGCGATCTCGTCCCGCACGCTCGAGTCGGTGGGCCTGAGTTCGCCCTTCTCCCGCATCTCCTCGTCGACGACGTCGAGCAGGAGGCTGCCGGTCCGCTCCCGTTCGGGGGTGACGCGCACGCGCCGCAGAACCCGAAGCAGGGTGCCACCCGGCAGGTACTGCATGTAGAGGAGGCGTAGTTGGCGATCCTCGAGCAGCCGCTGGTCGAACACGCGGACGATGTAGTCGTGGTCGAGTTGCGCGAGGGTCTGCGGCTCGTTGCCCTTGTCGTGGGAGATCTTCACCGCGACCAGACGCTGCATCGACCGCTGGCGTGCGAGGAACACGCGGCCGAACGCGCCGCTGCCCAGGCCCATCAGCAGATCGAAGTCGTCGACCTGCTGCCCGACCTCCACGTCGTCGAGCGCCGCATTGCCGGGCGGCATGGTGATGAGCGTGTCCGGCTGCCGGGCGGTCACGGTCGCACCGGCTTCCGCGGTCTGGTCGGTGGCCGCGGTTCGTTCGGACGCAGCGGTTTGTTCCGCGGCCGCGGTTCGTTCGGACGCAGCGGTTTGTTCCGCAGCGGCGGTTCGTTCGGACGCAGCGGTTTGTTCCGCAGCGGCGGTTCGTTCGGACGCGGCGGTCTGCTCGGCGGTCATCGTC
>JBCEBZ010000002.1:1681-9563 GCA_039206675.1 Rhodococcus sp. (in: high G+C Gram-positive bacteria) | reverse complement strand
TGTTCCGCAGCGGCGGTTCGTTCGGACGCGGCGGTCTGCTCGGCGGTCATCGTCCGTGCGGACAGCGTTTGCTCAGCGGTCACCGTCGACGGGCCGGCCGCGACCGTCGCTTCGCTGCTCTCGTGTTCGGAGTTCGGAACTCCGAAGGTCCGTTCGGCAGAGTCCGATCCAGCGGCCGATCCGTCTCTGCCCGACCCGTTTCCTCTGGTCATTGCACATCGAGGGTTCTACTGGGCGGGTTCTCTGGGCACATCGAGGTTGTCTGGAGCGGTGTGAAGAGTCCCATCCAGGGACAAGCGAATGGTAACCCCGCAGACCTACCGTATCCAGCGCGAATACTCGAAATCGCTGCTGCGCCGCACCATATACTCAGGTGATGGGGGACTCCCCGTTCACCTCAGCCGTCGTCGTCGCCGAGCAGGTCCGCTCGGGCGTCTCGAGCCCGATGGAGCAGGTCGAGGCCGCGCTCGCGGCCATCGCGGAGCGTGAACCGAAGATCCAGGCGTTCGCCGCCGTCCTCTGCGACCAGGCCCGAGCCGACGCGCTCGCCCTGTCCCGCCGATCGGATCTGGCCACTCTTCCTCTGGCCGGAGTGCCCGTCGCGATCAAGGACGTCATCCCCGTGGCCGGACTGCCGATGCGGGAGGGATCGGGCGCCACCAGCGCCGAACCGAGGGCCGCCGACCATCCGGTGGTGGCGCGACTGCGGGCGGCGGGAGCGGTGGTGGTGGGCCTGACCACCCTCCCCGAACTGGCGGTGTGGGGAACCACCGACGCGCCCGGCCACATCACCCGCAACCCGTGGAATCCGTCCCGGACCTGCGGCGGCTCGTCCGGGGGAGCGGCCGCGGCCGTCGCCGCGGGAATGGTGCCCTTGGCGCACGGGACCGACGGTCTGGGTTCGATCCGCATCCCCTCGGCGAACTGCGGAGTGTTCGGTATCAAACCGGGCAGGGGAGTCGTGCCGTCCGAACTCGGCGCCACCTCCTGGTTCGGCATGGCCGAGAACGGGCCCATCGCCACGACCGTCGACGACGCCGCCCTCATGCTGTCCGTGATTGCCGACCGTCCCGAGCTCGCGCGGATCGGGCCTTCGGAGCCGCTGCGCATCGCGGTGGCGGCGGGGTCGCCGACGTTCCTGGCCACGGTCGATCCGCAGTGGCGGGACGCGGCCGTGCGCGCGGGGACGGAACTGACCGGCTCGGGCCACGACGTGGAGCCCGCGACGTTGCCGTATCCGATCAACCTGATCCCGGTTCTCGCCCGCTGGACCGCGGGAACGGCCGCCGACGCGAAGGGGCTCGACCGCAGGCGACTGCAGCCGCGGACCCGCAGGCACGTCGCGCTGGGCCGCGCGCTGGGCCGGTTCGTCCGCCCGGAGCAGGTGAACAGGCTCGAGGACTCGCTGCGCGCGTTCTTCGAGAACTACGACGTGGTGATCACCCCCGCGCTCGCGCAGCCGCCGCTCGCGGCGACGACGTGGAGCGAGCGGTCGTGGTTGTCGAACATCGTGGCCAACGTGCGGTACGCCCCGCTCAGTGCGCTGTGGAATCTCGTCGGCTGGCCGGCGGCCAGTGTCCCCGTCGGAACGCACTCGCATTCGGGCACCCCGCTGGCCGTGCAGATCGCGGCGCCGCCCGGCGGCGAGGCCAGAATCCTGGCACTGGCCGCCCACATCGAGCGGGTCGGCGGCGGCTGGCCGCGGGTCGCGCCCACGCGGTGAACTCCCGCCCATCCGGACCGGGATCGAGGCGGAGGGAACCGATGGGCCGCCGCGTGCGTTGAACGAAATAGAGACCGCTCACGACAGCGGTTGGCTGCTACCTGGAGTCGCTGGGGTGCCTTCGCGGTAACCTGGTTTGTCCGGTTGGCAGCCGGAAGGCGCACCCGGAAGACCCGCACTCTCGAAAGGACCGGCCATCTCGGCCGACCTGTATGAACCGTAAGACTGTGTTTCGAAACCTGGCGATAGTTGCCGGCATCCTGCTGGTGATCTACGCCTTCAGCTACTTCGGCAACGACACGCGCGGATTCAAGGGTGTCGACACCTCCGTGGCGATCGCGCAGCTCGACGCGAACAACGTCGAGAAGGCGCAGATCGACGACCGGGAGCAGCAGGTGCGCCTGTGGCTGAAGGACGGCAACGACGCCACCGACGGCAAGACCGAGATCCTCGCCAAGTATCCGGCGTCGGCGTCCGAGCAGATCTTCAACGAGATCTCCGACAAGGGCCTGCAGAGCTACAACACCACGGTCACGCAGGAGAGCTGGCTCACGTCCATCCTGCTGTTCGTCCTGCCGATGGTGATCCTGCTCGGCATCTTCTTCTTCGTGATGAGCCGCATGCAGGGCGGCGGACGCGGCGGCGTCATGGGCTTCGGCAAGTCGAAGGCCAAGCAGCTGTCCAAGGACATGCCGAAGACGACCTTCGCCGACGTCGCGGGTGCGGACGAGGCCGTCGAGGAGCTGTACGAGATCAAGGACTTCCTGCAGAATCCGGCGCGCTACCAGGCACTGGGCGCGAAGATCCCGAAGGGCGTTCTCCTCTACGGTCCCCCCGGAACCGGCAAGACCCTGCTCGCCCGCGCGGTGGCAGGCGAGGCCGGCGTCCCCTTCTTCACGATCTCCGGTTCGGACTTCGTCGAGATGTTCGTCGGTGTCGGTGCGTCCCGTGTGCGCGACATGTTCGACCAGGCGAAGCAGAACAGCCCCTGCATCATCTTCGTCGACGAGATCGACGCCGTCGGACGCCAGCGTGGCGCCGGTCTCGGTGGCGGCCACGACGAGCGTGAGCAGACCCTCAACCAGTTGCTGGTCGAGATGGACGGCTTCGGTGACCGCACCGGCATCATCCTGATCGCCGCCACCAACCGGCCCGACATCCTGGACCCGGCGCTGCTGCGCCCGGGTCGCTTCGACCGGCAGATCCCGGTCGGTGCCCCCGACCTCGCCGGTCGCCGCGCCATCCTGAAGGTGCACTCGCAGGGCAAGCCGATCGACCAGCACGCCGACCTCGAGGGCCTGGCCAAGCGCACCGTCGGAATGTCGGGTGCCGATCTGGCCAACGTCATCAACGAGGCCGCGCTGCTCACCGCGCGCGAGAACGGCACCGTCATCACGGAGGCCGCGCTCGAGGAGTCCGTCGACCGTGTCGTCGGCGGTCCCCGCCGCAAGAGCCGCATCATCAGCGAGCACGAGAAGAAGATCACCGCGTACCACGAGGGCGGGCACACGCTCGCGGCGTGGGCGATGCCCGACATCGAGCCGGTCTACAAGGTCACCATCCTCGCCCGCGGCCGCACCGGCGGTCACGCGATGACGGTGCCCGAGGACGACAAGGGCCTGATGACGCGGTCCGAGATGATCGCCCGGCTCGTCATGGCGATGGGTGGCCGCGCGGCCGAGGAACTCGTGTTCCACGAGCCCACCACCGGTGCGTCCTCCGACATCGACATGGCGACGAAGATCGCCCGGTCGATGGTCACCGAGTACGGCATGAGCGCCCGGCTGGGTGCCGTGCGGTACGGCCAGGAGGGCGGCGACCCGTTCCTTGGCCGGTCGATGGGGCAGCAGTCCGACTACTCCCACGAGGTCGCGCGCGAAATCGACGAAGAGGTCCGCAACCTCATCGAGGCCGCGCACACCGAGGCGTGGGCGATCCTCAACGAGTACCGCGACGTGCTGGACATCCTGGCGACCGAACTGCTCGAGCGGGAGACCCTCACCCGCAAGGATCTCGAGAAGATCTTCCACAGCGTCGAGAAGCGCCCCCGGATCACGGCGTTCAACGACTTCGGCCACCGGACCCCGTCCGACAAGCCGCCGGTCAAGACGCCGCGCGAACTCGCGTCCGAGCGCGGCGAGCCGTGGCCCCAGCAGCCCGAGCCGGTGTTCGCGCAGCAGCAGTGGCAGCAGGCCCCGCCGCAGCAGCAGTACCCGCAGCCGCAGCCCGCTCCTGCCCGGCCGCAGGGCGGGATGACGCAGCCGCGTCCCGACTACGGCGCCCCCGCGGGATGGTCGGCTCCGGGCTGGCCGCCCCGCGATCCGGGTAACCAGAATCCGGAGGGGCAGTACCCCGGCAACCAGGGTCCGGGAACCAGTCAGGGACCGGGAACCGACCAGGGTCCGGGTCCCCAGTGGAATCCGCCGCACGAGCAGCGGGGAACCGGGGACGACGACGCGCAGACGAAGGCCTGGAAAGGACCGGACGGATCGAACTGATCCGCCCGACACTAGGCTGTGGCTTCGGGACGATCGGTCCCGGTACTGGAGGAGTTTCGGTTGTCGGTGAATCATCTCGGTAGTGAGCCCGTGGCACTCGAGACAGGCCGGGTGTTCGATCAGCCGCGTGCCGAGGCGGCGGTGCGGGAACTGCTGATCGCGATCGGTGAAGACCCGGATCGTCCCGGACTCCGCGATACGCCCGCCCGGGTGGCGCGGTCGTACCGCGAGGTCTTCGCGGGCCTGTACACCGACCCGGACACCGTGTTGAACACGACGTTCGACGAGGGCCACCAGGAATTGGTGCTCGTCCGCGACATTCCGCTGTACTCCACGTGTGAGCACCACCTCGTGTCGTTCCACGGGGTCGCGCACGTCGGGTACATCCCGGGCCGCACCGGCAAGGTGACCGGGCTGTCGAAGCTGGCCCGCGTGGTCGACCTGTATGCCAAGCGCCCGCAGGTGCAGGAGCGGCTGACCAGTCAGATCGCCGACGCCGTCATGCGCAAGCTCGATCCGCGCGGCGCGATCGTGGTCATCGAGGCCGAGCACCTGTGCATGGCGATGCGGGGGATCCGCAAGCCTGGTGCGAGTACCACCACCTCCGCGGTGCGTGGTCTGCTCCAGTCCAGCGCGGCCTCACGTTCCGAGGCTCTGGACCTTATTCTGCGGAAGTGACCGTGATCGAGCTGCCCTCACCGGGCCGCACCGTGGTGATGGGGATTCTGAACGTCACCACCGATTCGTTCTCGGACGGCGGACGCTTCCTCGATCGTGACGCGGCGCTCGAACGCGGTCTCGCGTTGAACCGTCTCGGTGTCGACATCGTCGATGTCGGCGGCGAGTCCACCCGGCCGGGCGCGGCCCGGGTCGATCCCGACGTCGAGGCCGGACGGGTCGCACCCGTCATCGCGGATCTGGTCGCCGAGGGCATCTGCGTCAGCGTCGACACGATGCGGGCGTCCGTCGCGGAGGCCGCGATCGAGGCGGGCGCGTCGATCATCAACGACGTGGCCGGCGGCCGGGCCGATGCGGCGATGGCCTCGGTGGTCGCGGACGCCGGAGTCCCGTGGATCCTGATGCATTGGCGTTCGGCAGGCGACTACGTGCACCGCGGCACCGCCGACCACTACGACGACGTGGTCCGTGAGGTCCGGGACGAACTGATGACGCAGGTCGACCTGGCCGTGAAGGCCGGGGTGGATCCGGGCTCGCTGGTGCTGGATCCGGGTCTCGGTTTCGCGAAGAACTCCGATCACAACTGGGCGCTGCTGAAGGCGTTGCCCGAGTTCAACGAGCTGGGATTCCCGGTTCTCGTCGGCGCCTCCCGCAAGCGGTTCCTGGGTTCGCTGCTCGCCGGCGCGGACGGTGAACCCCGTCCCCCCGCGGGCCGGGAGACCGCGACCGCGGTCGTGTCGGCGCTCGCCGCGACCCACGGAGCGTGGGGAGTGCGCGTGCACGACGCGCAGGCCTCCCTCGACGCCATCGCGGTCGCCGAGGCCTGGACGAGGGGTGCAGCCGGACGTGAGTGATCGAATCGAGTTGCGCGGATTGAAGGTTCGCGGCAATCACGGTGTCTTCGACCACGAGAAGCGGGACGGTCAGGACTTCTACGTCGACATCACCGTCTGGATGGACCTCGCGCCCGCCGCGGCGTCGGACGACCTCGCCGACACCCTGGACTACGGCGGGCTGGCCGAGCGCGCGGCCGCGATCATCGCGGGCCCCTCCCGCGACCTGATCGAGACCGTGGCGGCCGAGATCGCGGACGGGGTGATGACCGACCCCCGCGTCCGGAGCACCGAGGTGGTGTTGCACAAGCCGTCCGCGCCGATCCCGCTGACCTTCGCGGATGTCGCGGTGGTGGCGCACAGGTCGAGACCATGAGTCGCGCGGTGTTGTCGATCGGGTCGAATGTCGGCGACAGCCTTGCCCATCTGCAGTCCGTCCTCGACGGTCTGGGTGACGCGGTCGTCGCGGTGTCCCCGGTGTATTCGACGGCGCCGTGGGGCGGCGTCGAGCAGCAGGACTTCCTCAACGCGGTCCTCGTCGCCGACGATCCCGCACTCGACGGCTGGGGCTGGTTGCGGCGTGGGCAGGAACTCGAGGCCGCCGCCGACCGGGTGCGGGTCGAGCGGTGGGGTCCGCGCACGCTCGACGTCGACGTCGTCACGTGCGACGACGTCCGCAGCGACGACCCGGAACTGACGTTGCCGCATCCGCGAGCGCACGAACGTGCCTTCGTGCTGATTCCGTGGCTGGACGTCGAACCCGACGCCGTGTTGCCCGTCGACGGCGCGACGACCCGGGTGGACGCGCTGCTGCCGCTGCTGGACGAACAAGAGCGGGCCGGTGTGCACCGGACGGACCTTGCCCTGGACCGGCGGTCGCGGTGAAGCCGGAACCGACGGGCACGATGAAGCCCACCCGCATCTGGGATCTGCTGTTCCTCGCCGCGCTCGCCGTCGCCGCCACCTGGATTCTGGTGCGCGTGTTCTACGGGTCGTTCCCGCCCATTCCCGTGTACGCGGGGGCGTCGCTGTATCCGGTCGCGCTGATCGAGGTCGTGCTCGCGTTCATGGTGCGATCCCGGGTCAGCAACCATCAGGTGGGCGACGGGCCGCGCCAGCTGCACCCGATCACCGCCGCCCGGGTTGCCGCTCTGGCCAAGGCATCCGCACTCGTCGGCGCAGCGACGGCCGGGGTGTGGGGAGGCTTCCTGCTGTACCTGCTACCCCAACAGTCGGTGCTGCGCGCCGCGGCCTCGGACAGTCCCGGCGCGTGGGTCGGTCTCGTCGCGGCACTGGCGCTCGTCGGCGCGGCGCTGTGGCTGGAACACTGCTGCCGCACCCCCGACGACCCCTCGGACGAGCCCGCGCATTAGGGCACAGGGGATCGCCGCAGGTCGGATGGAATGCGCGGTGCACCCTTCGCGGCCAAGTACCCTGGCACCATGACGAATCCTGGTCGCCTCAAGTCTGCGCGCCGTAACAGGCGCAGCGCGAGCCAGATGATCGTTGCGGGTTTGCTCGCCCTCGCGGTGATCGCGTCCCTCTTCCTGATCTTCAGTGACAGCGTTCAGCTCCTGCGGGTGGGCCTGGTGGCCGCGCTCTGGGCCGCGACGGTCGGTGCCATCGCCATGACGAAGTACCGGCGCGAGTCGGCGCTCGACAAGGCGAAGGTCAGCGACCTGCAGACCGTCTACGAGTTGCAGCTCGAGCGGGAGATCTCGGCACGGCGCGAATACGAGCTCACCGTCGAGAAGCGAGTGCGCAGCGAAGTGCGCGCCGATGCAGAGGAACTCGCCGCGCTGCGCGCCGAACTCTCGTCGCTCCGCAAGAATCTCGAGGCACTGTTCGACGGCGCGATGCCGACCGAACGGATCGCGCTGCGCGCGGATTCGACGCGTGTGCAGGAACTCGCAGGCCGCTCGTACAGCAGCTATCAGGCGGCCGCGTCGGGCCTCTACATCCCGGGTGCGGGGCACGCGGCGGGTGCCGGGCCTCAGAGCGGTTCCGCGCAGTCCTCGCATTTCGCCAATCCCGACGACGATCCGGTCACCGCCGAGACGTCCATCGTCGAGCCCGCCGGCGCCGGACACACCGAACCCGAGATCGAGGTCGAACCGGAACCGGAGCCCACGCCGGAGCCTGTTGCCAAG
>JBCEBZ010000002.1:0-1581 GCA_039206675.1 Rhodococcus sp. (in: high G+C Gram-positive bacteria) | reverse complement strand
GCGCCGAAACCAGAGCCCACGAAGCCCGAGCCGGAGTCTCAGCCGGAGCCCGAGCCGGAGCCGGAGTCTGCGGCCGGGCCCGAGCCAGAGGGCCGGCGGGGACGCAGGCGGGCGGCCGAGGACGACGAGTCTTCGGGGGCGCACTCGAACGGGCTGTCCGTCGCCGAGATCATGGCCAACATGCAGTCCGCGTCGGGGGCGGCTCAGGGCGCCGGAGGCAGGCGCCGGCGGGCCGAATAGGCCCCGACGCGCCCGGGGATCAACCCGCACGGTGTGAGGCATATATCACTCTGCCTGCGCATGGCGGGGTGCGTTCGAGCCGGGCTATCCTCACCGTGGAACGTCTGGTACCCGCCGAGCGGGACTGGAACGAACGAGAGGACGAAGGTGACCTCTTTCGGGATCACTAATGGCCCTGCGCCTGCGAGATTGACGGTAGGAATCGTCTCCGCCGGCCGGGTCGGAACAGCAATCGGTGCCGCGTTGGAGCGGGTGGGTCACGTGGTGGTCGGCTGCTCGGCCGTCTCCGACGCGTCACGGCATCGGGCCCGCACCCGGCTTCCCGAGACCGAGATTCTGCCGGTCGCAGAGGTCGCGGCCCGCTCCGAACTGCTCATTCTCGCGGTCCCCGACGCCGAACTGCCGTCGCTGATCGCCGGGCTGGCCTCCACCGGTGCCGTGCCGGGTCGCGCGATCGTGGCGCACACGTCCGGCGCGAACGGCATCGGGATCCTCGGCCCCCTCACCGAGCAGGGTGTCGTTCCGCTCGCGATTCACCCCGCGATGACGTTCACCGGCCACGACGAGGACACGGTCCGCCTCGCATCCGCCTGTTTCGGTATCACCGCCGCCGACGACATCGGTTACGCGATCGCGCAGTCGCTGGTTCTCGAGATCGGCGGCGAGCCGGTCCGGGTCCGCGAGGACATGCGGCCGCTGTACCACGCCGCTCTCGCTCACGGCAGCAATCACCTGGTCACGCTCGTCGTCGACGCAGTGGCCGCGCTGCGAGTCGCGCTGGAAGGCCAGGAACTGCTCGGCCAGGAGTTGATCGGCGACGACCCGAACGGCCTGGCCGAACGCGTTCTCCAGCCGCTGCTGTCGGCGGCTCTCGACAACGCCCTGCGCCGCGGGCCCGCGGCGCTCACCGGGCCCGTCGCCCGGGGTGACTCCGAGGCGGTGGCCACGCACCTGCGGGTCCTCGAGGAAGTCGATCCGCGGATTGCGGCCGGCTACCGGGCCCTCTCGCTGAGGTCGGCGCAGCGCGCCGGCGCCACACCTGAACTGCTGGACATCCTGGAAGACCGGAGGTGAGCCCCGTGAGCGATCTGCAGGGCGGATACAAGCGCGGCGAACTGACCGTGCACCACGACCCGAGCGTGCTGACGCGGGTCTCGAAGGCGCTGCGCGGCGTCGGCCGCCAGGTCGCGCTCGTGCCCACGATGGGGGCCCTCCACACGGGTCACCTGGAGCTGGTGCGGCAGGCCAAGCTCACCGGCGCGGTGGTGATCGTCTCGATCTTCGTGAACCCGCTGCAGTTCGGTGCCGGCGAAGACCTCGACGCCTACCCGCGCACCCTCG
>JBCEBZ010000001.1:0-8035 GCA_039206675.1 Rhodococcus sp. (in: high G+C Gram-positive bacteria) | reverse complement strand
GCGGCGCGCTCACGGTGAATTCCTCCTTGAAGATCAGCCGCGGCGACATGCGACGGCGTTTGAGCGCCTTGACGGCGGCGACGACCATCGCGGGCGGTCCGCACAGGTATGCGCTGTGGCCGCGGCAGCTTGCGAAGTCGTTCAGCACGGCGTCGGTCACCATTCCTGTCGCCCCGTCCCAGGTTTCCTCGCTGAGGACGGGGTGATAGTGGAATCGGGAATCCGATGCCTCGATCGTGCGGAAGTACTCGACGTCGTAGAGGTCCGCTTCTCGGCGCCCGCCGTGGTAGAGATGAATCTCGGGAAGCAGGCCGCCGTCCAGTGCATGCCGGACAATCGATTTGAGCGGTGCGAGCCCGGTGCCACCGCCGATGAGGATGGCCGGCTCCTCCCGGGGTTCGGCGACGCCGAACTGGCCGAGCGGCCCACGCAGATCGATGCGATCGCCCACGGCGAGAGTGTCGAAGATCCACCCCTCGGTGGCGAGACCGCCCTCCGTGTTCCGGACGTGGAACTCGAGCCGCGTGTGTTCGGACGGCGGATTTGCCATCGAATACTGCCGCGCAACACCGGAACCCGGCACGATCAGCTCGGCGTACTGGCCGGCGTCGAACTCCATCGGTTCGTCCAGTTCGACGACGAGCCTGCGGGTCTGACGAGCGATGTCGGACAGTTCCCGCACGGTGCCCGCGTGGTCGCGGAGGGCGTGCATCGGTCGGCCGGGATCGGCGTCGTTCACGGGGGCGATGGTCAGGTCTCCGTGGGGTTTCGACTGGCAGGCCAGTGCGAACCCGGACGAGCGCTCGTCGGCGGAGAGGATGGTCTCGTCGGCGGCGCCGTGGTCGACCTCTCCGGAGAGAACTCGGATCTTGCACGTACCGCACGTCCCTTGCGAACAGGCATGCGGGAGCCAGTGATTCGCGCGCAGCGCGGCTTCCAGGACCGAGGTGCCGGGTGCGACGGGAAAGGCTCCGGCGTGCCCGGACACCGTCACCATGCGATCCATCGGTCACACCTCCCAGGTGACGTGCAGGCCCTGCGGCCCGCGGAACGTCCATCCCCAGAACTGCGGGGCGCGGTCGGGATCGGGCTCGATGTTCGGGATCGTCTCGAACAACTCCTCGAGGGCGATCCGCACGATCGCGGTCCCGAGATACGTTCCGGCGCACGCATGGTTGCCCGCACCGAACGCCAGGTGCGGCATGATCGGCCGATCGATCTCGTAGGCCTCCGCGTTGTCCCAGGCGGACTCGTCGCGGTTGGCCGAGCCGTATGCCAGCATCACCGGTGTTCCGGCGGGCAGGTCGACACCACCGACCGCGACCTCGTGGTTGGCCACCTTCACCGCGGCACTCCAGATCGGGGCCACCCAGCGCGCACCCTCGTTCACGGCGCGCGGAATGAGTGTGGGTTCGTCGACGACGCGCTCGAGCTGGTCGGGATGCTGGAACAGTCCGGCCAGTGTGGTCGTCATGACGTGCCCGGGTTCCTGGAGCGCGCCGAGCAGGAACACGTAGATGTTCGGGTAGATCTCGGACCGGTCGCGGACCGTCCCGTCGGGCATTCCGTCGTGCAACCAGTGTGAGATCAGGGTGTGGTCGGGATGGTCGGTCCAGTGGTCGAGCATCGGGTCGACGGCGGCGACGATCTCGGCCTTGACCCGGTCACCGGCCTCGAACGGCGCGGGGTTGGCGAAGTGTCCGTCCTCGTCGACCTCCGCGTTCCCGTAGGACTGCGCCAGCGTCTGGAACCAGCGCACCAGCGTCTCCGACGCAATCTCGCTGAGTCCCATCAGATCACCGACCGACCGCACACTGATCGGTGCGAAGTAGGCCTCCTGGATGTCGACGGCACCGAGCTCCTCGATCCCTTCGAGAAGCCGGCGCGCCTGCGGCCGGACCAGCGCCTCGACGTAGGAGTCCACCGCGCTGGGCCGCAATTGCGGATCGATCCACTCGCGAATCTTTTTGTGCTGTTCACCATTGGAGGCCAGTACGGTACCTTCTCCGAAGGTTCGTCCACCCGAGGGTGCGATCACCGTGGACCACGTGTCGGAGTCCTGCGCGATCTGCAGGCAGAGGTCGCGGGACGCCACCACGTGCATCCCCACCGCGGGGACGAACGCAACCGGTGCTTCGCGCCGGAGCCGGTCGTAGATCGGGTTCGGATCGCGGTCGAGTTCCTCCATGGTGATCGATTCGATCCACGTGGTGCTGGTGGTCATGGCGTTGTCTCCTCTGAGGCGGTGCGCGAGATACGAAGTGGGAGCGGCGGGGAGTCTTTTCGGGATCGCCCGCGCCGAGAATGCCTGTGATCTGGAACACTAGGAGGCGGAGGTGCGATCGAACATGACCGACAGTGCACAGAAGGATGACTCCGTCTGCACCGAGAACGCCGCGGCGCTGGTGCTGGATACGCGCGAGCTGGAGTCGACCGAAGGCCGCACGCGCTGGGCGGACACTCTCGACTCCACCTACTGCGAAATGGACGTCGACTGGCCCGACCGGCACGCGCGATTCGCCGCGGAATTGACGGTGCGGCCCTTCGGCGAGCTGACCGTCAGTGTGGTGCACGCCGATCCGCACACGGTGGTGCGCACGCCGGAGATGATCCGGTCCGACCCCAACGACGACTTCCTGCTGTGCCTGATCACACGGGGAACGGCAACGCTCCAGCAGCATTCGAGGACCGCGGTCCTCGAGCAGGGGGCATTCGGCATCCTCGACTCGGCGGTACCGTTCGTCGTGGACGGGAAGACCGAATTCGAGCAGGTCGTGCTGCGCGCGCCCCGTCAACTGCTGATCTCCCGGCTGTCCGTGGAGGCCATGGACGAGGTCACCGGCCTGAGCATTTCCGGGCAGCGCGGAATGAGCGGACTCGTCTCACGCTTTCTCGTCGATATCGCGACCACCGACGCCCGGTTGTCGGTGGGATCGTCGGCCTCGGTGGCCACCTCCGCCGTCGATCTGCTCACGTCTGCCCTCACGGAGCAGGCGCCGCCCCTGACCGCGACGAAGCGGATCCACCACGACGACCTCCGGACGGTGCAGCAGGCGATGGCGCGGTACCTGCACGACTCCGATCACTCGACGGCGGAGATCGGTGTCGAACTGGGAATGTCGGTGCGCTACATCCACAAACTGTTCAGTCTCGCCGGCACCACTCCCCGCACATGGCTGTACCAGTTGCGTTTGGATCGCGCACGCGGGCAACTCCTGGACACCGACTCGACGGTCGCGGAGATCAGCGACCGCGTCGGTTTCCGCGACGTTTCACACTTCAGCCGCGCGTTCCGCAAACGGTTCGGCGCCAGCCCCGCGCATTTCCGCGAGCAGCATGGCGATTCGCGTACGGACCGTTAGGTTCGCGCTACCCGGTGTGTTCGCGCCCGAAGATCTGACGCGCCAGCACCCACCGCTGGATTTCGTTGGCCCCTTCGTAGATCTCGCCGATCTTGCTGTCGCGATAGATGGCCTCCACCGGACCCTCCGTGTCGTCGGCTCCGAGCGACCGGACGAAGCCGAGTCCGCCGAAGGCCTGCACGGCATCTCGGGCGATCCGCGCCGCCAGATCAGTGCCTCGCAGTTTCGCCATCGCCGCTTCGGGTTCGGGGAACCGCTCGCCGGCATCGAGGCGCAGCGCCGCCTTGAGATAGAGGCTGCGGGCCGCCTCCAGGTCGGCCGCGTAGTCGGCCATCACGAACTGCCAGTGCTGCTTCGAGGCCAGCGAGCCGCCGAATGCGTGCCGCGACTTCAGATGGGCCACAGTCCGATCGAATGCGGCCTGCGCCATGCCGACGCCCGCGGCGCCGATCCCGATCCGTCCGTAGGTGAGGGTCTGCAACGCGATGCGCAGGCCGCCGCCGACCCGCCCGAGTACCGACTCCGGGCCGAGTCGGACGTCGTCGAGGTGAACGTCGGCGGTGATCTGCCCGCGGTTGCCCAACTTGCGATCGGGGGTGCCGATCGTGACGCCCGCGGCACTCGTGGGCACGATGAAGGTCGTGAGGCTGTCCCCGGTGCGGGCGAGCACCACCACGACACCGGCGACGACGGAGTTGGTGATCCACCGCTTCCGACCACGGAGGATCCAGCCGTCACCGTCCGGGATCGCCTCGGTGGACACGGCTTCGGGAGACAGGTCGCTCGAGGCGCCCGGTTCGCTGGTCGCGAAGGCGCCCACCATCTCGCCGTCGACGATCGGTCGCAGCCAGCACCGGCGTTGCTCGCCGGTGCCCTGGTCGAGCGCGGTGCCCGCCAGGATGCAGTGCACGTCGTAGATGGCGGCGACGCTGTTGGAGTAGTACGCCAATTCCTCCACCGCCACCGCGGTGGCCGTGGCGCGGTGGGTCAGGCCCGCACCGCCGACGTCGGCGGGAAATGGGATCCGGAACAGCCCCTCTGCTGCCATGGCCTCGAACGCGTCGCGTGGGAAGCCGTCGAGCCGCTCGTCGCCACCTGCGATGCGGTGCGCGACGGGCGCGACGGCGCGAGTGGCGAAGTTGCGCACCCTCGCGCGAAGGTCGCGAACCTCGTTCGGGGACAACAGGTCATGGTACAACTCGTCGGCCACTCGATCGGGGGCGTGCGACGTATGCGTCGGCTCCGCGACGAGGGTGACGGGACTGTGCGGGGTCATCGGATCTCCTGGGACAGGGGGTGGTTACCTTCCCTGTGTAGCCCGGTTCGTGCCCGCGTCTCGCCCCCTGATCGCAATGCCCGATTCGTCAGGTGCCGACGTCGGCGGCCGTTCCGGATACCCGGATGTTCGCCGCCTCCTCCCGTTCGGCGAGCGTGACGTCGCCGGCCGCGAAGTGCGTTCTCGGTGTCTCCCGCACGATGACTCGCACGTTCGCGACGGGTGTCCCGACCGCCCGGTGGGCGGCGTGGGTGAGTTCGGAGATGAGCCGGCGCAATTGGTCGGGGCTGCGGCCCTCGGCGAGCGTGACCTCGATGATCGGCATCAGTGACCTCCCGCCACGGTGATCGTGCCCAGAGTGGTGAAGTGGACCGCGATGCGGGCGCCCGGTTCCACCGGGACCGCGTCGGTCATGCCGCCCGTGAGCACCACCCAGCCGGCCTCGATGGCATGCCCTCGTGCGGCGAGCGTGTTGGCGGCGAACGCCAGCGCTTCGGCCGGATGTCCGTGTACCGCAGCACCGGTCGCGGAATCGACGATCTCACCGTCCACCTCGAGCAGGCACGCCTCGAGCGCGAGGTCGAGGTCCTCCGGTCGCCGGCTGATCGGCCCGGTGACGTAGCGGCCGGACGAGTTGTTGTCGGCGACGGCGTCCATCATCGAGAACGTGTAGCCCGAGAACCGGCTGTCGATGATCTCGATCGCGCCCACCACGTGATCCACGGCGGCCAGCGCGGTCGCGGCGCTCACTCCCGGACCCTGCAGGCGGCGTCCCATGACGAACGCGATCTCCGGTTCGGCGCGCGCGTGGATCAACCGGTCCCGCGGCACGGCTTCACCGATCGGGAGGATCATCCGGTCGGTCAGCCAGGCCGTCGACGGGGAATCCACGCCCACCTGGCGTTGTTTCGCCTTCGACGTGACACCCAGTTTCACCCCGGTGACCTTCTCGCCGCGAGCCACGCGGAGGTTCAGGGCGAGGTCCTGGGCGGCGTACGCCGTCGGGAGGTCGAGGCCGTTCCATTCGGCCGTGATCGACGTCTGGGCTGTGGCGGAGTCTTCCGCCTGCAACAACCGTTCGGCTACGAGGGCCGCGCTCCACGCGTCTGTGCTCATCACTGTTCCTCCTTCGTGTCGAGGACGGCCGTCACACTGCCGAGCCCGGCGATCTGCGCGACGACCGAATCGCCCGGTCGCACCGGGAAGGCCCTGGTCATCGATCCGGGAAGTACTACGTGGCCGGGTTCGAGCGTCACTCCCATCGGCCCGACGGTGTTCGCCAGCCACACCAGCGCGTTGAGCGGCGAGCCGAGGACGGCGCCACCTGCGCCGGTCGCCGCGAGTTCGCCGCCGATGTGCAGGGTGCACCCGGCCAGTCGCAGGTCCACCTCGTTCAGCGGGACTGGTCGGCTGCCGAGGATGACTCCGCCGGAGGACGCGTTGTCGGCGATGGTGTCGAAGATGCCGATCTGCCAGTCCCGGATCCGGGAGTCGACGATCTCGAGCGCGGGCAGCACGAAGTCGACGGCCCGAACCGCGTCGGCCACGGTGACCCCGGGTCCGCTCAGCGGCCTCCCCAGTACGAACGCCACCTCGGGCTCGATCCGCGGCTGCAGGAACCGGTCCGCCGGAATCGGCTGGTGTTCGAGGTGGAACATGCTCGCGGTCAGGTGCCCGAAGTCGGGTTGGTTCACGCCCATCTGCCGCTGGATGGCCCGCGACGCGAGACCGACCTTGTGGCCCTTGACGACGTCGCCGCCCAGGGTCCACTCCTCGACCTGCAGTTGCTGGATGCGGTAGGCGAGTTCGATCGACGCGTCGGGGTGCTCCGGGGTGAGCGGGTCGATCGGCTCACCCGTTCGGTACACCTCCAGTAACCGGTCGGCGGCCTTGCGTGCGTCGGTATCCATGGCACCTCTGTTTCGGATCGGACGGTCTGGTGTACAGGTCAGGAGGCCAGCGCGCGCCGGCCCGGTTCGGGAACGTCCCGGGTGGTGGCCGGAACGGCGTGGTTCGTGTTCGCGACCGCGTGGGAGACGTCGCGGGCCGCCGCCATGACGGCGCGGGTGAACTCGGCGCGCCGGGGCACGAAACGGCTGACCGGGACGCTCATGCTCACCGCGGCCACCACCGAACCCATGTCGTCCCGGACCGGCGCGGCCACGCAGTGGACCTCCGACACCGCTTCGCCGAGGTCGTAGGCGTGGCCGGCCGACCGTGCCACCGACACTGCGTCGAGCAACGCCCCGGCATTGGTGATCGTGGACGGCGTGTGTCTGCGCAGTGTGCGCCCGGCCAGGTAGCGGCGCAGTTCGTTCTCTTCGAGGGCTGCGAGCAGTACCTTGCCGACGGCGGTGCAGTGCGCTTCGAGGCGGGCGCCGACGCGTGCGCCCTGCACGGTGATGTTGTGCGTGCCGACGACCTTGTCGACGTACAGCACATGCCACCGCTCCATCACCGCGAGGTGGCTGGTCTCGCCGAACCTCTCGACGAGGCCTTCGATGATCGGCGCCGCGCACGACCGCACGTCGACGGTGCCTCGCAGGGTCTCGCCGAGTTCGATGACCCGCCAGCCGATCCGATAGCGACCCCGCGTACGGCACTGCAGCAGTCCGGTGTCGACCAGACTCGACAGCAACGCGTGCGCACTCGATCGGGGAACGTCGATGGCAGCCGCGACTTCGGAGACCCCCCATTCCGGTTGCGCTGCGGTGAACAGATCCAACACCGGCCCGATCTTCTGGACCGTCTGCAGTGTCGCCACGGTGTCCGTCCTTCCATCCCACGGCTCCACGGGAAGCGCGCCTGCGCACCTCGTCGAGCGTCTGTGACCTGCAACACTAGGAAGGGCGAGGCTGCGGGACCATGACCACCAGCGCATGAATGGATGACTGCACGCGCACCGCCGCCCCGCGCGGATCCCGTTCTCGATGCGGGAAGACCTCGCGTTCCGGCTTCCACTTGATTCTTTTCGGGCCGACCGGCCCCGCCTCGCGAGCGCAGAACGTACCGTCAGAGGTGGTTTCGGTTCGTGCCCCTGTCGACGTATGGAATCCGTAGGAGAAGTCGTGTTTGTCCCGTTCAGCGTCACCGATTTCCTCGACCGCGCCGAGACCGTGTACGGGAATCGGATCGGTGTGGTCGACGAACCCGATCAACCCGCACCGAGCCAGGGCTCGCTGACCTACGCCGAGGTCGCCGACCTCGCACGCCGGCAGGCCGCCGAACTCGACGAACTCGGCATCGGAGTGGGGGAGCGGGTCGCGATCGTCAGCCACAACTCGAGTCGGCTGCTGACGTCCTTCTTCGGGGTCAGCGGCTGGGGCCGGGTACTGGTCCCGATCAACTTCCGGCTGCGCCCCGACGAGGTCCGCTACATCGTCGAGGACTCCGGTGC